>JASLWR010000017.1 GCA_030740765.1 Thermoplasmatota archaeon
ACACCGTTCGTAACAACTGTAGCACCCGGAACAGAGCCATATGAACTCGCTACTTAGCACTTCCTCCTTCATACCCAGCAGGACCATCCTTATGATCCTTCGAGGATTGTAGCTATCATTGACGGATAGAACAGGACAGATGGCGGCACAGGTCCCGCACGCAAAACATTTCTTGATGTTCTCTCCGCCGGGTTCCTTTGCCACCATGTGCTTGAAATCAGGATCCAGATCATCCATGGAAACAGATTCTTCTGGTGCTGAATCTTCTTTATTTGACATTATCATTCCCTCTCTTCGTGTGATTCATTTATTACTTTTATGTATTATGCTAAAAATTCAATCTCAATCCGTCTTCAAATTTCACTTTTGCATGCTTATATAAAATAATCAGGAAAATATTTTAACTCAAACAAGCCCGTTTTCCCCATGTTAATAAAATATTAATTTTCAGTTTTTCTTTCTTTTTCAGATAATAATTCTGGGAGTTTTTCATACCGTTTGACTTAACAATTGTGAATTGGAAGCGCGTATTTATATTTTATTCATCTGTCAAGAACCGGAATCAGGACTGTGCAGGCTTTTCGTAATTCCGTCCAATTTGATTGTGGAAAACCTTGCGAAAATACATTCTCCCTCCATTTCCCGGTTCTGTTTTCTTATGAGAAAAATCCGAAGGATAACGTCCCTGGGATGCAGGAGTATTTCTAATCCGCTGGAACGAAATGGGCATCGAATCCAGACTGTACAGTAGTAGGCAGGATCAGAAAAATATCCGATTGTTCAAAACGCAAGCATCGACTTAAAAAAAATCATTCCATTTTTAGAAAAAACTCCTTATAAGCCTTGTAAGTGTAATATATATCCGCCTTGGATGAGAGTTCGAAGGGTGAATGCATGCTAACCAGCGCCGGACCCGCATCAAGAACGTCCATGTTGTGCAGCGCCAGGAACTTGGCCACGGTTCCCCCGCCACCCTCGTCTATCTTCCCAAGTTCAGCCGGTTGCCAAGGTATCTTTGCATCGTTCAGGATCCGTCTTACCTTCGCGACAAACTCCGCCGAAGCCTCGCTTGAATTGTATTTGCCCCCTGAACCGGTATACTTCGTCACCACGATCCCCTTTCCCAGTACCGCAGCGTTCTGTTTCTCGTGCACGTCCTTGAACATGGGATTAATCGCTCCGTTCACGTCTGCCGAAAGAGCATAGGACCGCTCGAGGGACCGCCTCAACTCGATATCGCGATATCCACCGTCTAGCTTTTCCATAACCTCACCAACGGCGTTCAGCAGAAATCTAGATTTCACGCCGGTGGGACCATCGCTGCCCACCTCTTCCCTGTCGAACAGTATGCACGCAGCGGTCCTTTCCGGTATCTTCTTTCCCATTTCGAGGATGGCCATCACGGAAGTATAGGCGCATATCCTGTCGTCCTGCCCGTAAGCTCCCACCAATGAGCGATCCAAACCAACATCCCTTGCGGGACCCGCCGGCACCACTTCCAGTTCCGCCGATACAAAGTCTTCCTCGGTCATCCCGTACCGGTCGTTCAGCTCCTTCAGCACTGTCAATTTTATTTTGTACTTGGCATTCTCGTCATCCAGGGGTCTCGAGCCTACTATCACCCTCAGTTCCTCCCCCTTGATACCCTCGCGCAACGTTCGCCGGTTCTGTTTTGCAGCGAGATGCGGCAAGAGGTCCGGGATGACAATTACCGGATCGTCCTTCTTCTCACCGATATCTATCTCAATTTGCTTCCCGTCCATCCGCACTACCTTCCCGTGTAGCGCCATTGGAACGTTCACCCATTGGTATTTCTTGATTCCCCCATAATAATGGGTCTTGAAAAGAGCGATCTGCGAGTCAGCGTCTTCCGCCAGTGGCGAGGGTTTCAGATCCAGGCGGGGTGCGTCCACGTGTGCTGCAATTAAGTTCAACCCTTCGGCCAGCGGCTTCTTTCCTACCCGGAAAAGCATGATGTTCTTGTGACGGTTCTTTATGTAGACGCGATCCCCGGGAGAGATGTTTTTTATTTGCGATACTTCTCGGAATCCTTCATTCCGCGCGAGCTTCTCGGCGTATGCCACGGACTGGGCCTCCGTCTTACATTTTGAAAGAAACTCCTTGTAACCTCGCGAGAACGAATAACATTTCTTAATGTCCTTCTTATTGATCCCTTCCCAGATCGATTTTGGCGTGAACGAGAGTTTTTTCTCAAGTTCCGACTCTTCCTTCTTTTTGCTTTTTTTCTTCTTTGCCATTCCTTCTTCCCCCGGGTGTATGATATATTTTCATAAAGTAAAATACCTGGCCGAGAGCTCATTTTACTCGTCTGGCCATGCCGATATCAGCACTCAAGATCCTCGTCATCACCATTGGTTCGGTAAGGGTGTATCATCATCTACGGCATGAATTGAAAATTCACTATTAATCACCCACAGAAAGGTGTCCGTGGGTTTCCTGCGGATGGACCACGGGCGCTATTCTCCTTCCAACTCCTTCAGCAGCTCCTGGCAGTGATCCCTGATGCTTTTTATGTACTCCACGGCCCGATTCCTGGTCCTATTGTCCTTTATGGTCCTTATGCTTCCGGTTGTCCACCACCGGACGTTGTCCCACATCTCCTTGTAGACCACCATTCGCTCCCTGTCCCGTGCGTCCTCCCTTCGCACCACTACCGTTTCTCTTTTACTGTCCGATTTCTCGCCGGACTGTTCCATTTTGATATCGATCTTTTTCAGCTTCTCCCTGGCCTTTTTCTGTAGAGACAGTTTCTCGATGAGCTTATCCTCATCCCCTTCCGATATGCCCACATCTATGAGTCGCTTTGCGTCGGAGATGTCAACCTTTTCTTCCACAATGGCCTTCCTCAATTTCTCCGGGGCCTTTTTCAGTATCCGTACCTTCTTTTCTGGCTCGTGTTTGCTGATCTCTCCCTTCTCGAGCTTATCTAGCAACCATTGGCGTGTGGTATCGTCCAGTCCCCTTGTCTTCGTGATGTCCCGCGTGGTGATGGTATCGCCACGGTGAAGCTTGTCTCGGTCCTTCTTTGCCGAGATGTAGGCGCCAACCGTTCCCTTGGTCAATCCCAGCCTGCTTGCCAATTCGCTATTTCTGTAACTCCCCATTTCCTTTATTTGGAATAACATGTTCTCCCGCTCGACCGAGGTCAGGTCCTCTCTCATCCAGTTCTCTATGAGACTTTTTTCGGCGGCCTCTATGTCACTTTCTATCTTCCAGATTATCGCCGGAATTAGTTTTTTCTTGAGATGACTGAAGGCTCTCCAGCGCCGTTCACCTGCTATGATCTCGTAATTTTTCCCCTGGGTTCTCACAACAATTGGTTCCAATAGCCCCTGGGCCGCAATGCTCTTGGCCAATTCCAGAATGCGGTCTTTTGGAAAGCTCTCCCTGGGCTGGGCGGGATTTGGCTTAATAAGTTCCATCTTTATTTCTTCGAATTTCATATCATCACCTTACAATTTTACGATCTGGGCGGCTATCTCGCTCCAGCTTACAGTCTTTGCAGTCATTTTCTCCCCTCTGATCTCCACCAGCATCAAATCTATTTCGTCCGTTTCCTTGTTTTCTTGCATTAGTTCCTTTATTCTTATGACCGATTCCCTGAACACGTTGTACAGCGTGATTTCCTCGTCGGTCTGAAGCACCCAAAATCGGTTGTTGTCAAGCTTCATTTCCATGATTCCCGCCTCCGTTACACACAACTGAATTATCGTATTTTAAGATTGTCTCCCAAATAGAATTGCACCGATTATCCAGGGGAAATTTGTCTTTTGAGACGGTTGAAAACATTTATAAAATCATATCAAATTCCAACCTTTTTCATGAAGATGCTTAATATCCAATTTATTTCACTCTATTCAGATTATTTTTTAGTTAGCTGTTTCCGTATTTGGGTATCTAACAATCATAATCGATTATATTCAGCGGTATCTGCGCCCTCGGGGATGTTCCCCCCTACGGGCGATATCGGGAACATTGTCAAGCTGCGAATCTTGATGAATCAAAGATACCTCCAGTCCTCTCAAGGCGTAACTTGAAAGGCTTCGAATTATTTTCGAAACTTGACCGCAATATTGCGGGCAAGTCCGACTAGCCGTAAGGGTAGTCGAGATTCGCACCATTGAAAATATATATGATGAAAACCTTATTTTACAATGAATCACGCCACAATCATCATGGAGTTACTATGTATTCCAAGAGAACAGTTACTCTGGCATTGACTTTGCTCCTTCTCTTTTCCTATTGTATCATCGGTTTTAATCCAACTCCAACAGAGAAAAGGGAAGCATGCCTGTCTAATCGCGTCGTGCGGAGTAAAAATGATCCATACATCAGAACCAGATTCGCAGGCGGGAATGGGACTGAAGATGATCCTTATCAGATTTCGAATGTATCACAGTTGCAGGATATGAATCTGGACCTGTTTGCGAATTATACATTGGTTAATGATATTAATGCATCCGAGACGATAGAGTGGAATAATGGTAAAGGTTTCGAGCCGATCGCAAGGGATACCGATCCTTTTAAATTAGCCTTCAAAGGAATAAAATTCACAGGAAATTTGGATGGAAACGGACACAACATTACCGGATTATTCATCGACCGTCCTGATGAGAATTACGTTGGGTTGTTCGGATTTATCTACGATGGCGCAACCATCGGTAATCTAAGTATGGAATATAATAATATCCGTGGTTCATCTTATGTCGGTGGGATAGTGGGACGGAATAACAAAAGCACAGTCGAGAACTGCCATACTGGGGGCAATATCAGCGGTATTAGTTATGTCGGTGGGATTGTAGGATATAACGTCATGGGTATAATCAAGAACTGTTACGTTACCAGCAATGTTAGCGGTCCATCGGATGTCGGAGGATTAGTGGGACTGAACTACTACAGCGCGGTCAAGGACTGCTATGCTACCGGTAATATTAGCGGTTTTGGTCATGTCGGTGGCCTCGTGGGATGGAACTTCAACAGCACGGTGGAAAAATGCTACGCTACAGGTTATGTCACAGGGGATGATTGCGTTGGTGGTCTTGTGGGAAGGACATTCGACGGTACGGTGGAGAAATGCTACGCCAACGGCAATGTCCGAGGATATAGGGATGTCGGTGGGATGGTAGGGCATAACGATGGTATTACCATTGAGGGCAGCCATGCCATCGGCAATGTCAACGGTTTTGTTCATGTCGGCGGATTCGTGGGGCAAAACTCCGGCGGTGTGGTAAAGAACTGCTATACCACCGGCAATGTCAACGGTTCTGATCATGTCGGCGGATTCATGGGGCAGAACTCCGGCGACGTGGTAAAGAACTGCTATACCACCGGCAATGTCAGCGGAGAAGAGAATGTTGGTGGGTTAGTGGGAAAGACCGATAACGACAATTTGTTGGAAAACTCACATTATAATATAGATTCAGTTCTGATAAACGGAAGACATCTGGTTACCATTGGTGGACTTTACAATGCGCAGTATGATGACTGGTTCACCAATGGTCTCGTACTGGACATTGCAGACTACCACGCCACCCTAGTGGCCTATAGGGACGGTTATATGATCAAGGAGGTCCAGGGCTTCAAGGATCTTCTGGGTTTTGTCGATAATGCAGGTCTTCGGTTCCGGCTTGGTGCCGATATAGACCTCACCACGGTGCCGGGCCTGCATATACCTTTTTTTTCGGCTGGGGAGTTCAACGGCTCGGGGCATATTATATCCAATTTGAATATGGATCATCCATTTGCATCCGATGTTGGCATGTTTGGATATATTCACAATTACACTGTTATCGAGAATTTACGTGTTTTCGGTTTCAATATCAACGGTTCTGATCATATCGGTGGCCTAGTTGGATGGAACGACGGGGGCAAGTTGTCGAACTGTTCAACCATGGGCAATGTCACTGGAGATGAAGATGTCGGTGGGATCGTTGGATACAATGTCGGTGGCACGATCAAGAATTGTTCATCCATGGGTGCCATCAGCGGTTTGGAGCGGGTCGGTGGACTAGTGGGATATAATGGATATGGTGGTACGGTGGAGAACTGCTACGCTAGGGGCAATGTCATTGGAGAAGAGAATGTCGGTGGGATAGTGGGAGACAATGGATTCATAGTGCAGAATTGCTCTGCGACTGTCAAAGTTAGCGGAAATCTGAGTGTTGGTGGACTCGTAGGATGGAACCGGGATCTGGTACGGAACTGCTACGCTGCAGGCAATGTGACTGGAGATGAGAGTACTGGTGGATTAGTCGGATTGAACGACGACTATGGAATGATAAATATCTGCAACGCGACAGGTAATGTGACAGGAGGTCTATATGTCGGTGGTTTCGTTGGAAATAATAGGGGAATAGTTGGGAATTGCTACGCAACAGGCTATGTAACGAGTGACGGTGATGATATCGGCGGACTGGTGGGACTAAACCGGAAGATGGTGCGGAACTGCTATGCAACAGGAAATGTAATTGGAGGTGAGGATGTAGGCGGACTGGTGGGAAGAGGCTCGGGGACGATTAAGAACTGCTATTCAACAGGAAATGTGACTGGAGATGTTAATGTCGGCGGGCTCGTGGGATCCAATTCGGGTGGAATTGAAGAGTACAGTTTCTGGGATACCGAAATTTCAGGTCAATTAAACAGCAGTAAAGGTAAAGGAAAGGCTACTCTTGAGATGATGACAAAAAGTACTTTCACAGAGGCGGGTTGGGATTTCGATACCATCTGGGCGATCAACGAATATGTCGATTACCCCCATCTTCAATGGGAACAAAGACCAAATATTGAGGCCGATGACTCGGATAATGACAGCATCCCGGATATCATCGACGATTTTCCAAATAATCCAGCTGCTTCTTTTGATACCGATAGGGACGGCTCACCAGATAGATGGAATCCTGGAATGAACGAAACAAATTCAACCACCGGATTACATCTGGATGCATTCCCTCTAGATCCCGCGGCATCCCTTGACACTGACGGTGACGGTATTCCCGATAAATGGAACCCCGGAATGAACCATAGTGATTCAACATCGAATCCTCCATTAGAACTGGATATTTACCCAAACGATCCGAATAACAAGTCGCCAGATGACGATAACACTGAAAACCCAACCGACAGTAGTTCAAAGACCTGGATTTGGATTTCGTTGGGCATAGTGGCTGTAATATTGATCGCGCTTTTTATTGCGTTATCTGTCCGGAGTAAAAGGAAGTCACCCGAAAATGAAGTAAAAGATGATCTTGGTAGAGTTGAACGAAGTGATGATAAATAGGATATTAACTTCGGCAGGCTAGGTTGGTGGCGAGTGCAGTCTATGGTATCAGAAAGTTCTTCTGCTGCCGCAGAAGTCGGGGGCAGAGCTCCTATTTTCTTTGTTTTTATTTTTGGGTCGGAGCTGCGTTTCTTACGTCGCAGCTCCTCTTTAGAAAGAAGCGAGGAGATAATAGATCCAAATTACTGATCCGGGATAACATCACAATTTCATTCATATTTCCCCCTCCATCGCATGGAATATTTCGGCAAATAATTAATAGTGCCGAAGGACAATTCCCTCAGCATGGAAATCAAGGTACCGCCGGGGATGGAGGAGAATGCATTTTTTATTGTGCGCTACGGTGAGTTGGGTTTGAAATCCGGCCCGGTAATGAGAAGATTTCTCAACCGGCTTCGATCGAACATGGAAAAGATGTTCCTTGATGCCAACATTGACTGTTACCTGAATTTCACCCGCGGCCGGTTCTATGCTTACCCTGGGGACCTTGTCAAGGGAGCCGACATCCTTATGAAAACCTTCGGTGTGGTATCCATTTCCCCCGGAATTTCCCTTGATACTTCCCAAATGGACGATATCGCGGCTAAGGCGGTGGAATATTCACACTGGCTTCTCACGAAAGGAAATAGTTTTGCAGTGAGGACAAGACGTGTGGGCAATCACCCCTACACTTCCCAAGATGTAAATGTCAGGGTAGGTTCGGAGATACTGAAGAATAATACCGAAAAAGATCTCAGTGTGAAACTTCGCTCACCCGACAAGATCCTGTATATCGAGATAAGGGATAACACCGCATTTTTCTATCATCAGAAGATACAAGGACCCGGAGGGCTACCCCTGGGCGTCTCGGGAACTTCGGTCTGCGCCGTTGGGAATAAAGCGAGCCTGCTTGCCGCGTACCTGATGATGAAAAGAGGAAACCGGCTGCACTTTTTCTACGTCCCGCAGATCTATAGGAAACCTCTGCCAATGGAAAAGGTGTTGGCATACTTTGGGAGATTCATCCTTCGACCGGCTATGGTGGAAATAGTCGAAGCATCTCCAAAAGATATTTTCGGTATTTTGGATTCGGAGTGTTCCCTGAAAGGTGCCCGTGCCATGGTTCTCGGTTTCGATATGGATCGCTTCACGGAAATTATTGAAGAATACGGAGTTAAATCCACTGAGCACCCTGTGTTCTACCCGGTCATTGGTCTCTCGAAGGATATGATCAGTGAAATGTTCAGGGATACCGTACATGGGGAAAACCTATAATTTATTTTCGAAAAATCAATGAAAAAATGGGACGGGCGAAATATAATGAAGGATAAAAAAAAGTTCAATTTCAATGTATTCATTTACGTCTACAGAGGTTTTTCAGCAAAAAAGTTCAGGCACGGACTCACGGTTATAGGACTCACTCTTTCCATAACGTTCCTCATACTTGTTCTGTCCATGGCAAGGGGATTCACACTGGAGGTGGAGAGCAAGGTGTATAACACCATTGGTGAAGTAGATGATTCCACAAAACCGGGTTTTGACAACCCGGGAAAGGAGGCCACCGAACTGGATCGGGAAGTACAGAAGACCATTATTCTGTGGCTCATAGTGACATCAGTTTTCATCATGATCGCTTCAACGGCCATAATCTCGAATACAATGTACCTTTCAGTAAGGGAAAGACGGAAGGAGATCGGTATACTGAAGGCCGTAGGGCTCACCGACATGCAGGTGGCCAAGATATTCATAATCGAATCCATATGGTTGTCTGTGTTGGCCTGGCTCATTGCCCTTTTTTCAGGGACCCTTCTTTCGGGTAACGTCTTCAATGCTATCTATATAAGAGGCAGCAGCCCCCTGTTCTTCTCACCCGCCAAGGCAATGCCCGAGATACTCTTGATTGCATTTATGATAACCATTATAGTCGGAGCATTATCCGCACTCTATCCTGCATTAAAAGCGGCGAGAATGGATCCGGTTTCGGCAATATCGCCTGGAGAATAAAGGGTTTCATCCAGTGGATATTTTGCGTGCAATTTTGACCAAAACCGATAAGTATAGTAGTACTAATTCGCCCTGATTGGAATTTATTGGGAAATGAACAATCCACATGTGGATAAATCATGGTATCGAAAAATCGGAGGAAGCGCAATTGACCGATGACAGTAATACGAAAACGTCTCCTGTTTCAGAGGATTGCAATAGTGCTAGTAGTGCTGATTATAAGAAATTTTCGAAGAAGGAATTGATTTGCTCCCTTGTGGAAAGAGACCGGGAAATGGCAGATCTGAACGTTAAGTTCGCAAAGCTTCTTGAAAACACGGCCGTCCTTAAGAACCAGCATGTCCGGCTGGAAGCGGATTTCATCAATTTCCGAAAGAGAAATCAGAAAGAACGGCAAGCACTCATTGCCAACGTAAGGGAGGACGTTATCATAAATTTTTTGAATGTCAAGATGAATCTGGACAGGGCCTTTGCCCAGATAAAAGATTCCAAAGACATATTTGGTCTGCAGAAAGGTCTGGAAATGGTGGACCTTCAACTGACCCAGTTTCTTGAATCCCAGGGAGTACGGGAGATTTCCGGGGAGGGCGATTGCTTTGATCCGGCTTTCCAGGAAGCGGTCAATACGGTAGTGAACACGAACATTACGGAGGACACCGTACTACAGATGATTGAAAAGGGTTATATGCTCAATGACAGGGTGATAATTCCAATGAAATGCATCGTATCGGTCCCTCCGGATGGTACGGATGAGAACTGAGAAAATCGATAAGGGAGCCCAGAGGGATGACAAAACAGGACCTGTACGAAACCCTAGGTATATCCCGCGATGCCGACGAGAAGGGAATTACCAAGGCTTACCGGAAATTGGCCATGAAATATCATCCCGACCGGAATCCGGGGGACAAGGGCGCCGAGGGCAAGTTCAAGGAGGCTACGGAAGCCTACGAAGTATTGTCCAACGCGGATAAGAAGAGACAGTACGACACATACGGTTCTGTGAGCGATACTCCCGGTGGATATGACATGCACATGGATATGGGAGATGCCATGAGCATTTTCAGACGGGTGTTTCAGGATTTTGGTTTTGGTGGGTTTTCGGGCATGGGCAATGATTTTTTCACGCCCTTTGGCCGTCAGAATGCAGGAAGGGGAGCGATGGGGAGAGCCGCTGGGGAGGACGGCAGTGATATTATAACAGATATTACCATAGATCTTATAGAAGCGGCGACCGGCATCTCGAAAACCATCGAGATCGAGGCAAAGATGAAATGTTCTTCGTGTAAAGGAACCCGGATGGCGGAGGGCGGCGAGATGATAGTATGTAGTGATTGTGGTGGAACCGGTCAGGTCAAGGAAGTTAGGAGAACCCTCATCGGCCAGATCATCAATATTGCGGGCTGTCCTGAATGCAAAGGAAGAGGTGAGATAATCAAGGGCAAGTGCCGCCAGTGCAAGGGTAAGGGTCGTGTTCATAAGAACCGAAGGATATCAATAGACATACCGCCGGGAATATCCGATCGTTCCAGCCTGCGCCTTACGGGAAAAGGAAATGAAGGATTGAACAATGGACGGGGTGGTGATCTGTATGTGGTGGTGAGGATTCCGGAGCACGATTTCTTTAAAAGGAACGAGGAAGATATCGCGGTGGAGATACCTATTACCATTGGCCAGGCGTTGCTTGGGGATACCATCGTCATCCCCACAATCCAGGGCGATGAGAAGTACTCGATAAAACCGGGGACCGAACCTGACTCAGTAATAACGATGAAGGGGAAAGGCATGCCGAGATTGGGTAGCCGGGGCAGGGGAGATCAATACGTACGTTTTTTTTACATTTTACCGGAGAAGATGAACTCCAAACAGAAAAAATTGGCAAAACAATGGTTCGCCCTTGAAAAAAAGGAACGTTTAGCCATCCGTGAAACGCTAAAGAAAAGGGCAAAAGGCAAATGATTCTATGATGCTTCAGTTCAACCAGGACATATCTTCGTCCTTTCTTCCATAGCGCCGGGACCCCTGTTGATAATCATCCCCGGACCCATCACTTTTTTTCCCGTATGCTGACCGCGGTCTCCTTCGTCGGGTTCTACCACCCCGATCACGGCGTTCATCCCGCCCCCTCATTTTCTCTGACCCGGTTTTCCGAACATGACCGCCTCTTTCTTCCTTCCTCGTAGACGTTCCTCTGCGACCCTTTGGTGCTTCATTTCCCCTATCACCCCTGCTCTCTCCCCCCCTTCTGCCTGACCTTTCACCACGAGAGCCGTAACGATCTTTCCCGTCTTCCCCCTCCTGTCCACTTGAATCCCTGCCATATCGCCCACCTCTCCTATTTCGAGATTCATTATTACCCCCCCACGCTACCTCGTCATCATCTCGTTCTCTTTTAGACCCTCTTTTCCTGCTTCCCCTCCGTTCGTCGCTCTGGCGTCCTCTTCCTTTACCCTGCTTGCCTTTAGCGTCGGCCTCACCCCATGCTATTTCGTCATCACCCGATTCCTCTTCCCACCGTTCTCTTGCCTCGTCCCTCCCCCGTCGTCTCCGGTTCCTCGGTCCTTCATCACCTGCCTCCCCCCATGAAATATCATTCCCTGCCGGTTCTTCCTCCCATGCAGCATCGTCGTCGTATGATCTACCTGAAGATTTTTCACTCCTGTGGTCTGGGTCTTGATGACGGGCGCCAACGAACCCCCCTTCATGATCGTATCCCTTGTTGCGACTCCCACTCTCGCTCGCTTTCATTCTCTCATCTTTATGTATCTGCCGCATCATACCCTTTATCTGGTCGGTTCCCCCCTTGTAGATAAGCGCCCCCCCACCGAAGATCCCAATTGCAACTATAATAATTACATACATGGCTAGGCCCGGTTCGAATATCTCGTTAGTTTCCGAGACGGCGACATTCTTTGGAGTGGATATCTCTACCGTTCCGTAGTTGTCAGGTCCCAAGGCGTTCGAGCGGGATACCCCCAAATGGACGGTTCCATCGTCCAGCTGAGACCCTTGCACCACTATTGTATCGTTAAGCGCGGGTCGATATTTCATCAAAGGAAGCTCAGTCCAGGTTATCATATCGGCTGAGCTCCAAAGCATGACGTCAGATATGTCGATATCTGTCGATTCGGAAATACCCACCTCGATCAGGAAATCACCCGTGGCTTTTTTTGGGATCGAGGTGATATTAATTGGGGTTGCATTATCGGCTCGCTCTCCATGTGCTTCGGAATTCCCATGCGGCTCCGTCAGCTCTGCAGTTCCGTTTTTATATTCGAAAATCGGTGGTTGTGATAAAATAATTAAAGTCGCACCGAATATGATAATAAGGACCATTATCCACTTGATGGTTTTTTCAGTTCCATGCATGAACTCACTTCCCTTTCCCGGCGTCCAAAGCGGGACCCCCACTGATTTCCTTCACTTCCTCCGAGCCACTTTTTTTCTGACGTTTGCGCAGTAGTTTTTGCCGCTTTCGATCCAGGGATTCGGCCCTTTTCACCACTTCCCTTTTCCCCAATCGCGACAGGAATATCCCCCCTGCCATCACAAGCGCAACCACGATGGAAACCGAGCATATCACCGTTCTGGTATTTGATGGGTATAATACCTCGATCTCCATAGATGTGGTGTTCGTTTGATTGTCGTTGTCCGATACCGTTAAGGTGATCGTGTAACGCCCCTCCTTTTCGTATTTCCAAGATGCAATTGCAGTATCAGCGTCCACGTCGTTCATTTTGTTACCGTCCCCATCGGAATCCACTCCGTCATCGAAATCCCATTGGTACGACACAATATTTCCATTGGGAGTGGAATCCCTGGCGTCGAACTTTATCTTTTTACCCGGTTCTCCCCCATCGATTTTTTTGATTTTCGCTTCTGGCGGAATTTTTTGCGGTTTCACTATGATCGGCAGGTCCAGGGTTATTTCCCCCGTCGTATAATCCCCGATTATGGTTAGCAGGTATTCACCGGGGTCCACATCGATCGGAATGGAGACTATGACCTTAATGATCTTCGTTTCACCATTCTCCACCACTACAGTATTATTATAGTCTACAACGCCACCGGCGAGCCCGGTATCTTCGAAGGATATCGATACGGGTACGTTGCCGGTATTGGCTATGGAAATTGTGAAATTCGCGGTTTTACCTTGTATTATATCGAGTCTCGGCAAGTTGTCCATTATTTCCATACTAATTTCGATTCTAGGTTCGAAGGAGACATTGATCTCGAATTTCCAGATACCGCTCATACATCTCCCTTCCAAAGTGGGGGTCGTTGGAATGACCTTCCAGTAATAGGTGGCAATATCCCCAAGGTCGGTCAATGGATACCAGGTATTCCCGGTCGTGGCCACTTCGATGATGGTGTCGTTTCTGCCACCGAGGAAGACATGATAAGTGGTGTCTTCTTCAGTGTTCTCAGACATCCATGTCAGGTTCACTGCCGTCATATTCAGAGTAATCCCATTCAGGGGAGCCTGTAAACTTACTTCAGGGATGCTAACTTCCGTGTCCACACTAAAGGACCAGAAGTTTTCCGGTGTGGTACCGAAGAGATCGCCGTCGAAAGCTTTGACGTACCAGTAATAAGTGGTGGAGTCCTCCAATCCCTTAATGAAAATATAGTTTAGCTCTACGTCACGGGAATGGAGTGCCGGGGGCTGCGTTTTTCCCAGGTAGAAGTCATAGGATAACTCGGACGGATCATTATCTATATCGCGGGGAGTCCAGGAGAAGTTCACATTCACGTCCCTCTCTATTGAGCCGTCCTTAGGATGTGGTGATTCTACATCCGGGTGATCGTTCACTGGCACCACCGTCACCGGGATTGTGATAATACCAGTTTCCATTGAGTGATTGTTCAACTGGCGGGCATAGATGTCGATACTCGTTTTACCATTATAGTCTTTAGAAGGTGTGATGGTGATCTTGGTGTCATTGCCGACGGTTGCCGAAATGTTCTCATCCGACAGGGTGAGAATCAGTTCCAGGGCGTCTCCCTCGGCATCGAACAGGTAATCATCAAGTGAAAAATCGGTTGTGTGCATGTTGTCCTCTGCTAGAGAAAGTGCTGGTGGAACCCTGCTCCAGACCGGGCCGTCATCAATATTTATTACTGTGATATTTATGGGACTTGACAAGATACTCCGGCCGAATGAATTGGTGCAGTTAAGGATGATCTCTACCGTCCCGGTCCAGTTTACCACCAGCCCTGAGAGGTCCAATTTGGAGCCGTTCAACACAATGGTGATGTTCATACTATCCGATATGGACTCGATGGCATAGCTAGGGGGCCATCTCTCGGCATAGGTATCGAAGAAATATTCTCTAAGATCGATGAGATTATCCTTGGGACTGTCTTCGGTGACGTTGATAACAGTTGGGAAATCTTCCAGTGGCAGTGGTGTTGCGATCCCACCCGATGGTGTCCAGTTCACCCCCCAGTCATTCAGGATCGGACTATTAATCCCGGCTGAAAGAAAAGAAGCTTTCAGGTAGATCCAGCCATGGTCAGCAGGATGAATGTCTCCAATGTTTATCGACTCCTTCCCCCCTGACGCCGTCGTCGTTGTCAATACGTCTCCGGTGATGTTGTCATGCACTGTAATATTAATATTATTTTGATCCGGTACCGAGCAATTTATCCGAAGAGTATCCCAGAAATAATTTTCGGGGAGTTCGATAGGGCTTGACATTATTGATGCCGCGAGGGTTAGATTATCGATTTCGACATTTCCGGAGACTACGGCGTTTGTGCTTTCGCCTATCTTTTCATCCCCGATAAAACTGTCTCTCCAGGAATTTTCCTTTATCCATTCGACACCCCATGACATAAGCCGAGGTGTATATTGGCCGTTACCCGATAGAACCGCCTGAAACCGGATCTTATCGATCCCCATACCGTTCAGACCCGTAAGATCGATATTGGTTCCAGTCACTGATAGATATCCGATGATAGTCGTGTTGAACTCGTTTTCCACAGATATATTGACATATGTATCGGAAGGCTCGGTTTTTTCCAGAGAGAGGTACGACCACTGCATGTCGTTCGGGAGGGCAAGCATTGTGGAGCTGATATGACCCGAATTACGAAAACGGTTCACCTGACCCTCGATCTCTCGGGAACTCAGGGTACGGTTCCACACAGCTACCTCATCGATCCGTCCATCGAACCAATCTCTAAAAGATGTTCCATTCCACGAAGAACCCAACTGAAGAGAGTCAGTTACAGAGATATTTTCAGTGGTGTTATCGGTGATGTTTCCTTCCCTGATCCCGTCCACATACAGGATAATCTGGTCCGCCGCCGTATCCCTGCTCAGTCCAATGTGATGCCATTTCCCGTCATCAACGTTAGTACCGCTCTCGATCCGTACTTCGGTTGCATTGTCGCCGACGACAACAGTAGCCTTGTGCGGATTTCTCTCGTCTATCAAAATGGCATAGCCGTGGGTGCTGCCGCCGAACCGCCCTCTGGTAACGATACTCTGGTTGGTGGAATTAGTAGTATTGATCCATGCTGTAACGGTGAATGAATCGTTGCGGTTGACGTCCAGGTTCGAGGAATTCCCGCAGTCAACGCGGTCGTCGAGTCCGTCGAATTCCAGCGAGCCCCCGAATTTCCCCCCCGTCCAGTTAGCGCCACCGCTTACGGTCCCATTGTTATTGTTTCCGGTCCAGTCATGTGCAGTTTCGCCGCTGGTCTCGTTGAAGTGCCACAATCCGCTGCAGTTGCCGCCGGGTATTATGACGTTTTCGGCAATCCCCACCATTCCTTCGTCTACAGATACGTTGGCACTGTCTTTTATACTTTTATTATTTAAAAATTCATCGTACCATGAACCACCAAAGCCGTCATTTTCCAATTCGGAACTTCTGCTTGACTTCTGGGACTCCTCGATAATGGTCTCTTTTTGATCTTCATCATAAGGTCCTTCCCCGTCATTCTTCCCCACCGGGGGTATGGCTGTGGTAGTGTAGACCTCCTTCTTTCCGTTGGAGTCGGGACTGTAAGGTTTAGCTGCTAACAGGTAGCCCGATAGAATCTGGGTCAGCAACAGAATAATTATCCCAAGAGTGATCCGTTTCATATTAGCAGCCATTTTTTCCCTCGATATTGCACAATGAAGAAGTTCCTCTCTTTGATAAATGTCTCAAACTCGAAATTATGAGAGTGGTAAGTTATTCGACCTTACAATAGATTTAATATTAAATAAATGTTATGTATTATCATAATACGGGATACGGAATACCCGGTCACACGTAGCGGCACACAATGCACATCCATGTTGTAAAAAATCTCCGGTTAATTTCTTTTAAATCGAGTATATTTATCTTTAAAAAAGATAGACAAGTAAATTACTTTATACAAGCACAAATTATATGATACGATATTGAAACATATGGTGGTTTTATGGGCCGGAAAAAAGTGCTAATACTCGGAGCAGCAGGAAGAGATTTTCATAACTTTTTAACATATTTCAAGGAAAACGACCATTACCGCGTAGTGGCCTTCACAGCTACCCAGATACCGGATATCGACGAAAAGACATTTCCGGCGAGCATGGCGGGTCCCTTGTATGAGGAGGGCATACCGATAGTGTCGGAAAGCCAAATGGAGCAGCTTATCAGAGAACATGATGTGGATGAATGTGTTTTGGCATACAGCGATCTTCCGTACAATAGGGTGATGAGCCTGGCTTCCCGGGTCAACGCAGCGGGGGCCGACTTCAAGCTTATGGGGGCAAAGAGCACCATGATCAGCTCCGAAAAACCTCTCATCTCCATATGCGCCACCAGAACCGGATGCGGCAAGAGCCAGACCTCCCGTACAGTGATAAATATACTCCGATCCCTTGGCAAAAGAGCGGTTGCCATAAGGCATCCCATGCCCTATGGTGATCTCCAGGCCATGGAAGTGCAACGTTTTGAAACATACGATGATCTTGATAAACATGACTGCACCATAGAAGAGCGGGAGGAATATGAACCCCATATCGATAACAATACTGTGGTTTTCGCCGGTGTTGATTATGGAAAGATCCTGCGCGAGGCTGAAAAGGAGGCCGACATAATCATATGGGATGGCGGTAACAACGATTTTTCATTCTATCATAGCGATCTCTACATCACTGTATTGGATCCGCTTCGAGCCGGACATGAACTTACCTATTATCCCGGTGAAACCTCCCTCAGAATGGCAGATGTAGTTATCATTAACAAGGTTGATACCGCTGAAGACCTCGATGTAAAGAGGGTTCGAGAGAACGTGCAACGTATTATGCCCAATGCTGCGATCATAGAGGCCGAGTCCCCCGTCACCCTGGATGATATCTCGGCCATTAAGGGAAAACGCGTTCTCGTGGTGGACGACGGCCCTACCCTCACACACGGGGGAATGGCTTACGGTGCAGGTTTCGTTGGTGCAATGAAGGCCGGGGCTGGGGAAATAATAGACCCACGAGAATTCGCCACCGGTTCCATCAAGAAATTGTTTACGAAATTCCCACATCTCAACAAGGTACTGCCCGCCATGGGCTACAGTGTGGAACAGCGCATGGAACTGGAGGACACCATCAATGCATCCGATGCCGATATAGTGGTATCCGGTACTCCCATAGATCTACGACGGGTAATAGATCCAAATAAGAGGGTGGTGCGAGTCAGGTACGAGTTGAAACCGGTCAAGGGCCCAAAACTTGAGGATATTCTCGCGAAATTTATCGATGAAAATTGCACCTAACCTTGTTGGGAGCCAAGAAACTGACATCAGTATTCGTATTTTTTACCCAGGAGGGCCGCGATCTTTTGCATTATCTTGCCGGTGGCCTCACGGGTTGCTTTCTTGTCGTCCCCTCTACCGTAATACTCATCGAAATAGAGGGGTTCGCCGAAAACAACTTTCGCTTTTAAAAACCTTGGGAACTTTTTACCCTTGCCCAATATGTTCCATGTGTTAAATATTGCCACAGGAACAACAGGCGTCTCCGCCTTGATGGCTACCCTTGCAACACCGGTATGACCTTTTCCGAGTTTCTCACCTTCAAACGTTGTACCTTCGGGAAAAAAAACCACAGCCTTCCTTTCTTTCAGAGCCTTGATGGCATTCACCAGCGCTTCATGGTCGCCTTTCCCTCTTTCTACCTCGATCTGTCCTGTGGCTGTGAAAAGAAATCGGCCAAAACGGGTGCTGAAGAGTTCGGACTTTGTAATATAATGAAGCGGTCTCCACATGGATGCGCATAATATTACGGGATCCCAGTAACTGCTGTGGTTCGATGCCAGAATCACGCCCTGTTTCTTGAGAACGTTCTCCCGTCCGATCACTTCGGTCCGGTGTAGTAATGCGACAAAATAGGAACCTATGAAATGCAGGGTCCGATATAACCAGGTCATGGATGCACCCAAGATATTTCTGAAAAGGATATTCGCGAAGTTATTAAATAACTATCGTGTTATTTTTTATCTACGTTCTTGTCTTTCCATCTGTCCCTCAACAGTTGCCCTAAACGCTCCAAGGAATGAAACCATGAATCGTCACACTTCCGTCTGAGCTCTGTTTTGAGTGAAATATATTTATAGGATTACCGGTCATTGGTCGTAAATCAATTATCATGTGGTTGCCACCATGACCTATAGGGTGGGAAGTACGACGTTCAACATACCAGAATCAATGTGGGAGTAAGATGGCCAAGCATATCACGGATATTTTTGCGGATACCTTCAATAAAGCCTATGAGAAAAAACTTATCGAGATGGTGAAGGGGGGGCTTGTCCCTCATCATCTGGCAATAATCATGGACGGTAACCGACGCTATGCAAAGAGCAGAGGCGACCCTCCCATAATGGGGCACGAATACGGCAGGGAGAAACTAAAAGAGCTCCTGCAGTGGTGCTTGGACCTGGATATAAAGGTTTTAACAGTATACGCATTCTCCACCGAGAACTTCAATCGGACTGCCGATGAAGTTAACACCCTTATGAATATGTTTGCAGAGAATTTTTACAAATTTGCCGAAGATGAAAAAGTGATGGAATACGGTATCAGATTGAGGGTGCTGGGGGATCCGAACGTCCTACCGAAGACTGTGCGGGAGTCTATCGAAAGTGCTGTGGAGAAGACTAAAAACAATGAAAATTACTCGTTCAACATGGCAGTGGGTTACGGCGGGCGCGAGGAAATAACCAACGCAATGAAAAATATTGCCAAGGACCTGGAAGCGAAAAAGATCAAGGTAGAGGATATCGATCAAGACCTCATCTCTTCTCATCTCTATACCCATGACCTACCGGACCCCGATTTGATCCTCAGGACCAGCGGAGAGGTGAGATTGTCGAACTTTTTGTTGTGGCAGCTGGCCTATTCCGAGTTCTATTTCACCGATGTTTACTGGCCCGGTTTCACCAAGATCGAGTTTTTAAGAGCAATACACTCTTACCAATTGCGGTTACGTCGATTTGGGAAATGATTTTTGAAGCTAAAGAAAACTGAGGTGAGACAGTTCAGAAAGATTCGAAAGCAGCTGCGTTCGACGCTCAATTTGCGGAGCTCATGGATCCTGACGATCCCCGGATGAGAAAATTCAAGGTCGATCTAAAAGGTGTGGGAATTTTCGATAAAGAATTCAGAGCTGACGAGCTAAGCAAACATTACGGTTTCAATCCCACACAGTCTAGAAAGATTTGTAGGGCACTGAATGAAACTGCCAAACAAAATTCGGGGAGCGGATCCATGGCGGCAGCCAGATTTATTCCGGGGCATGACGAGGATGTATCAATTGACGGGAGGGCGGAGGACACTTCCGATTTTTCCACAGCCGCCCCTGGTCCGCGGACAGTAAAGAAGAGTACGATCTGATGAAAAACCACTTTTTAGACCCTCCCACCCCAAATATCCCCCAAAAAGCGGCCAAAAACTACTTTTTTGGAAAAAGCAGCCCAAAAAAAGAAGAGAAATGTGGTTTCAAGATGGCAAAAAAGATGAGGGTTCATACTTTATAAACAATAAAAAATAGGACATAAAGTTAGCGAACGGTCAATTGAACAGGAAACTTAATATTGTGTAAGTATTATCGTCAACTCCCGTTGATATCTATGAAGTTCATCATGGTAACGGGCGGTGTTCTTTCCGGATTGGGCAAGGGCGTCATTACTTCTTCTCTCGGTCTTTTGCTTAAACAGTGCGAATACAAGGTCACAGTCGTGAAGGTTGATCCCTACCTGAACGTTGACGCGGGCACCATGAATCCCTTCGAACACGGCGAGGTCTTCGTTCTTGACGATGGAACCGAGGTCGATCTCGATCTCGGTAACTACGAGCGATTTTTAGATATGGAACTTAGCGGTGAGCACAATATCACCACTGGCAAGGTCTACAAGGCTGTGATCGAGAAGGAGCGGAGAGGGGATTTTCTTGGCGCCACGGTCCAGATCATTCCACATATCGTAAATGAGATAATCGAGCGTATCGAGCGGGCGGGTGAGGATACCGGGTCCGACATTACTCTGGTGGAGATGGGAGGAACAGTGGGGGATATCGAATCCATGCCATTCCTTGAGGCGGTAAGGGAGATAAAGAATAAACACGGCAAAGAGAACGTTCTCGTGGTTCATGCAACTCTAGTGCCGGTTATGGGAGTGGTTGGGGAGCAGAAGACCAAACCGACCCAGCATTCCGTGAAGGAATTGATGAGAATAGGAATTCAGCCCGATATTATCCTATGCAGGTCCACCGAACCTCTGGAGGAGAGGCCAAAGAAGAAAATATCACAGTTCTGCAACGTGGAGGAGGAGGCGATTTTCACCTCTCACGACGTGAAGATAGTCCATCAGGTACCGCTGCTGTTCGAAGAGCAGAATGTCACTTCAGTGGTGGAGAAGAAATTGAATCTCAGCCCGAGGAAGCCAGACCTCGTTCAATGGAAGGAGTACGTGGCGAGATCGACATCGCCGAAGGAAAAGATCAGGATAGCTCTGGTGGGCAAATACACCGGTCTGAAGGATTCTTATATCTCACATCTGAAGGCGCTGACGCATGCAAGTGCAGCGTTGGGTGCAGTTCCCGAGATAGTATGGTTCGATTCCGAGAAAGTGGTGCGAGGCGGGGATATAAACGTTGGCACCGATCTCGCTGCATTGGAGGATGTTGACGGGATATTGATACCGGGTGGTTTCGGATTCAGGGGTATAGAAGGAAAGATAGAGACTGCGAGAATAGCCAGGACCAAAGGGATACCTTTCTTGGGCATCTGTCTGGGATTCCAGGTGGCGGTGATAGAGTTCGCACGTCACGTTTTGGACCTGCAAGGGGCCAACAGCAGCGAGTTCGATCCTGGGACAGTACATCCGGTCATTGACCTGCTGCCGGAGCAGATGGACGTGGAAGCAAAGGGCGCTACCATGAGACGGGGGGGGCAGACGGTACTGATAAAAAGCGGCACAATGGCCCATGATATTTACGGGACCGGGGTAATAAGGGAAAGGCATCGGCATCGCTATGAGGTCAATCTCGAATACATAAAGATGATCGAGGGGGCGGGTTTTATGTTTTCAGCCACTTCGAAGGATGGGGTAAGGATGGAGATAGGGGAATTGAGAGGATCGGCATATCACGTGGGTTGCCAGTTCCACCCGGAGTTTTTGACAAGACCCAACAGGCCCGCCCCGCTGTTCCTGAGGTTTGTTGAGGAAGCCTTGAAGAGAAAACGGGGCTAACATTAGTGGATGTTATACCGTAGTTTATGAAATAAAGTCGGCTACCTTCTCAAAAAGTATGTGTTTCTGCGTAAATGTCTAATCATCTTACCACAGAAAATAAGTAGTAAGTGGGACAATATATTGCACAAATCATTTCTCTTGGGGGTGTGTGACATAGGTAATGATCAAATATGGCTCCGCATTGATGCCCGTTTCACTCCGATGCTCACTGCGTTCCGCAACACCTTTGGCGTTGCTGCATCCTCAGCAGGGATGCCTACGGATTCATCGAGATGCATCTGCATCCTCGGAAGCAAGCTTCCTGCGGATAGAGAAGGCATGGGTGCGGGTGAGCCTATAAAACACAAAGGAACATTAACGAGCGATGATTTTCAAGACTTGATTGATGAAGTATATAACACAGACGAAGGCTTCTCAGGAAGAACGGGTTTCCATTATTGTGTATACGACGTTCCTGAAAAACCCTATCCATTTATGTAACAAATAATAAGGTGATTGAAAATGATTGAAGATGATAATAAAATAGTATTAACATTCACTCAAAGAGATAGTTATGGATGGATGGATTTGGAAATATGCGTTGGAAGTTTTAATAAAATGATTCCTATCTCCGATGTCTTTCCACCATTTGTACCGATGATAAGATGTATGGAAAATATTCTACTGGACAAACTACCAACGGAATTTGAAATTGATGAAGAAGGAAAAATAGATAAATTTTCCTTTAATGAAGGGAGACACCCTGAGGAAATACGATTTATTTTATCCGACGTATTACCACCATACACAATATTCCTTGATGATTACTTTAATAAATTCCAGTTGGTAAAAGAATTCTATTCCAAATTAAAGGACTTCATTAATAGAGGTTATAATAGAGATTTGTGGATTCGTTTGGGAGAAGAGCAAGATTTAAATCTATTAGATTTTAGTAAAATTGAGAAATTAATTCAATAAAGCAAATAAGCACCCCCCTTCTCACCTGCGTCCTTCGAGCTAAGCCTTTGGTCAAAGGTTTTATGTCCCGATGACAGGTGAGAATTCCCGACGAGCGTACAGATTTGAGTGGAGAATGTAGCCAAGCGGAAATATTTCGGATATAACATTTATATACCCATTGATTTATTTATGTAATAGGGTGAAACTTTGTTAATAAAGTTCGAAATATACAATGACGGAGAGTACTGGTGTGCAAGGGGTATCGGGGAGGATATCTTCACTCAGGGTGAAAGCCTCGATGAACTGATGAAGAATATCGAGGAAGCAGTGGCACTCCATTATGAGGACGAGATCGCCACCGGTGAACAGATAAAGGTATTGTCTATCTCCGAAACCGAGGTGGGTGAGGTTGTCAAAGCTACCAGTGGTTAGTGGAAAAAACCTCATCAAACTGTTGACCCGATTGGACTATGAAATAATCAGGCAAAGAGGCAGTCATGTAAGATTACGAAAGAGTACGACCGTGGGTGAACATAAAATCACCGTACCCGATCATAAAGAAATTGCCAAGGGAACATTAAACGACATATTGTCCAAAGTGAGCCTATGGAATGGAATTTCCAAGGACGAATTAATACAAATGTTATGAACCGTAAGCAATTAAATAGCTATAATTAGTATTCATTTTCCCCCTTCCCCCCTGCGTGATTCGAGCTAAGCCTTTGGTCCTGTCTGGTAGATCTATAGACTGGAGGAACAACTCGAAAGTGTAGAGATTCCAGTTTTAGGGTTCTCGCAGAATCGGAGAATTCTGCTGAATCCTCGGAAACTACGTTTCCCGACATAGAATCAGAGATTCTATTAGGGTGCAGAAGAACTTCGTTTTTCAGTCACCTGCGGATGTGGCGGAACGGTCCGGTGAATCATAACGAAGAGTTGCCAAGGAGCTGATGGGGAACGATAATCAGCAGTAGAACCGGGAGAGTTCAAGATCAAATTTGGAGCAACTACATTGAAAATACTTCCGATTACAAAAATCCGTCCTACTTCCCAACGAATGTATTGGGTATCCGAAGGATCTCTCTGCTGCTCTCATCCGATACATTGATCTCGTTGATTACAATTTCTTCCCTGCCTAGCTCCATCAAGTTGAACGACGGATGGGTTCGCCCTTTGAACCTGCGCGAGGTGGCGGTGCCGGCTGTGATAAAATATGTGTTTTCAAGCTTCCATACCCATGGCAGGTGCTTGTGACCGGAAAGGACGAAATTCACTTTTATATCGGTACAAAGTTTCAACAACTCGCCTGCGTCAACGGCTATGTTTCTCTCCCTGCCGGTGCCGGGAACGGAGATCAGATGATGGTGCAAGCAGAGGATCTTTATTTTCTCTTTGTTGAGCATTTTTCCCCGTATCATCCCGTAATTTTCCCGCCCAACGTGTCCCTCGGTCAGGTCGGGCTCTGTGGAATCCAGACCCAGGATGACCACTTTCTCGTTCTCAAAATAGGGGAACCTCGTCCCGAACAGTTCCTCGAAAATAAGGTATCCCATGTTCTTGGAGTCATGGTTCCCTGGAACGATAATTTTTTTGACATCTCCGAATCTATCGACGAAGGCTTTTGCCTTGTCATATTCATACGAATGTCCCTTGTCGGTGAAGTCTCCGGTTATCAACAGGACTTCCGGTGATATCGAAGATATTATTTTCAAGAGATTTTCACCCCATTCGGGAATGAAATTGCTTCCGGTCATGTGCAGGTCAGAAATGTGAGCTATTTTCATGATGCGATCACCTGTCCTATTATGCTACTGCTTCAACATGAAAACGTTTCATGTCATCAACTTTGATCAATACTTTCTCTCCCTTCTCGAATTTCAGTGCATTTGCCAATTCGGCAGGTATCCTCAATATAAGATTGCTACGAATCTGCCCCAACTTGACCTCGTATTCTTTATGCAGCACTTTGTTCACTAACAGAAAACGATGTGCCTGTTCGGGATCAAAATATTCTTCACCGCAAGAGCATTTCCATCCATCAATGTCATACCCTTGAAATCGTAATTGCGCTTTTTTTGCTATCTTGCCGCAAGACACGCACGTCATTCCTTCTTTTTTCATGTTTTCACCTTTATCAAAGATGTTTTCCCCAAATGAGTTATTACCCACACATCCGATTCCAGTGATATGCTATGAGATTTGGCGACTACGACCCTTATTGTCTTCCCCTTCCGATCCAAGCACTTTTCTCTAATTTATTTAGATCTTTTTCCTTTCTGACAGTCATATCCATTTTCCAGTATCGATAGCACGTCGTATCCATCAAATGCTTCTTTGTACATTTCGGTTATTGCTGCACGAGTAGGAACCAATGGCAATCCTTCATAGAGAGGGTAAATTGTTATCATTCTATTGAGTATGTTATTGGAGTATGTTATATAAATATGTTTTCAGCATATGTTTAGATCATTTCCTTTATACTACGGAACATGGCTAAATTACTTGTTTTCAGAGCAATACCGATATTTCGTTTCACATATTTCTCCCCCAAACACCGACCACAAACGGAAAAATCCGGACCAAAGTTTAATAATGCTCACTGCGGATTTCCAGTTCATAATGTTCCTTTTGCACTCCTACGACCTGACCAAGCGTTTCGCCCTTACCGCCCTGAAACTGAGATACAGAAATTCGGTTCTTGGATTTTTCTGGTCGGTTCTCAGCCCTCTTTTTATCATGATAGTTCTTTCAATAGTATTCATCCATTTTTTTCCGGATCGCTTCGACGTCCGGGTCCCCTACCCGGTCTTTCTCATCGTGGGTCTTCTCATGTGGCGTTTTTTCACTTACGGAACCACTTCCGGACTTCATTCTGTAACCAACAGCGCCCATATAATAAGAAAAGTATATTTTCCAAGAGAGATACTTCCCCTCTCTGCGGTCATAACCGCCCTAGTCACCGCTATTCTCGAATTCGCCGTCTTCTTTGTACTGATATTATTTTCCTCATTTTTTTTCGACCTGGGTGAGTTCTCCTTCGGCCCGACCGCAGTGATCTTCATCTACTTTCTGTTCGTGGAATTTATCCTTGTACTGGGCCTTTCCCTCCTTCTATCCTCCGTATACGTTCTGTTCAGGGACATTTCTCACATCTGGGAAGTAGTAGTATTCGCCGGTTTCTTCGCAACGCCGATCTTCTACCCGCTGAGTATTATACCTTACCGGTACGAAAGATTTCTTCACCTCAATCCTCTATCTGACATCATTACGGGTTCCCGAGAGGTGCTGGTCTACGGCACCATTCCCGGGATCAAGGTTTTCATATGCCCGCTGGCAGGCTCTCTTTTCATCCTTCTTTTGGGAATTACGACGTTCAGACTGCTCGAAAAACGCATTGCCAAGGAGGTGTAGCTGATTGGCTGAAATGAAGAAACAGGATATCTCAAGTTCATCCAACAGCAATCCGGTGATTGTCGTCAGTGATCTGAATATCTCCTTTCGTGTTCCCTCCGAAAAAACGAGAACCAGATTTTCCTTTCTGCGCGATAATCTTTTACCCGTTTCCTTCAAGACCCGTGAGCTTGAGGCACTGCGAGACGTTTCGCTGGAGGTGGAACAGGGAGAGTGTGTCGGTATTATCGGTGAGAACGGCTCGGGAAAGAGCACACTTCTGAAGGTGATCGCCGGAATATTGAGATCGGATTCCGGAACCGTCACAACCACCGGCAAGATATCGCCGTTCCTTGAGCTGGGAGTGGGTTTTCAGGGTGAGCTTTCGGCCAGGGAAAATATTTTCATTTTCGGTGCCATAATGGGAATCCCGAAGAAAAGAATGGGTTTTCTGCTTCCTGAAATAATCTCATTTGCAGGACTCGAGCGCTTTAGCGACGTGAAGATAAAAAACTTTTCATCCGGCATGTACGCACGTCTGTCCTTTTCCTGCGCGGTGAGCGTGGAGCCGGATATCCTGCTCATCGACGAAGTATTCGCTGTGGGGGACGAGGCTTTTCGTCACAAATGCATAAATAAACTTTTAAAATTCAAAGCGGAGGGAAGGACCATAGTCGTGGTGTCACACCGATTGGGCGATATCAAGGTGCTTTGCGACCGACTCATACTGCTCACCGGCGGCAAGGTGGCGGCTGCGGGCGATCCGGACGATGTAATCTCATATTATCTCGATTCCTTCGTCTCGGAGGATGGACAGATCCGAGGAAATTCGGATGGTACTGGCGCGAAACCGGGGAAATCTCAGTTTCCGAAAAAGGACGGGAGTAGTGCAAGGGCGAAAGGTAAAATGATTAAACAAGTCACCATCGGCAGATCGAGCCTCAAGACAGGAGACGACCTTGTGGTGGATATCGAATTCGAAACACGTCAAGAGATCAAAGAACCGCATCTGATAATTCAGATATTTAAGACGGATGGCCCTCTAGTTTTTGCCACCAATTCGGCCAGGGATTCTTTTTCAATTCTGGAGCTAAAAGGACTTGGTAAAATAAGAATCTCTTTTCCAAAAATACCTCTGTTGACAGGCGATTATTATGTGAATATCGAGCTGTGGGGCGGGCGATTGGTGGAATGTATTGAAAAGCGAGAAGCATGTGGGCGGTTCTCGGTAATCAGCAAGAGCAAGGACGGAACCGGGATCGTTAAGATGGAACATAGGTGGGAACCGCTCGGCCGTGATGAAACCTGATTTCGTAATTGGCGCTGCGCCTCACTCACTCACTCACTCACGGTGCACGATATCGCTCTTACGACGTTCAAAAGCCTTCCATCGTATTTTCTCTTGCCGAATCCGTATCCTATCTCCATCGGTGTTATCCTCAGACCGGAAAAGTTCGTTACGAACTCCGGTGCAAGGGCTTTGAGGAGTGACACGCCGGTTGGGGTCGCCAGTTCTCCTCTAAGGGGTCCGAACTTGAAAGGCATATCTTTCAGTATCTCCATTGTGGCAGGGGCCGGTATCGGGACAACTCCATGGCTTATCTCTATGCTTCCCATGCCAACCGAGATGGGGGTGGAAAAGAACCTGAAATCGTCACTCAGGCCGTCAAGTCTCTCCAATAGAAATCCACTGCCGATTATCTCGACGAGAGTATCTGGTGCACCGGTCTCGTGAAGGTGAAGTTCCTCAGGCGTTGAGGCGTGTATCTTCGATTCCGCACGCAGAACATGTTCCAGCACCTTGTGAGCGTACTTCCTGCTTGCTCCCCCCAGTTCAACGGCTGTACACCCCTCCTCCAGATATTTTTTCATTTCCCTGCCCTTTACGTGATGACCCCGCTTTCGCTTACTCGTAACCATGATGCCAGTGGCCCCTATCCCGGAAACCTTTTCCCGTAGAATATCGACCCTGACCTTTCCCATACCGACCGCGCTTTTTTCAAGTACCTCTACCAGTTCTTTCTTGTCAGTACGCCCCGTGGAGATGGCAAGGTCTGTTAAAGAACCCAGAAACATATCTCCCGCCACACCCATCTGAACGTCGAAGATCAGGTCGCGAAATTTATCTTGAGATATCTAACGGCCCCCCATATTGTTGTTCATCCCGGTATGATAAAAGCCACAGCAAAGGCGATCTGCAGCGCCATTAGCATTAGATACATGTGGACCCATACCGGGGAGTTCTCGAAATGCTTGTCCTGTTTCCGTCCTTCCTTTCGCAGTAGGTGAACGATGTATCCCCCCCAGATGATCAGCAGGATTATTCCCTTCGCCGGTTCGGGAAAGAGCACTCTACCCTCGATCTCCCACGTTGCTACCGGGACGAGCACGAAAGGAATGACGAAGAACGGTGATATGATGGCTATGGACCTCTTTATCCCGTATACCGCAGGAAGCGTCTTTATACCGTATTTTTTATCTCCAGCCAAATCCGTGTAATCCTTGGTGGTGGCGGCTCCCACGAGAAAGATACCTATAATGGTACCAACCAGCCACGGAGTCGGTTCCAGGATGCTTCCGAAGATGCACCACGGAGCTACAATTCCAAGCAAGCCTCTCGCCAATCCGATGGATATGTTTGATATCCACAATCTTTTCTTCAGTCTCACCGGCGGAACCGAATATAATATTGTGAAAATGGCAAGGATGATGACGAGTCCTGCGAACACGCCGTTTATCATCAATGACCTGAACAGGACCACGCCGTAGAGTATCCAGGCAATGGCCTTCGCCTCGTTCACCGATACCTTACCTGAGGGGATCGGTCTTCCGGGTTTGTTCATCCTGTCGATATCGAGGTCATATACCTGGTTCAACACATTGCTGGCCGCGTTCAGTATCACAAGCGTAACGGCGCCGTATATCAGTTGAAGATGATATACCTCCCATTCCAGAAAAGGGTATGATGTCGAGAATTCGGGTGCCTTCAACAGTCCCAGGTGTCCCAGAGCCATCAAACCAGCGCATAATCCGCCGATCAGCGGAGCAAGTAACGTGAATGGGCGCATTAATATTATGTACGCCCGGATCTTCACCGGGAGGAACTGCCTCTTCGATACCCGTTTGTTTTCACCATTTGCAGTCATGGAGAACGCTCACCAGGCCAATTTATTGCATAACTTGACAAGTCACCACTTGTCTTTACTTGAAAAGCCAAGACCTACTGGCTTGGCTTGAAAGTGTGACACGCCAACAGGTGTGTCTTTACATGTAAGCTCGAAGCAGTATAAATAAGGTATAGTAAAATTAATGGATAGATAGATATATGAACTAAATCAATTGGATATCGTAGTCGAAAAGTAAAATACGGATGCATCGAGTATGACAATGCAGTGCTTCTCAAGCAATTTCACAAGTCTAAAAATGAAAGTAAAACGTAGTATGATATTTTTGATCGTAGCGATATTTCTACTTTCGGGACTACCGGTGATAAACGCTGATAATACAACTCCCACAATGCCACAAGCCGATTACGGGATATATTCTGATATGAGCGAACTGATGGCAGAGATGGATGTGAACCGTGATTCTCCGGACATTATAAATGCCACCGAGAAACGGTTGGAAAGTGAGTTCAGCACCCAAGAGATGCTTCCAATCGATCCATCGGAAGAGTTCGAGGTAAAGACACTATCCCCGCAGGACCCCTACGAGAAAACACCCACCATATTTGGCGATATGGAGGATTACGAAAATATCTACGGTAAGAATTCAATACTGGAATTTCTCATGGATCGCGGTATTTCCAATTATTATATCTATACCCGGTATCAGGGTACTTATCAGTTCACAAGGGATTTCTGGAGAAATATGCTCATCCTGCCCATGGACCTCAGTAACGGGGCCGAGATAGACATCGACGGAAATCCCAACACGGGAGACCTTAACGGTAACGAGATATTCGTTTCGTTGCGGCCCACGATCACACTAATAAAAATGCCTACCCTTTTTCCTTTCAACAGGACCCTTGTACTGCAGGTCGGACTTCAAGTGGAATTCAAAAGACTTGTTGCCGTGCTGCCGTCCCCCCTGGCCGTGCAGGTAATAAAATACGCGTCGTATCAGGATAAGAACTATATTATCAACATGGGAGTCGATTTCCAAAAGGTGCCATCCACTCTCACTGTGAATCTCTTCACTGAAAAGATGAGCATCAAACTGGCTCCGGGGGAACTCCTTTTGGGATTTATTGAAAATTACCTTTCGGGTAATCCGGGAATAGTGGATGGCGAGACCAGCATACTGTCTTCCATGCAGGGCCCGTATCACATAAGCTACGACCTTCCGGGGGAGCCAGCCGAACTCATCAGTGAAATATCCGTAGGGGTGGGCCTGACAGAGATTGTGGGAGGTGTGAGAGAAAAAGTGTCCTGGGTCAAGATGGATCTCGAAAATGCACAGGGTAACAAGTACATTCCCCTAAGGGGCAGTATGGTGATGGACAGTCAGAGCCTGATGTCTCCCATGGACTATGGCATGTGGGAAGCACGGGATGCAGTTGGCAATTACACAAAATGCGACATCAAGACCTATTATTATGACGAAAGCGAAATTCTCACCTATGCCGCTGGGACGATGACGGACGTTCCCGGGCTTTTCAATATCACCGTGGATTATTCCAAAACGATAAACGGTACCAACGTCACTCCCATACAGTACCGGGGCTCGGACATCATGACTCATATGACTTACCGACACACCCAGTTCCTTGATGGTACGGTTTCTGATGATTACAGGACCATGGGGATGACCATGGAGCATATTCCAAGAAAATTCAATATGGAAATAACAAGCGATTTGAACCGGGATATGCCGTCCATCCTTACAACTAATGCCTCCCTCAATATTCTATCACAAATGGTTGACAGCCTCATGGGTTATATCGTTGAAAGGTTCTCGAGAATAGGGCGCGTAATGGGTGGAATGGCCACCGGTGTCACCGACCTCCCTCAGAGGGACGGTTGGATGGAGCTGGAGGTCCTCGGCGACGATCATTTCGGTGCAGTGGAATTCTATCGGAGTTCGGATGTTTACCTGGCTCCGGTGGACGGGAAGGTTTTTGATTATCTTACGATGATCAATCGGTCCGGACATTTCTCAGATAGGGCGAACGTCTCCGGCCTTGAGCTCATACCCATGGCCGGTAGAATATCGGGGGTGAATCGTCTATACATGAACTTCTCCGAGGATGCGCATCTCGGTATGCTTCTTCCGGGAAGGAGTGCTGAGGATGAGTTCAAAATGATGTTCAGGGACGGCGATACTTTCTTTCATGTGGGTTTTTCCAATCTACCCCGAGGGCTGGAGATGAATGTCGGGCAGGACGAGATACTGCTTCGAATGGACCGAGGATCGGGGCCGGTAGTCCGTATAAAAGAGATGACCGCGATATACCGGGATGCGGAGCAGTACATGTGCACCCGTCTGCAGGATATATCTCACGAGATACATTACAGGGAAGAGGAGGGCACCATGGAGATATCCTCACCTGTACCTTTCGGGAACATAGAGTTCTACCTCAGCAACGATACCAGCATGCCTTTCAAGGTCATGGATGGGAATTACGCCCGTCTATACCAGGACAGCGATCGCGTGATCCTTTCGGGTCAGGTACATTCACTGAAGCACATCCGCTACAAGCCCGGCGCGGAGGGTAATTTTGTTATGGAATATGAGAACGAGACCTCGTTCAAGGCATATCTCTACAATCACATGGATGGTGGAAGCGAAGCGAAGGTATTGATTGATCCATTGCCAAGTAACTTTTCCTTCGATCTGCCGGGAGCAATAGGAGACATGGAGTTCCAGCTCCCGGACATAGTTGACATCTCCGGAAACATGGATCTCACTTCTTTGATCTCCAGTGCTACCCTTATGGTGAACAATATAGTATTGCTCAGCTCCCGCCTTACCGTAGCGTTTCTGGAGAACATTGGTGGGATATCGCAAGAAGTAAAATTCGATTACATACTCCAGGAGGGCGAGACCCTGGACATCCTTGGATACTTCAGGAAAGGGGATACTTCAGATCTTCGCAAGGTTCACTGGGTGCACGGGATATCGCTTTCCCAGGGCTTAAGCGAAGGAACGGTGGGGATGGAAGGGAAAATGTACTTTCAAGGTATGCCCAAAATGGGAAAGATACGCTCGAATATCACTGGAGACGATGTCAATGTGAATCTTTCCTTTCAGGGCTGGAGACCCGAACACCCCTGGCTCTTGATAGAGAGTTACGGTATTCAGGACAGGGACGCCGTGGTCTATTTCAATGGATTGAAGACAAATATCGATTTCCATCTCGACATGGACCTCACCACCAATATGAGCATCGGCGGCAAGATCGCCGGGAACATTTCGCTGGACTGCTCTTCGAATCCGGGGCAGTTGTACGTACATTTCATGAAATACGGGGTTATAACCGGGGCAACGGAGATTTTATTCTCGTCGCTACCCCAAAGCATGAGGGTTTCTATCCTGGTATTTGACGAGATAGCTTTCGATTATTCCGCTACGTCCCCGATAGAATACATCTATATCTCAAATTCCCGCTTGATCGACGGAAAATGGTATCACATGAACGGTCTAATTCATGATTTGGTGGAAAAAATTGAATTCACGCTGACACTCGAATCGGGATTCGATCCGAAACGAGCCATATTCATTCAGGGACTGCCGCGGATAGACCTAACAACCGTCTCGGAAGAGGGTCGTCTGGACCTCTATTTCAGGGTGGAGGGGAGGGTCATGGGCATGGTGGGTAATTTCGAATTCCAAGCAAAGGACATCATAGGGTTGAAAGCGGCTCCCCTGGAGGGTGGTGCTGGTTACAGCATTGAAAGCGAGGGTATGTCGTATTTTTCGTTGAAGGCAAACGATCTTCCGCTTATGGAGTCATTTCGTATAGGGAATCTGGAAATGCACGGGTCGGGATTGGAACGAGTGACGATCGAGGTCGATATGGTATTTGGCGTTTACCCCGTATTCAAATTTTCTGATATCCGAGCGGAAAGTCTTGAGATGAATATAAACGGCATACTGGAGTTTGGGGGTCAGTCTTATGATGCTAAGGTGTCACTTATAAGCGTTTCAACGGAGAATCTGGGCTCTGCAATGGAAATGTACAATAACAAGTTAGCCCTTGGTTCAAAGAGTGAAAAAAGGCTGGTTATACCGGCACCGATATTGACGCTTTGGTACACGCTGCTTGACATGGAGTGAATTACATTATCCACCGAACTATTTCGAAGGCTTCTGCATATTTACAATTGATCTGAACACCCCTGGTCTTAGCGAGGGATTCAATATAGCCCGCATCGAAATATCCTCTTTTCTGGAAAGATTGGGATGCATAACAGTCCAATGCCTTCAATTTGGTATCCAGGTGTCTCCGCTCTATGGGAGAGAAGGCGGTGGTGGTGATGGTAATATTGTTCCAGGGTTCTTCATAAGCCACTATGGTGTTCTTTCTCCTGAACGCCCTTATGGCTTCCACAGCCACCGTGTGATGGTCCTGGTGAACGTCTTGCAGCGACGGTATGAACACCATGTCCGGGGCTATATCCACCCTTGCATCCTCGAGCATGTTGAATATCTCGTAGCGCTGGCGTGGGAAACGCTTGTTCTCGAATTCGCATACCTTCACGTTCGATCTTGGGATGCCGAGTATCTTCGTCGCCTCGTAACACTCTCGTATCAGGGTATCCTCCGGGAAACCTTCCGGTATGGTATTCTTGCACGGGGTTACCCCGATATAATAAACCTCTTTCCCCTCTTCAATATACTTTACGAGAGTTCCTCCGCACCCCAGTTCACCGTCATCGGGATGGGGGGATAAAACAAGAATCCTGTCGAACATGTAGAACCTCACGAATATATGAAGCGGAATCGGCCCTCCGGAACCGCGATTCCGCGCAGGAACTTGATGTCCACCTTTGAATAAACAGTTTTCGGTATAGAGTAAGAGCGTGGAAAAAATGGGTTGGTTTGTCATGCGCCATCCGAAACCTGATACATTTTGGCATTGCCTGATTTTACCATAAATTATTTATAAACTATTAAACATCTAATTGAGTTTAATTAATCTGAAAAATTCCAGGAGAGAATAAAATGGGAAATGGTATAAATTTTAAATATCGAGATGTTAAAAAAAAATTGTCATCATTGCTAATCATCTGGATGTTCGTATGCACCGGATTGATGGGTTTGCTGTTACTGGCCGATGACGAGGATATGACTGCCAGCGCGGCAGGTCCGACATATTATAATTCTAATCTATATATCACAGCACCCACAACCTGGACGGCAGAGAATAGTCCTTATGTGTTCAATTCTAGTGTATATGTTTACAGTAATGCGAAATTGACAATTGAGCCCGGTGTGATAGTAAAGTTCAACGGGAATGGGAAATTAAGTATCGGCAGGAGCGGATACGGGGATGGTGATCTCTGGGCAGTGGGGAATGCCTCCCACAATATAGTTTTCACCTCGTTCAAGGACGATACCGAAGGCGGGGACACCAATAACGACGGGGCTGATACAGCTCCGGCGATAAGCGACTGGGGTAGCATTCATTTCTATGATGTGAACAATCCTAACATAAACAGGATGGCATACTGCAGGATCAAATACGCTGAATACGGTATCGACGTCCGGGAAGGCCAGATACCTATCTCAGTAAATGTTTCCTACAGTACCCAGGGCATTCGTGGGTACGAGGTAAACGCCCAACCTATGCTTACAAATTGCAACATCACGAATAACACCTACGGGGTGTATCTAGACCGTACATCAGCGGCCACTTCACTTCAATCTAACCTTATAAAGGATAACGGCTACGGTCTTGTTGCCAGCGTCGTACCGCAAGTGAGCGGGAACACTATCGAGAATAATTCAATCTGGGATGGCGGAGCGAGCAGATGGGTGCCATATAACGTCTGCCTCAAAGGAATTGTGAATGGAGACAATACGTGGTACTCCTCGTTAAGCCCCTATATCGTCATAGGAAGCATTACAATAGCAGACCCCCGACTCGTCACAATCGAGCCTGGAACCACACTGAAGTTCAACCCAGGTTATGAGATAGAGATCGACGGAAAACTTACCGCTGTGGGAAATGCCTCTCACAGGATCACTTTCACATCCTACAAGCAAAATCCGGGAAAAGGGGATTGGTCAGGACTGGATTTCGATCCCGGTGCAGGAGTATATGACAATAACAACAAGCTCCAGTACTGTACCATCGAATACTCCACCACGGCAATTGCACTTTATGATTCCTCGCCTGCATTGATCGACCGCAATAACATAACCAACAATACTTATGGTCTGAATATTGATGGAACTTCGAATCCCCAAACTATTACAAACAACAATATTACGCACAATACTTATCCTGTGGACTGCACTGCACATATCCCTTCTCTGGGCACGAATAATATTTCCGGTAATTCCTACAACAACGTCACTGTGGGTGACTATGTAACACACAGCGGAACGTGGACTGAATCGGAAAGCCCATACATTGTTAGGGAGAACATCAGAGTATATAATAATGCTAAATTGACGATCGAGCCCGGCGTGGTAGTCAAATTTAAGCAAGGTAAGGCTTTATATGCCGGGAGAATCGGATATGGGTCGGGAGACATCTGGGCAGTTGGTACCGCGAATAAACGGATCATATTCACGTCGAACCGGGACGATTCCATAGCCGGGGATTCCAACGGCGACGGGGCCAATACGGCTCCTGCGAAAAGTGATTGGGAATATTTAGAATTCTATTCCGTCACAAACAGCAACAATAATAAAGTTCAGTACTGCGACATCAAATATGCTGAAAGGGGAATAAATTTCGAAACGGGGACCATCACCGCAGACAAGTGCAACATAAGTCTGAACACTTACGGGGTCTACGGTTATAATACAGGAGTCGAGCCCACCGTATCAAATTGCAACATATCCAATAACACATACGGATTATACCTTGACCGCACTTCGGCGGCCACATCTCTCCAGTCCAACCTGATAAGGGACAACAATTTCGGAATTGTCTGCAATATTGTTCCCACAGTGAACGGAAATACGATAGTGAACAATTCAAAGTGGGATCAAGTTGAAGGCCGGTTCATCCCTTACAACGTTTGCCTGAAAGGAACTGTGAAGTCCAGCAATACGTGGTATTCCTCACTTAGTCCTTATATTGTCATAGGAGACGTGGTGGTGGACGACCCATATCACGTAACCGTCCAGCCGGGCACAACCCTCAAATTCGACAACCAAGGTTGGGACATCCTTGTAAAAGGGAAATTTACGGCAGTAGGTAATCCTGCACAACGGATCACATTCACATCCAATCGTCTGAATCCCGCGAAAGGGGATTGGGACAAAATCACGTTGCTGCCGGGAAATGCTCAATACGACAATGAGAACAAATTTCAATATTGTGATATCGAATACTCGTCGTACGGGCTTTACCTGGATTCATCCTCACCGGCTCTCATCGACCATAATAACTTCACCAGTAACGACCACGCAATGAGAGTGTACGGAACTTCGGATCCACAAACGGTGACGAATAACATATTCTCTGATAACAGATATACGTTGTATTGTACGGCCCATATTCCTTCCTTGAGCACAAATACCTTTGCTAACAATGTTTACAATAACGTCTCATTGGGCGGATACATAACCTCCAGCGGGGTATGGCCTTTATCTGAAAGCCCGTATATATTGCATGAAGATATTTATATTTATAACAGTGCAAGGATCACAGTTCAGCCAGGTGTGACCGTCAAGGCTCATAATTGCCGTATTCGGGTGGGGCGAATCGGATATGGAGACGGGGATTTTTCGGCAGTGGGTAACGCAACACACAGAATCACCTTCACATCTATCAAGGACGATACCATTGGTGGAGATACCAATGGCGACGGCGGCAATACGGCCCCCCAGAAAGGTAACTGGGGTGGGATCTATTTTTATGACGTGAACAACGCCGTGTTGAACGAGCTACATTACTGCACCATCAAATATGCCGATTACGGTGTGGAAATTAACGGGGACGTAACAAGTTTGGAAATCAAATACAACAGGATCGAAGAGAACAACAGGGGGATATATTTCGGGAACGGGGACCGGGCCACGGTTGAGAACAACGAGATATTGAACAACCTTTACGGGATATACTATTATGGCGCCCCAGCCTCGACCCACGTCCATAATAACGACATACTGGGGAATACCGATCACGGCATATATGTTAGAGTCGCTCCCGAAGTGAATGCGACGGATAACTACTGGGGATCCGCAAACGGTCCCACCCACGGCAACAATCCCGGCGGGAACGGTGACAAGGCCAGCAATAATCAGGATTACACGCCCTTTGCTAATTATTTCATCAATAACGACCGGCCGGTATCCAAGGCCGGCCAAGACCAGACGGTGGTATGGGGAAGGAATGCCACCCTGGACGGAAAAGGCAGTTATGACCAGGAAGAATGCCCTAACGGTGATGCTGCGGGGAACAAATTGGTATACGATTGGAACGTGTCCGCGAATTACCCTTCGAATCAAATTGTTTTGAACAATCAGAGTTCTCCCACCCCTCATTTCACACTGGTTATGAATGTATCCGGGACCTATACTTTCACCTTGGTGGTCCGTGATCCCGGTGGGAAATGGTCCACCGAGTCAACGGTCCATGTTCATTCCAGGGCCCCTGACGAACCGACGGAGCTGTGGATAACCCAACGTGATTTGGTTATTACCGCGGATGAAACCTCCCTTTTCTCAGCTGGAGCTAACGATTCGGCCGGTAACAGAAATTACACCTGGACGCGGGAATGGGAGGTCACGGATCCGAATGCGCAAATGGCGGTTTCTGGTCAGTACAACGAGACAGCGGTTTTCCACCCACACTCGGCGGGGGTATGGACCATTAGATGTAATTACTCGGGTGGGGCGGCGAATGGTGGGAGGACGGTTACAAAACAGGTTACGGTTAGATTCGGTGAAGTTAAAGCCATCATCATTGAGACATTCCAGAACAGACTGAATGTAACGGCGGATAACGAGAATCTCAGGATAACGGCCACCGGTTATGATATAAAGGGAAATATCAACAATACGTGGATATCTACCTGGGATGTGAACGATACCGATGCTCGGCTGGACCCGGACCCAAACGAACCTGGAAACGGCCAAAAACGTGTGTTCATTCCCGGTAATGTGGGCCAATGGACGATTCAATGTGACCTAAAAGAGTTCGGTTTTACCATCGTGACCGCGAATATCAAGGTAAATGTATCACACGGCATAGTTAATCGTATTGACGTTACCCCCAAAGATCAAATAACAACTGCGGGAAGTACGATCCAGTACAGTGCCATCGTGTATGACAAAAAGAACAACACCGTGCCATCCAATCCCACATGGTCAACCGATGATCCCAAGGGCAACATAAGTTCGGGGCTTTATGGGGCCGGCCAGAACGGCACCTGGAACATCATATGTGTGGTGGATCAGATCCCGGGATCGACCTCGGTCACGGTCAATAAAGGGGCACTGGTCGGTGTGGAGATCACCACTGCGACCGCCGAAGTGCACGCCAACGAAACACTTCAATTTTCAGCTAGAGGCTATGATGTGAAGGACAACTCGAAAGTGATATCCTTTAGCTGGGCCGTAACTGATGCGGAGGCACACATATCGCAGCAATCCGGTCTGTTCACACCCAAGAATGTCGGCACATTCAAGGTCTACGCTAATTACACCGATCGGAGCACCAGAGGGAACTGGAGTGCAGAGGCCACCATCCGTGTTCTTCTTGGAAGAATTTATCGTCTGGAGATTACTTCACAGGACGAACTGAAGGCCATCACCGTGGAACAAAAACTCCAGTTGTATGCAAAAGCCTACGACGTCAAGGATAATGAATATGGTTCAAGCGACTGGACTCCCATGTGGCAGGTGGACGACCCGGATGGCAGTGTAAGTTCCACCGGATTATTTACGCCCGGTGCCGCATCCATCGGGATATGGACTATCACATGTACCGACACAGCTACTAACATATTCAACACCACTTCTGTGGGCGTGAACCTTGGCCAGTTGAGTAACATCGTGATCAGCCCCAGCGGCGCTACCGTTGCAGCGGACAAGACACTTCAGCTGACTGCCACCGGTTACGATACAATGAACAACAGCCAGGACATAACTGATGAAGTGGCCTGGGATATCTCCAACGGCACAATCGAAAACGGGCTGTTCACCCCTTATACGGCTGGTGAATACACCATATATGCAAACAAGTCGGGACGCAGCGGGCATGTGTCAGTTAAGGTCACTTTTGGAAAATTATCTCGGATCTGGATCACACCCAATAATCCTTCCATGGACATATATGATGAACAGAAGTTCAAGGGAACCGGGTATGATATAAAAAACAATGAGATCCATTACGAATGGAACTGGAGTATAACTGACTCCGACGGCTCTATAGGTTTAAAAGGGATCGAGGTGACCTACACTCCCGGTGCACCTGGTAAATGGGCGTTGACCTGTTCGTATGATAGTATACGTACGAATGTTACGGTAGACGTAACAAACAAAATAACCATCACACACAATAGATCTGCGACCCACGTGACCGGAGAGGATCTCATAATAAATGCAAATATAATCGGTTACCACGAATCCATAAGGATATATTATAAGTACCAACTGTCAGACCTTTACGAATGGAAAAACATGTTATTAAAGGTAGGAAATACATACGAGGGCTATATCCCCAAATTGAACGATCCTGGTATCATATTCTATTACATTGAAGTGAACGACGGATATAACGCTCCAACCTCTCACCCTGAACTGAATCCGATTATGAATCCCAACACCGTGAATGTAGTCGAGAAAAAGGATGGAGAACTCCCTTCGCGAATGGAATTCTGGGTGTGGGATCTCAGAAGTGGCAATTCCATCAAGGTTGATTGGGAGGCTTCGGCACTCAAAGAAGATGTTTTAGCTTATAGAATCTATTACAGCTTATTCCCCTTCAATAGCGTGGACGACTATACCAATAAAGCTATCACACTTGTTGGAGTGGAAAACGTCAGTTCCACAAGTCACTCAAGAACGGTGAGTGGACTCATTGAGGGCCAGCAGTATTATTTCGCGGTCACTGCCGTAAACGAACACGGTGAGAAGGTCCATGTGAATTCACAGGGGATCGTCCCTACAAAACTAATGGAAGGCGTTGTCGATGCGAATCTGTCAGGCATTTATGATATGAAATGGGCGGAGTGCCCCCCGGAATTCCGCAATAAGTTCGACCATTATGCCATCTACGTGTCCACCAGCGCCATAAACGCGAACAACAAATCCCAGATAGTAATGCGTATACAGGATATACTGACAACCACCGCAACAATCAGGGGATTGAATCCAAATAAAGACTACCAATTCGCAATAAGCTACGTTGGGGACGATGGAGAGGAGTTTTACAGGGAGACCGGGAAGATAAGTCTGGCCAAAGAGGAGATGGGTCTTTTCGACTATTTCACGGAGTACTGGGAAATGTTCATTGGTGCCATATCCGTTCTTGGTGCGGCATTCGGTTTCATCGCAATCAGGCGGAAAAAGAAAAAAGTGAACGAATACCGAAAAGAGATAACGGATACCTATATGGACAATCGAAAAGAGCCGGCAGTCTGTATCAAGGAGTTGAAAGGCATCAGGCAGCGTCTCGAGGAGGACGTTCACGAGGAGAGGGTGTCGGAAAACCAGTATCTGATCATAAGGGAAAAATTGAAGGACTACATGGCGGAGATGAAGGAAAAGAACCGAAAGCTGAAGAAGAAGGAAATGAAGAAGAAAATGAAGGAGAAACAGAAAGCCCTGGTTGTTGTGGAAAAAATGGATCTGGACAAAGAAACGAAGGAAATGAAACCGAAAAAGGCCACCGTGGTGGACTCCGGAAAAGACTTCCATGCCATATTGGGTGTTGCCAGTGATGCAACCGAGAAAGAGATAAGGGCTGCATTCAAGAAATTGGCTGAAAAATATCACCCCGACAAGGTTCGGCACTTGGGCAAAGAAATAATCGATGTTGCCGCCAGGAACATGAGGGAGCTGAACGAGGCCAGGGACACGCTGATTAAGATATTGAAGGAAGGGCCTGAATCGGGGGATACGGGAGGGGCCGACGATGTAAAATTGCCCGCAAAAGAGGAAGCAGAGAGCCTTCCCGTAACAGAAATAGTTGACGAGGATAGAATGCTTGGTCAGGGCGAGGAAGCTGCTGAAGCTGCAGAAGGTGAATCTTCGCTTGAAGAAAAAGGCGATGAGAAACCTGAAGTCCCTGCAGAAGAGCCGAAAACCGACTCAAGTGAGGCCACTTCCAACGAGCAAGCCCATGAGCCGGAAACTTTGACTGTGGAGGAATCTGAAGTGGCCGGGGAACCCGTTGAGGCCGGGGATGATGAAGCTCTTGAGGGATCGGAGGATCCGGAGGAAAGCACCTTGGAAGAACCGGAAGAAGATGCCAAAGAATTATTTGCATCACTGGACGATGATTTACCCCCTCCCGAGGCCGAATAATCCGAAAGTCCCTCGGATGCCGTGGATGACATCGACAACGACATTGACGACCTGATCAAGATGTCTGACGAAGTTTTCGATGAGTGATATCAAACTAAAGTTAGGTCAAGGCGGCCAATATTACGGCGAATTTCTATTATTTTATGAGCGGAGGACTAGCTTGGGCCAATGTGGGCGAGCTGTCGATTCCATGTACGCAACTGGGTGGAAAAAGTCAGATATTATCCGGGAATGCTGGCTTAGATTGGGGCGCATTATTAAAACACCATGACTGCTCTTCACACTGAAATTATTGGTTGTCAATAAGTTAATTATTTATATCGTTCAGTGATATTGCGGTGGACTGATATAAGAATTTCAAAACAGTGTGGTCATATGAGTGTGCAAAACGAAACAAGCTCCGTCGATTCCATATGTGAAATAATCGAAAAGCGGAAGGTGGGAGTACTTCAACTTCAGTTCTCCGATATACTGGGAAGGGTTAAGACCATAAAGGTACCTGCGAAACAGGTAATGAACATCATCAATGACGGAGTATATTTCGACGGTTCGTCCGTGGTTGGTTATGCCACTATCGAGGAATCCGACATGGTAGCGGTCCCCGATCTTGGTACCTTCTGTGTTCTTCCGGATTCGAACGAATCCTTCAGGAATGCAAGGATGGTATGTGATATCTATACCTCCGATGGCAACCGCTTCGAGGGGGATCCAAGGTAAATACTCAAGAAGACCATGGACCGGGCGGAAAAGGAATTAGGTATATTCAACATCGGGCCGGAATTCGAATTTTTCCTCTTTCAACTCTCCCCTGACGGGCTCCCCTCGGTGAAGCTCGACGACCACGGGTCATATTTCGATATGATGCCGAGATCCCGGGCTGAAGCTGTGAAGGACAGGGTGTGCAGATGGTGTGACGAGATCGGCTTCTTCGTGGAAACCTATCACCATGAGGTGGCTCCCTCTCAGCATGAGATCGATCTTTGCTACGGCAATGCCCTTGATATTGCGGACCGTATCATGATCCTCAAATATCTCATACGGACGGCTGCATTAAAGGAGGGCTTATTTGCCTCATTCATGCCGAAACCCATAGCGGGAGTCTGCGGGAACGGAATGCACGTTCATCAGTCCCTGATCACCCCTGTCGGAAAGAACATATTCGCCGACGAATCGAAAGCGAACGGCCTTAGCGATATCGCCATGTACTACATGGGGGGTCTTCTCGAGCATGCCACTGAAACATGTGCGATTATGAACTCCAGTGTGAACTCGTACAAGAGACTGGTGCCGGGTTATGAGGCGCCCGTCTATATTTCATGGGCTTTTCAAAATCGTAGCACTCTCCTGCGTATCCCTTCAGGCAGGGGAATGGGCACCCGCATCAAGCTTCGAAATCCCGATACTGCCGGCAATCCATACCTCCAGTTCGCTCTGATGCTGGCCGCTGGTCTCGACGGCATTGAGAAGAAGACCATGCCTCCTGACCACATGGAGATGGACATATTCTCGCTTTCCCCCGGACAGAGGGAAAAATGCGGGATCAAGGGACTTCCCGGGAATCTCATTTCCGCGGTTCGGGAGATGGAGAGAAGTGAGCTGGTGAAGGGCACCTTTGGTCAGCAGATAATGGACCATTTCAAGCATGTTAAGGAAAAAGAATGGGGCGAATACCGAAGCCAGGTGACCCAGTGGGAGATCAATAACCTGCTGCCCGTACTTTAGAATATTTACATAATCGCGCTGTTGACGTATGCGATCACTCGGCTGTCGTCATCTCTGCCGATCACCGTGAGTGAGACATGCTTGTTCCATAGCTTTCTTCTCAATATCTGTGGGCTAACTTTTCGTCCTGTTTTGCTGAGGGCCGGGGAATTGAAATTGGCCAGCCTGATTATTTCGTTATCCAGGTATACGTCGGTATTGTCTTTATGCCGCTCTTCGACAGTTATTTCGAAGGTGTTTCCGTCGATAACTCGACCCACTTTTCCCACAATGAAATCGGTCATATAGATACCCCATTTTTCGATTTTAATATATTAATTCAAGCGATTCAATAATATATAAGTTTTGAGGCACGTACATCAACATTTTCAAGATGATGAGGAAATTACGTTTACCGGGACCTACTATGCGCCGTAATACCAGAAGGCGGGAAGGTCCGTCCCGACCCTACCCATGAGTCAATATGCTTGTTTTATGAGTGTTGATTTTCCGGCAATAATCCATTATGGTGCAGAAAAATATATGAAAAGAATATGTTCGAGTGAAAGGTTTATAACGGTGTTCTATAATGGCCTAAGGAATGGGGCAGGCTGAAGTTATCGAGTTCTTCCAAAATCACGCGAATCAGTGGTTTACAACAAAGGAGATAAGCAGTAATATAAATATATCAAAAGGAGCCGTCAGTGGTTCATTGAAGAGGCTTATACATCAAGGGGTGGTTGAAAAACGGCGAAATTCTGAAAAAAGACACGGTTTTAAATACCGTTTCAAACACTGATCATACAATCAGTCCAAAGATTCGACTGGGTGGGAATATAAAAAGTTTAATGGTGAAGATTGAACAATATGGGATGAGGTTGGATCATGGACTTTGGAAACCTTATTGAGTTTTTAATGCTTGGGATATTTTCGATTTTTGCTGGCGGTTATATGGTGAAATATTGGCTAGATGGTGGACAAAATTATATGCTCATCACAGGGATATTAGTTATTATCATGGGCATCACAATTATAGGGGGTTCCTTCCATTTCTACCGGAAACGAAATTTACACTGAATACCAAAAGTGCACTAAACATTCGAGCTTCCCCTTATGGTAAAAACTGTGGTCCCGCGGTACTACGCCCCGAAAAAAGTATTTTGAATCATGATTGGAATAAAAAAAATTAAATAATCGTGAGTACAACAAGAACTTATAGTGCACTGGGGCCAATACCGATTGCATTGAATTGGCATTATTACATAATCGAGGAAAAAAAATGGTTTTAGACAGATCCGAAATGCGAAATTGCCCGGAATGTGACGTCCCCTTAAAGGTAAAGAACCTGCCGCGGCATATGAAAAGGAATCACGGGATCGAGATCGGGGACAGCACCGCGGAAATAGAACGTGCATTGAGCAGAAAGAACAGCGGGATCCGTGCCCGGTTCAGAAACAACTCAATGCTCCAGATAGGATTCCCTATAATCGTGACAATCATTCTTGGGGTATCGATTTATTACGGAATTTTTTATGAAGTGAAAAATGATTCAGGCCCAGGATTTCGGCCTGCGCAAGACTTTGTAATATTTGGTCCTCAGGTTAAGGTGCCTGTTGACGACCTGACCCACGAAGCTCAATTCTATTCCTATAACTCGGACGGGGTGAAAATCAGGGTACTCCTCCTTCTCGGATCCGATGAAGAACCGAGAGTTGCATTCGATGCCAGTGAGAGGGCTTACTCTCAAAAAAAGGGATTTCGACAGGATGGGGACAAGATCGTGGACAATGCCAATGATTGGGAGTTCGATATAGATACCATCGGTATTCTGACACTGAATAACGAACGGGCACCTGCACTTTTACCCTGGGAATACTGTTGTCAGAAAGCAAATGTTGCCATCAATATAACTGACCTGGAAGCTCATAGATACATGTTCGAATGATATCCGGGACGGAGCACCATTCATAGCACCATCGCCAATCCCACGGCATATTTTTTACTCGTGAAATTTTCCTTATTCACCATTTCAAATATGTCATCAAGACCCTGGGATTTTACAATTATTCGACACCCGCCCAGTTTGTGAAGACGTACCTTTGCCTCGTTGTGCAGTACCACCTTCCATCGGTCTTCCCGGGATTGAATGGAGTTTTCCCCCGGAACCGCCAAACCAGTATTTTCCCCATCGCGCACCAATAATTCCACGTCATAGGTATTTACCGACAGACCAATGCCGAGAGCCTTCGTCACTGCCTCTTTCATGGTATACAATGATGTGGATATTAATGCCGTATGATCCCCCGAAGGCTTCTGGAAAATTCTTCGTTCGGCAGGTGTAAAGGCGGTTCTCAGGAAAGACGATGGTCGCTCCTCAACCACTTCAGCATCTATGCCCAGACCGACGATTGGTTTTCGTCCCACTGCCGCAATGGCCACCTCGTTCGAATGTGATATCGAGACGCGGATGTCGTTTTGTGACTTTCCATTTATTTTAACGAAAGGCTCGCCACCGGGCTTAGTAAGTATTTCCAGGCCTTCCGGTGTATAGGGTAATAAAAATTTGCGGACGGCCTCTTTTGCCGCCTCTCTCCCGGCCATCCATTCTTTTTTTCTTTTTTCGAGTTTAAATGAACTGTATATTTCCAGTTCGTTTTCGCTTAAAGAATCGATGGATCTGTCCTTGATCTGGATCAGGGATATGAAAATGCTATGACCTGCCAGTTGAATGGGGATGACGGGCATGGATATCTCCTTTTTTCTATTTCACCGGCTCTTAGGCGGTTTAGTAGGTCGGAGGGGGCGGATACGTATATCTTTGGGGTAGGGAATAAGCCTGGGCCGATGAGTAAGGTCCCGTTGGCCTGCCTTTAAGTATCGCTCCACACATCATGCAGGAATCCGCCGTTGCCAGATTGAGGGAACTGCAATTCGAACAGTTTACAAGTTCCGGCTTTGTCGCCAGTGGAGACTGAACAGGCTCACGAACAGTTTGGGGTGCATTGGCTACTTTTGACATGGGTGCCGGAGAACGGTGTGATTGACTTGCACCACATGTGTGGCAGAAGACGGCCTTTGGGTCAATGATCACTCCGCTGCATTTAATGCATTTCTTTTCCACCGGAGGTGGTGGGTATTTGGAAGTTTTCTTTGAGTGAGATTTCTCCCTTTGTCTATACTGCGGTTCGTTTTCATCCTCCTCATCTTCGTCTTCGTAATCTTCATCATCATCATCATCATCATCATCCAGATCATCCCTGAATACGTATAATAGAACGGTGGTTCCTGTCAAAAGAATTGAGGAAATAAGCCCAATTATCCATCCGCTTCGGGGTCCCCAGCTGTATTCTCTATAATACTCGTACCAGATTTCAGGTTGGTGTTTTTTATAACCGGAAAAACTGTTGACAGCGGGTACGGGTTCATCTTTTTCGTCCGGTACTTTAAAGAGACCGAAATTACTGTCCATATCATGTTGCTCTCGATATTCTTCCTCTTCTCCATATATGTCGTTCCAATCGTCTTCATAAGCACCGGTCCAGGATGCGGAATAATAGACCACACCCACCAGTATTAAAACGGAGGCTATCCCCATGGATATTATAACGGGCTTGGGTAGACGGCCGTACAAGCCCGATATGATCAAGGCCAAAACACTTAAGGCAGCTATGAAGACTCCGAAAAGCCAGATAATACGTACATTATTGCAGAGCTCCACTCGGTTCATTATTCCGTCATCTTCCTCTGCATTGTCTATATCGGTATTGCTGAGAGGATGTGTTTCCTTTTGAATGTCTCCTTTTTGTCTGAATATCTCTTTTACGGGATCAATGAACAGCTCGTCGCATTCATTACACTCAATGGCAGCTTTCTCAAATGTCGCATCACACCATCTGCAACTACCGGCCCCTTCACTGACATAATAACCGCATTCCGGGCAATGTTCTCTTTCGTCAATAAGTTCTTCTACCGAATCTGCAATATTATCTCCACATGAAGGGCAATTATATCTATACAAGTCCTTCGTATATACTCTTTCGGCACTCAATTCGTCCAATGCCCACGAAAAACCATATTCCCTGTTATTTTCTTCAATTTTGTAACTTTCAGACCACCAGGGCGAGTAGAGCGCAATAATGGCCATTGTCAAAGCGGCAATCGAAGCCAATATGACGATGGTCCATTTTACTTTCGACATGTGTTTTTCACCTAATGCATTATAAAAATAATATTTGGATGAAGGTAAATTCTTTAATAGTACATATCTCCAATATATTTATTTATTCCTCTCTATCTCTTAAGATTAATTTCGTATAATCAACACCGTGAGTCGATATATGCCCGGTGGTAGTGGCCATGATTGCTCCAATATCAATTGTAGATGAGTATCGGAACCGGCATCAAGAAAAGTAGTAAAACGTTTCTACCTTTCAGCATGAAGAAGAACCAAATATAATCTAAATTATTTTATATTCAAAACAGAAAAAGAGTGTGCGATATCGAGACCTTCAAACACAATTCATTCCTTGAATTTATACTGGTACTCGTTCCCTCTCCTTCCCGTCCCCCGGTACTCAATCTCGCCGTTCTCCCTCAGCTTTCTCAAAGACTCGGCAACGGCACCTCTGGATATGCAGATCCCTTCGCTTATCTCTCTTGAAGTGAACCATTTATCCCGGTGGATCTTCAAGAAATGGTAGACTTCCTGCTGTCCCATAATGGGTATTATGGCGTTGTCCTACTTAAACCTATAGGAAATTTTAAAGGATTTGCATCATATTGGTGACCCCGCAGATTCATCCAAACGCAGGATTACAGGAATGAAAAGTACACTTGCAAGATGAAGGGATTCATCGAGTCAACACCTAAATATAATGATCCCCACAAGTTCGTCGTTGTTCTAAAACAAGTCGCCGTACGCGATGGGTGTGAGCTTATTTCTGCCGTTTTTGTTATTATTTAATCCTTCTGCCTATAAACAATACAATCCCTATCGTTATGACTATCAAGAACAATGAAAATCCTGGGGATTCCGCTTTTTCCTCCCCTCTGTCCGTCTCATCGGTGGGCTCGTCGTCATCCGTAATATCATCGTCCGTATCATCTTCACTGGTGGTATCGTCGTCAGCCGTGTCGTCATCGTCGTCCGTCGGACCATAACGGTCCACGACCTCTATTTTATATTCGAAAGTAGCCCGATTCCCCGCTGAATCCTCCACCTCCAGGGTGATCTTGTACACTCCCCCTTCAACAGTGGAAGGAACTGTGAAAGTATGTTCGTATTCACCTGTTTTAAAGTGGGCCGAGGTATCTGTATCAAGCTCTATTTGGCCCCCTCCAAGATCGCTCAGGTCTATCCAAACACCTGTAATGTCCTCCAGCGTGTCATTGTCAATAATTTCAACGAAAACAGTCATTTCCTCTTTGTTATCGTTGAAAACGCTTTCCATGCTTGCCGAAACAGAACTTATCCACGGTGGTGAATTGGGCTTTTTCAGGGTGAAATTGATGGTCCCGATTGCCGTTTCATACGTATCGTCGGTGACCGTCACAGGAATTGAAAATGATTTCTCCTTCATTCCCTCGTCCTTCAATATGTCCTCGTCTATACTCACGAGATACGAGTAGATGCCATCTCCCGAGCTTTTATCTCCGTTGGACCTGTCGTCATGGAACAACTGGTGGCCGTCACCATGGATGTCGCGCAGGTCCCCTTCCACGGAAAGCACGGAATCCAATCCGTTCCCGTCCTCGATCTTAACCGTGAGTAGTATCTCGAGGTCGGGGCCGACAAAGGCCTCTTCCGGAGTGCATTCTGTATCAATTATCTGTGGGGCTATGACAGGAATATACTCGTGTACTACCACGTCCACCGACAGCGTATCGACCTCATTTCCAGCATCGGTTGCAGTGAATTCCACTGCGTATGTCCCCGGTGCAATGGAAATTGGAATAATATGCATGACCGTGTATTTTCCATCACTACTGTACGTGTCGCCGTTGGTACCGTCGTCTAACATATCCGTTTCCCCGTTACCCCCCAGAAGATGCAGGTCCGCACTTACCCCCACCACATCGTCCAACCCGTTCGGATCATCAACCTCTGCTGTGATTTTCACCTCTGTGAGGCCGTCATTGTATACCTTGGACGGATGAGTAAAACCGGAGAATACATTGGGAGCTTCGTTCTTTTGGAGGACCGTTAACGTACTTTCCCCTGAGCCCGTGTTTCCGTTCCTGTCGTAAACGGTCACATCTATCACATGTTCTCCTGTACTTACGCTGTCAGCAATGTCTATGGATATTGAAAATTTATCGTCTCCGGCCGTATCGTCCCCACTGGTTCCATCATCTAGCAGTTCAACTACACCGATTTTCAGACCGCTCAGGTCGGCCTCTACCTTCTCTATGTCCATGAACCCATCCGGATCTGCTACGCTGCAGGTGAGGAGTACGCTTTCATCTCCGCTGTTGGTCACGTTAGCACGGTCAAATTGCACGTTCTCCACCACTGGGTACCGACCAGCGTAGTTCGTATCCTTCAAATATTCCGTGGCTTCTATTACATAGCCGGATGAAAGTGTCCCGAAATGATTATTATAAGTATACTTGGCATACCATCCCACTTCCGGGGAAATATAACTGGTCCTGGTACCACCGTCAGGCGCTTCCGGGGTATCGGGATTGTCGGAATGCATCTCCCCCCCGTTGTTAGTATATAATAATTTCATGCAGCTTAGGGTATTTCCCGATTGATATGCATCGGATTCATCCATAGAAACGTCGTCCATGGACACGTCCACGTCGTCTTCCATCTGGTAGTACAAGGAATTGTATCTAGTCTGCCCGCCTTCGATATCCAGATGTGATTTTGTAAAATAATCTATTCGAGAACTTACGTGGAACGCATCACCGGTATTCTGCGGAAAAGAGAAATCCTTCAAGGCAGGAGTGTAATTCATGAAATTGAAGTCCCAGAAATCATAGGTACCTGAAAAAATCGCGTTAAGTGCAGCGGGTTCGAGGTCATAAATATAGGCGGATCCGTCCAGAGCTTTAAAATCCCTCACTGTTGCCAACGTGGATTTCTCTACAAGAAGATGGCCGGAAACAGTACCTGAAAAGGTCGTCTTGTAGGGTACGACTCCAAAGTCGAATCCGAATTCCGCGGTGTCCATTTCAGCCTCGCGGTAGTTCTGAGTATCGCCAGTAAGTGTCAGGTTGTAGCATTCAACGGGGGCTCCGTACCCGGTGAACATCTCACTTGTACTCGAGACCGTGTATGTGTGGTTATCCCACTGATCGTACTCGTAGCCTTCGGAATCGATACAGCGGGCCGACCTTCTGTAAGACCAGTAATTCCCGTTTTCCCATACGGGGAGATTTAGTGCGCCTCCATTGCTCCTTTCTACTTCTTCGGAACTAATATCATGATTTTTTCCGAAACTGGAGCTGCGAGTCGTAATTGGTACTGCCGAGAGCAGAAACAATATTGTCATCAAAATTGCCAAAAATGCGTAAATGAAGTTCTTATTGTTCATATCAACACCGCTGATCAATAGGGTCATTTTCTGGATCATCAGGAAATAATGCCTGATTTTATGGAATCCTATCTTAATATAATTTTTCATTAGATGAAGCGGAATCGGCCCTCCGGGACCACGATTCCGCGCACATTGTCAAGCTGAAAACCTCGACTCCCGTAGGAAATCTACCGATTTCCGAGGGTGAAGTGAATTTCACAATTCACGATTCATTTTGTCGAACTTTGCACCAATGACAATATGTAAGCTTGCTACTTTCCTTTTTTCTATTATTGATTAGACGAGGCATTTGTGTCCGATTCATGGCACCTATCTTTCTCCCATTATCGCCTGGTTCGGTGCTTTTTACGGTGTTATTCCTTCTTTATTTCCTTTTTCTTCTTTTCGAACTACCTTTCCGAGCCGTATGAATATATAGCTGGATATGAACAATATGGAAGAGGGTATCAGCAAGAAGAAAGACCAGTTCCAGGCAAATCGGGCGGTTAACAATGTTTTCATTGCGGACGATACTTCAGTCATCTCCAGTATCGTCATCACACCCCACCAGTAGAAGAACATTCCAAGTAAAACCAGAATTCCCGAAGCAAGTATGAACTTGGCGGCCTTTCCGTTGTCACGGATAATCAGGATTATTCCCACTATCGAAAGCAAAGCTGCAATTATGAACATCGGAAAAGCAGCCACCATTAGAACGACCTTTCCGCCCTGTGCATGCGTCACAAGGTAAACATTATGGGGATGGGGATAACTGTCAGACTTGAAGGGTGATGACGGACTTTCATCGACTTCCCCATTCACATCGGTCATATTGCAATCAATACGCGTAACAATCCCGATTCGTTCCTGAGTGCCAAAGTATTCCAGATCGAGAGAATATTCAAGCAGATCTTCGGGATCCGTCAGTACGTCCTCCACCTCCTTCTCCCAGATTATCTCGTTACTGGTATACTCGTTCTCCTCCTCGTCGTAATCGGTCCATACCTCCACCCAGACCTTTGAGACCTCCACCTTGCTTAAGTTCAACGTATCGTTCAGTGAAATGCTTATGGACATATGTTCTTCGATCCCTTCGATCCAGAATGGGATCCGGTCGATGTGGGAATGGACAATTATCGTGCCTCCATTGTCCCGGTCCTCGAAAATATCGAATTTCGACCTGGCTTCAAGCTCGTAATTAATATCCTTGTAGCTGTTCATAATGATACCCAATCGTTCGGGGAGTTCGGGTCCGGGCCCCTGAACAAAAAAGCGCTCGTTCCGTATCGATATTCCATTATCTTTGAGCATATCGCTTTCTACCACCGCCTCCACATCGAAACCGTACAGGTACAAGTATCCCTCCAATCCGGCTGTGGTTGTCTTTCCCCCGGGCATTTTTACGGGCACCGTGGCGTTCAGCTCGCTTGTGGGGGAAAGATGTGCCAGTAAAAGTATGATGTTTGCAAGAATTATTATGCTTACTGAAGTTATCTTTTTCCAATCTTTCACGGTTGTTGCTGTGGATGGACTGGGCAAATGGATCACACCTTAACTGAAAAGACCCCTCATCTGATTGCCCGTTATTTGTGTTACCTGGACCAGCCTTCCCGTGTTTATATCCACGCTGATGATGAACGTGTCCCCCGTCTCGTAGACCGAAGCTCGCTGGAACGTCCAGGTGTATTTCGTGTAGGGCATGTTGAGTCCCGTGAGGGCTTGCACGATCTCAGTTCCGGGGCGGGACTCGCCCGTATCACCCCTTCCCAGAAGGATCGAGAGGTCCTTGAGTATCAGATTACTGTCGCTGTCGAACAGTTCATTTTTGGCATCAGGATCGGTCTTTATGATGTCTATGGCCCCCGATAGAGTGCAACCCTTGGAACCCAACTCGCTTCTCCGAAACTTGGTATATCCTCCCATTTCACCGTATTCCCTCTCGATCTCAGTTTCGAATTTGTATCTTTCTTCAGTACGCGGATTTAGCTCATTGCTTATATTCTTGGCAACCCTTAAAGTATATTGTTTTTCAGGCTCTTTGTCATGCTTTTCTCCGTACTCCCGGGCATCCTTAACGCTCATATACTCCTGCGCGCTTAGATTCCAGAGATGTGTCCCTACCTTATCTTCCAACCCGAGTTTGTCCTGAAGCGTTGCATTGTACTTGGCCCTCCCAATGTAGGAATTTGGGTATTGCTGCATGAAGTTCTTCAAACCGGGACTGTTCTCCCTTGCGAACTCGAGAGCGTCCTCGGGGGCCATCTGGACGATACGGTCTTGTGTCATGGGATCATCGTCGAAGAGATGGCCCCCCTTGGGAATTTTGTCCCAGCTTTCGTATTCTCCCGTTGCATGGGTGGTGGGGTATTCGGCAGTCTCGTCGTCCTTCCATGGTTTTTCAGTATCGCCTATAATGTAATCGAGAAGCATCCTCCTCTCTTCGAATATCATCCAGAATATGCCTTCCTCGTCCTCGTAGGTGGTATTGGTCCTGAATATCTCCTTTATTATGTGGTGATGCTCATTGGAGATCCAGGCTTGGCGGTGAAAGTCGAAATTGAAATAAAAATTGGAGCTTATGTTGATAAGCATCGTGTCCACTTCTTTCCCGTCCACCTTGAAAGTTTCCTTCTTTTCGGCGGTCCAGTTGTACTGGCCGGATGAAAGGTCCGTGGACCCGTCATACCATATGCTCCCCGAATCTCCCTCCCGTATCGTCGTATCATAATATATCTGCTGCGAAATAGTGGGTATCTGCTCATCGGTGGGCTCCGGGTAGTATCTTATTACCCCGTCGTATTTCACCTCCCCGGCTATTGTGGCTTTAGGAAGCTGGTCCACTTTCATCTCACCAAGGTTTTCGGATTTGATGGTCTTCCGGTCCTGAAACTCCGTATATTCCCGGGTATCAGCCTTAAATTCACCGGGAACGGTAACCTCTCCGGTCTCGGTGGAATCAAGGGTTATGTCGAATTCACCGTTCATTACATAACGGTTCAACACGGAAGAATGTTTGTCGCCATACCCGCTCTCGATATCGAAAGGTCCGTCCACGATATCCTCCCAGGATCCGTCACTGTCGAGAACGTACTTCGAATAGTTGCCGGTAGTGTAATTCTCGAAATACATCTCTGCGTACAGCTCAAAATCATAGTTGAAACGGTCGCCGATCATTTCAGGAGGTAGATGAACTGAGAATTTCTCGTAGGATTTTATTTCCAGTTTAACGGTATTGCCGGTGATATCCTCGACCATCAGCGTGATGTAATAATCTCCCTCAAGGAAAACTTTCTCCAAAATTCCCTTTCTCAACAATACCTCTGTTGGATCCGATTCAATTTTTAGTAGTACTGTCTCATCGTCGATATCGAGTAGTGTGATCTTATGAGTATCATTTTCGATCTCTATGATTTTTTTTTCATCCAGTTCGATTTCTATGGTGTACAATTCCTTACGGTCCGGATCAGTATCGTCATCATTGTCATCACCGTCGTCATCTTCCTCATCCTCAATATCCGTCTTATCGTTTTTCTCTTCGGGAGCCCACTTCTCGAAGTAGCCGAAATAGGCATTGGCCAGCAAAGCGATCAGGCAAACCAGTGTAATAAAAAGTTTGTTCATGGTTTCACCGAGTTCATTCTCAATGTGTCTAAATTGATGATCTTGTATCGTCACAGTTGTCAGGGATTATAACTTTGAGGGTAATCCAACGGTGTGCCATAAATGAATATAATCGTATTTAGGTTTTAGTATCATATGTCGGGAGGGCGCCACAAGGTTACTTTAAGTATTTATAAAATGAATATTTGCGGGGAAGGGTACGGGTACATTCCTCGGCTTAAAGTTTTCATCACACTAAGTCCCCTTCCGGCCGACTTTCCAGTGCGATCGATAACTCTACCATGATCATAAAACCTTCTTTCCCATTTATTATTTATATTCGTATTATTTAGAAATACAGCATTACTTTCCACAAGCGAAATCACACACATAACTATAAACGCAGTAGAGAGGACAAAGAAGGGGAAGGAACTGAGGGGGGTGGTAAAGGCGACTTGCCACAGTGGAAGGCGGCCCAGTGGGGGGGGAACGTCCCCTTTATTATTCAATTAAGTACTATCAATCTACCTCCGACCAGATAAAGGGATTCCTATGATAAAGTTAAAACATTTTTGGCAGATATATAGTGAAGATTTACTTTTCGATCTATGGGTTAGATCCAAAAGGATTTCTTTCCCTTCTCCGATAGGGCATAGATCCGATGCACATATATAACTCCCTCTATGATCGATATTAGGATCAGTCATAATCGAACTAATATTAGGAGGGAAAATATCTACAATTGGTGGATTCTGCATTTCATGAATATCTTTATGACAATTTGGGCAAATTTTATTAGCTTTGCCCTCTTTGATGGAAATTGCGAACTGTTTGCCAATTTCTTCGTCACAAAATATACAGCAATATTCTTCTAATTGAATTTTCTTAATTTCTTTTTCGGTTTCCATTTTAAAACCTCATTTTTATAAAAATTAGACAGAATTGTTATTTCACCCGCGGTCTATATATTTTGTCATCAAGTACTCGAGGTAATGGAGTTGCACGAAAAAAGGGAAAGAATAACAAAATTACCATTCGACATATCTGAATCCGTCATCAAGAGGTTCAAGAGCGCCCAAATAACGATCAATTAAAACCTCTTTAGATTCCTGTCCAGGATACATATAACTGAAATCCTTTCAATACGGTTTCTTATATCCAACCTTAAACTTCTGTCCTTTCATGAATGTTTCATAACTGTCAGCATCGATCTTACGGACATACTGATTACCGACAATCACCCAGTGGTATTGAGTACGGAGAGCGCACCCCGAGCCAACAAAAGTGGTGGTCTCATTCTTAGATTAGGATGATTATACCTCGTAGTGCCTAATTACACCAAAGATTAATATACTGCCATGAACATATATATTTCTGTAGGTAAAACCTGGAAGCCAGTGTACCTTGAGGTGCACGTGTTAGTGCTTCCAGGTGCTACTTCCCAGTTGTATTTTAATATGAATATTTCCAAATTTCATATATTTCTATCTCTTCGGCCAGATCAATATATGATATGTCATTATGCTCATATTTCTGAAAGCATGCCCATGCAATCATGTCAGCAAATTGTAATCCACTCCATGAATGAGAATAGCTATGATGGACATCAACACGATTCACAAATGAGAAATTCTTTAATTTTCGAGTAAAATAACGGTCAAAATTATCCCTCAATATCTGTTTTCCTTTAGATTTGTCAATTCTTGTCACAACATAGGCTCTTGGAAGTTTTAAATATTCAGCCAACTTTCCGGTGATATAGTCATATAACTTGTGTTTATCATCGATCATAAATCGATTATACATTTTTTTCTTATCCAAGACAATACATTTGATTGTCTTAAATTCAACCTCATCTAACTTTTTCATCATGTGATGTCGTATTAATTTAGAAGATTTATTTGCTTTAATTTCCTTACAACCGAGTATGCCGAGGTCTCTATGTATTCGTTGCTGATCTGCCCCGATTTTGCCGTGATCTCCGTATCATCAGGG
>JASLWR010000018.1:0-13186 GCA_030740765.1 Thermoplasmatota archaeon
CCGACTGCTCGTCTACATGACCATGGGTATTCTATTCTATTTTGTTTTTTCGGAGCTGTTAAATGACGTGGAGAGTATTTCAGAGATCAAGGGATTCAAATACCTCCCCGGTATTCTGGGTGCTGTCGTAATCGTGTACGGTTTGTGGACACTGTTGAAACTGCCCGGATTAAAGATATGTCCAGCGAAATACGCCAAGGGAGCTGTAACCTTAACAATGGGGATTCTTATCGGATCATTCATTTGCCCACCGTTCATCTTCATGCTGATCTCGAACATTGAAGAATCGATATTCGTATTGATATTATCCGTCATTATGTTCTGGGTGGGAAGCTCTGTTTCCATCATAGTACTCGGTGCTGTTTCGGGTAGATTCTCATCTCTGTTAAAGGAAAAAAAAGGTCGGGAATGGGTCCGGAACGTATGCGCTTTCACGTTGATATTTACAGGCATCTGGTTCATTGCCACGGTATTCATTGGTGCTTAATAATAACGCTAAATAATTGAGGCGAAAAAAGAAATGACGAATCCAACAACTGTCTTTTTTTGGATATCCATCTCTTTCACCCTCATAGTCATTATGATTTTATTATTCATCCGCCTCTCACTTACACCATTTTTCAAAATAGGTATCAGAAATACCACGAGAAGACTACCACAAGTGATCAGCCTGATCATAGGTGGTATCATCGGGACCTCGGTTATCACCGGAGCCCTGATCACCGGGGACAGCCTGGACCGTATGGTTGCAGACCAGTCCGTGAAAGCCCTCGGTGAGATCGATCTTGTTGTTAGTTCACCCCGATTCTTTTCAAATTCACTTTTTACCGTGATAAATAATGATCAAACAATCAATAAATTGACCGATAAAGCGGCCCCCATGATCGCCTTAACGGGTACGACCCGCCACGATGAATCCGGGGCGCTTGAGAACCAAGTGAACGTGTACGGTATCGATATCTACAATGTCGACAGCTCCGTGTATGATTTCTATGACGGGGAAAAGATCCCGAACCTCCTGGAGAATGATTGCGTCATCAACACCATTCTTGCCGACAATCTCCATGTGGGCCAAGGGGACGTGATTACTCTAAAGCTTGGAGACATAAATCCATCGGATGCTTTCTTTCTCACCTCTTCGGATATAATCCATGAGATCGAACTTACCATAAAGGAGATATCCGAAAACAGGGGGCTCGCAAGTATCAATCTTCGCTCCCGTAACACAAATATAAATAATCTATTTTTGAGAATGGATGTGTTGCAGAATATAATCGGGGCTGAAGGAAAGATCAATACCGTGATAATATCAAATTCCGGTGATGAATTCAGCGGTGTGGATAAGGGAACCGACGTTAAAAACAGACTCAAGGAAATACTTGACGAGGAGATCGGTTACCCAGAAACCGGTTATAGGGTTATTACCGAGGACCTAAGTGTGATCATAACCCATGAAGATGTTCTTTTCGATTCCGATGAACTGGCACCCCTGGAAAAAGGTTGGGTGACCTCTTCACTACTCACGTATTTTGTTGATTCCATCAACTTTAAGGGTAATTCACTAAGTTACTCCACTATTACAGGAGTCGATCTGGCCAGTGACCGAGAGTTCGGGGAATTTTTTACCAACGGAACACCGCTTGAACAGAATAAATTCAAAGGCGACGGTATTATTATTAGCAACTGGACAGCCCTGGCACTTGGTGTAGGGGTCGATGATATTCTTACGGTGAATTACACCATTTTGGACAGTAACTACCGGGAACACCCGAATAGTAAAAAACTTTCCATCGAAGCTGTTATTGATCTGAGTGGAAAAGCAGCCAGCGCATGGCTCATGCCGGATCTTCCCGGTATCAAGGATATCGACACCTGCGGCGACTGGGACCCGCCCTTCGAGATAGACCTTTCCATATTACAAAAAACCGACCTCGATTACTGGGAGCAGTACAGGGGTATTCCGAAAGGTTATATTGACCTTGACCTTGCCAAAAGACTTTTCGGCAATTTCCAGGGGAATCTCACTCACCTGCGGATCGAAACAAATGGGAATCCCGAAAACGTTTTCGAAGAGTTTAATAAAACCCTGGGAATTAACAATTATGGCATTTCGATAATTGAAGTAAAGGCGGATCATCTAGCCACCGGTGAAAGTCTATGGGTTTTGACCGGGATGTTCCTTGCCTTCGGAGCTCTGGTTGTTATATCAGGGGCCTTGCTGATAATCAATATTTTCAGGAACATGGCATATGATCGGAAAAGAGAGATAGGTATTTTGAGATCCCAGGGGGTGAAAAGAAGAGACGTCGCGGCGGCATTCTTCACCGAAGGAACATTCTATTCGATTGCAAGTGCAGGTATCGGTACGGCAGCAGGTGTAGGGGTGGGAAAGGGGATCGTCCATGCTCTCAACACAGTATGGGCACGCTCGGTTGAATCTAACGATATAAGCCTGTATTACTCGAACGTTACTTTATTTACCGCTTTTGCCATTGGATTGTTCATCTGTATCATATCTGTTATCATCCCAGTTATCCAGGTCTCCGGTATGAAAGTGGTAGATGCCATAAGCCAGGGCCGTACGGAGAAAAAGAAGGATCATACCACTTCCGCTCGGCATGGAATTATAATTCTGATCATGGGGGTTTTATCGACAGGTTTCTTACTTTTTAGTTTTAATCTCGAACTTGCCCTAATTGGCCCCGTTTTGATTTTACTTGGATCCGGTTTATATGTTCAAGGAAGGAAATCCGCCCGTAGATATATCCTGGAAATGACCGCGGGAGCCCTGATTCTATATGTCTTAGCATTCAGTTTCTTTGCCTTGGGAAAAGAGGGCGGAACTTCTGTTGCAATTTTCATGATCACCGGAATCATTTTTATTGCAGCCTGTTTTCTTTTGTATCGAAGCCGATTCCAATGGTTTTTAAGGATTATTATCGGAAAAGGAGCCATGGGAAATATTGCCGTATCAGGTTTGGTTAGACAAAAGAGCAGGGTTTTTCTCTCGGTAATATCTTTGGCTTTCGTAGTCTATATCATTACTGCCCTTTCGGTCATCGGATCTTACCAGGAGGGTAACTTCGAAAAGGAGATCGAAAGCCAGACGGGGGGGTACGATATACGGGCTCTCTCCACCATTCCAATCACCGGTGACCTTGCCTTGGAAAATCATTCGTTTCTCGATGATACATCCGTAACACAGATCAGGTCGGTGGGTGAGCCGGGAGGAACCTGTTCAAACATGAATGCCCGGTTCCCACCCCAAATTCTTGGTGTCCCCGATGACTTTGTAGAAATCAATAAGATAAAATTTTCGAATCATGTAACTAAAAAATTTGGCGATAGAGCGGCCTGGCGCTCTCTGGTAGACAATTCCAAATCATACATACCTGTGGTGATGGACGAGAACACCCTTCTCTGGGTGTACAACAGCGGCCTGGGCGATAGCTTCACCATCACGGGTGACATGGGTGATGAATACGAGATCAAGGTGGTGGGAATGATCGACAGTTCCATATTTGCAGGAATGTTCATTATGAGCCAGGACAACATCGAAGAGGTATTTCCTCTCACGGCAAAATATACCTATTTTTTGCTGAAAACAGATGGAGACGTTAGGGCGGAAGCGGCTATTATCGAGGATGAGATGAGCTTCTATGGCATGGATGCTGCAGCAACGGAGGACCTCGCCAGATATAATCTGGAATTCGAGGCGTCATATCTTCGAATATTTCAGGTTTTCCTGGTACTGGGAGTTTTCATCGGCACCACTGGTATTGCAGTGATGGTCTACCGGTCGGCGAACAATAGAAAATACGAAATAGGAGTTCTTAGATCAATGGGGCTCTCCAGAGGAAAAGTTGCGCTGTCACTGGTGCTTGAGGCAAGTATCATTAGTCTTTCCGGGATAATCATAGGGGTGATCGGAGGGATTAGCGCCGCATATATGTCTTTTTCTGCTTGGGGTGGATCGGGCTTTGTGTTCCCGCTGATGTCCGCGATTATAATACCTGCATCCATTTATCTGATTTCAATAATATTCTCATTCATTCCAGCTTATCTATCTTCCAAAATACCACCGGCGGTTTCCCTCAGGAACCAAGAATGATTCTATTAGTAAAAATAAAAAAATCAGCGTCTTCCCTTGTGCTTTATCCTCAACATATCCACTTCCATCTCGTTGACCTTGTGCACTAGGAACGATAGAGGGCCGGGAAGTGCCAACCAGAGGCTTTTAAAGATAATTTCGCCAGAAACATCTACGGGCTCCATCTCTCTCATAGTTACGATCCCTCGATCGCATTTCAGATAACCCACCCTTTTATTGTTTCCATTCTGGTTTTTGAAAAACAGATACAGATCACCGGACAAAGGAGTGGTGGAGTCCCCGTAGCGCATGACCAATTTATACCGTTCATTGTAGAATTTCGCAATAGATGTCGAATAATTCAATATGCTCTGAGGTGTCTCCTCCTCCAGACGTATGGCTCTTTCCTCAAAATGGATCAGTCCGAAATTCTTTGAATAAAATACGTTACCGTCCTTGTTGATCTCACTTATAACGTCAACTATATCGGGCCAGTACATCTCGGTGGTCTCATAGATATTTTTCGGGGAAGGGGGAAGCATCCTCATGCGTGAGATTGAAGATGAAAGACTTTATAAGTTTTTCGTGTCGAAATCGTTTATCGTATACCGACCCTAGAGTTTTAGAAACCTGTCGATACGGTCCAAAGCTTCCCCCAGTATCTTCTCTTTGGGTAGGAAGACTATCCGGAAATGTCCTTTCCCGTACACCGGGCAAAAACCTGATCCGTGAACAGTCAGAACGTGACAATTCTTAAGTATTTTCAATACAAAATCCTCGTCATCCTGGTATCTGGGGTCCTCTATTTTTGGAAATATATAGAATGCACCGCCAGGAAGACTCGCGGAAAGTCCCTCTATCTCGTTAATTCTCTTGTAAGTGAAATCTCTTCTCTTCTTCAATTTGGCGTTCAGATCAGTCAGGTAATCGTCATAAGTGTCTTCGAATGCCTTCATGAGCCCATACTGGGAGGGAACGTTGGAGCAGAGCCTGGCACGGGCCTGCTTTTGTACACCATCCCATATATCAGCCATGGCTCCTTCAGTATCATTCAATGCCATGTATCCGCAGCGCCAACCAGGGGCCAGGAAGACCTTTGAAATTCCATTCAGGACAACCATCGGTACGTCCTTGGTCAACGAACCCATGTTAATTGCACTTGCTTCAAAACTCATTTTATCGTATATCTGATCCGAGACCAGATACATTCCCTTGTGCTCCCCCACGACATCGATAATCTCCTTCAGGGTCTTTTCCCCGTATAAGGCACCGGTGGGATTATTGGGATTTATCACTGCCAGAGCCCTGGTATCGTCAGTTATCTTCTTCCGGATGTCATCGATATCAGGCTGCCAGTCCTCCTCTTCTATGGTGTGATAGGGGACGGGGTCTCCGTTGAAAAAACGAGTGTAGGTTATATAGGGGGGGTAGCTGGGTCCGGGGATAAGGAAACGCTCCCCTTTCTGGAAGGTTGCCCCAATTAGTATCTGGAGACTTTCAGTAACTCCAGTGGTGACTAATACGTTCTCTTGTAAGATGCGGTTACCTTCCCTTCTTTCCTTTCCAACGATATTTTCCAAAAGTTCAGGGATACCGGATGAAGGACCGTAAAAATTGTTACCGTCCCGAATTGCATTGATGCATGCTTCCTTTACGAAATCGGGCGTATCGAAATCATACTTCACCGGGTCGCCAATATTCAGCTTCAATATATCGATACCCTTCCTCTCCAGTTTTGTGGCATGAACCTCTATATCCCGGATCGCATATTTTATCTCGTCTGCCCTTTTGGTAACGGGGATCGTATGCCTCGAACTAGTCATAATGGTTTCCTCGTAATATTGTCAAGAATATGGAGGTGGAACGTTCCAGGTATATATGATATTCTACGCATCAAAACTCTCTGAGCTTTATTTATTTTTGTATGAATTTAAGATAATAGACGATTTACAAAACTCTTCCATTTAAGAAGAATTTTCTTTCTCTCACAGATACTTTATTTAAAAAAGGTTTATAACGTTTAATTGCTTTACCCCATCCGGTATGACAAGAGTTAAAGTCATTAATGAGCCTACAGAAATTGTTCCATTGTTGTTAGCTGTGGATACACCTATAAAACGTAGGATATTTAATGAACTCATTAACGACTGGTGTACCGAGGAGATAATTATCTCGAAATACGGTAAAGAGGGGGGTGATGCCCTTCGATTCTTCGAGAAACAGAAACTCGTGGAAACTCTCTGGCAACCCACAGATAACCACAATCAGGAGAAAGCCTATCGTGCATATTACGATAGCATTCACATTAACGTTGCTTGCTCCATGAAGGAATTGTCCCTTGCCCTCCGAACTGCGATCATGGCCGAAGAAGATTTTAAAAAGATCGAAGATGAAATATTTGATATCGTAACTGAAGCGGGTATGTATTCAGGTGATGTCCTGGAAGCTTTAAAGATATCTTCCACGGAACTGAAGAGCCTCATCAGGCGCTCAACACGTCTCGAACACCGGGGGCACCGGATCGAGAGGATCAACTAGAGCATTCCGCTAGTTGAGCATTAAAAAATTTTCAGATTTCTCACAATTTAATTTCCTCTTATTTATACGTATAATCCATAAACATATTCAGCAGAATAGGTCCCTCCGGGCTGCGATTCTGCGAAGATTGCCAATTGTGCAAACCTTCGATGCATCAAAGATGCATCTAGTCCTTTCGAGACGTTACTCGAAAGGCCTCGACATTTTGTCGAAGTATGCACATTTGACAATATAAGGGCAAGGCTAGGGGCGGATATGATCGAAGTACTTCGAATGGGACATCGTCCATCCCGGGACAAACGGATCACAACCCATGTGGGTCTAGTTGCCAGAGCTTTTGGTGCGGAAAAGATATATATTCCCGGGAACGATACGAAGATGAAAGAAACCCTTGACCGAGTGGTTAGGATATTCGGTGGGGATTTTCAGGTAGATGTAAGCTCCGGGATCAAGAAGATATTGCATCAGCATAGGGGAATAGTTGTCCACCTAACAATGTATGGCACCAGTTTGCCTGATGGGATAACGAGGATACGGACGGAACATGAAGAAGAAGATATCCTGGTTATTGTGGGTGCGAAGAAGGTACCGAGATATATCTATGAAAGAGCTGACCTAAACATCTCGGTGGGAAACCAACCACACAGCGAGGTGGCTGCTTTGGCTCTGTTCCTGGATCGTATTTCAAATGGAGATTGGATGGATATGGACTTTGGCGGCAAGCTGAAGATTGTGCCCGACGACAGGAATAAGAACGTAATTGAGAAGAATTAACTGGATTCCAAGGTTTTTTTTTACTTGAAGGGAGATCGAGCAGATGGTCAACAACATGATGGACTATGAAAAATGCATACAGACCTTGATAAAATACGGTGTGGATGACAGCGTTATCATACACAGCCAGATGGTAGAACGCCTGGCGAACAAGATTGGCCAGCTAATAACTGCTAACAATGGTACACCCCAGAAGGTCAACTTTGAGATAATGAGAATGGGAGCACTGCTGCATGATATAGGGAGGAGTAAAACCCATAATATCCTACATGTTATTGAAGGAGTTAGAATCGCAAGGGAGTTGAACCTTCCGTCTGATGTAATTCATATTATCGAGAACCATATCGGGTCCGGTCTGACACCGGAGGAGGCTTACGAGAATGGGCTCGAGAAAAAAAATTATTTCCCGCAAACTCTGGAAGCAAAACTGGTGGCATATGCTGACAACCTAATTGCCGAGAACAGGCAGATAAGCCTGTCAGAAGGGATCCGCAGATACAAGGAGAAAGGTCTTGCCACGGCGGCAGAGCGTCTTGAAGAGAGCCACCGGTATCTGACCGAACTTGCCGGAACAAAGATATACACAGTAAGAATCTAATATGGAAGAGAATCCAATGACTGAAAGCAAAATCGAAGTTACGTGGTTGGGTCATGCAGCCTTCATGATAGTTGTGAACGGGAAAAATTTATTATTCGACCCTTGGATTGAAGGGAATCCAAGATCGCCTCTGGGCAGTTACAGAGACATAAAGAACGTTGATTATATTCTGGTAAGTCATGACCACAGGGATCACGGTCTTGAGGACGGTGCCAAGATAAGCGGGACAACCGGAGCAGCCTTCGTAGGTGTGTTCGAGCTTGCTAACCGAGCTAAGGACCTGGGTGCCGCTAAAATCCTTCCCGGAAATATTGGTGGTATAATAGTTCACAAGGACATGGAGATCTTCCTTTCTTCCGCTTACCATTCGTGCGATTTGGGAGTTCCCTGTGGATTCGTTGTAAGAACTGGTGGAACTACCATCTATCATGCCGGAGACACATCACTTTTTCGGGACATGGAATTGATCGCTGATAGATGGAATATTGACCTCGCACTGCTGCCCATAGGCTCCACCTATACCATGGACCCCTACGATGCAATGAGAGCGGTCAAACTTCTGAACCCTAAAAAAGTCATCCCCATGCATTATAACACCTTTCCCCAAGTTGAGCAGGACCCGGGAAAATTCCGCGAACTAGTTCACGCCACTTGTAGGAATTGCACGGTAATTGTTATGGAACCTGGTGTGAACGTTCTAATCTGAGAAGGCTAATAAAAATAGATTTTTTAAAACTGTAATAGTTAAATTAAATAATACTGTCATTCTATTGGAGTTAGAGGAGGAGTTCGATGAAGACCGCATATCTAATAAGAAAAAGCATGATTTTTTTGTTCATTTTCGTAATCCTTTTTGGCAGCATCCTGGCTGGAATTGGACTGCTGAAAGAAACTGATCGCAGTGTCCCAGTTATCGAAGACATTGGTGAGGAATCTAACTTTCCGGAAACCAGAGCATTCCCCTGGATCCAGTCCGTTTCGCCTGCGAATGGTTATTTAGGGTCAGTTCACGAGATCAGAGGAAGCGAATTCGGAGAATCACCGGGGAAACTGGGACTTGAAAATGAATCGGGAGTTATTTTCTGGATAAATTATGACGATTGGGGGAATTTCTCCATCAATTTCACGGTTCCCAATAACTTGACGGAAGGTGATTTCACGATCATCGTGGAGCATAGCGACGGCAACAGGACTTATCGAAACTTCTCGATATATGCAATGCCCACCATCACCTTGATAACACCCTCACAGGGACCATTCTGGGGTAAATTCCGTATCGTAGGTGAAAATCTGGGGGACAATGGCGGGAGGGTTGTTTTTTACACAATTGTGGAAAATGACCATGAGGTTGAGTATTTTCCAATTTTCGGCGAATGGAGCGATACTGGTATCAACATATCGCGTCTGCCGGATGGAGTTTCAAGCGGTGAGTTTTATGTTATTACCCAGGCAGGACTAAAGTCAAATAATCTCACGGTTACACTTACCGACCTCCCGAAAATAAGTGAAGTCACCCCTAAAGGTGCAATATACAGATCCATCGAGGTCACCATCAGCGGGACGGGATTCGGTTCCTCATCCATACCGCTTCTCGGCGATTTTGCTGTATTGTACGAAATGGAAAGTGGTTATGGAGAAAACATGGAGATGGTATGGAGTCGGGATAGTTCGGACATAACAGAATGGCAGACCGATGGTAGTAATAAGTCCATCATCAAATGGAAAATGCCGTACTGGGCCAAGTTGGGGAGCTGCAGGATCATCGTGGAAGCGAACGGAACCTTGTCTGAGCCATTTACCATAAAAGTATTGAAGGCCGAGGTAGTAATTACAGAGCCTGAAATGAACGAGACTGTTTCGGGTTCCATCGATATTGTAATTAAAATACCCAAGGGAACGAAGAGTGTAAATGTCACCATATATCCATTTGAAACTGAAAACGAAGAAGAGTACGGATCCGAAGATAATTCCCAGTCAAAATACACATATATCAACATCACCGTTTCCAAAAGCGATACAAGTGCGACGGTAAAATGGGATACGACGGATGTCGAGAACGAAAAAAAATATGTGATCTATGCAAGGGCCTACAGCATTGACGGAGGCTATGGGGATGCCAGTGCGGAATCTATAGAAGTGTATGTTAAACAAGTGGTTGTGTCACTTGCGGGTGCAATAGTTGCCATGGCGGTAGGAATCGGAGTAACCGCAGGAGCTGGGGTAATGTTGGGAGGCGGTACAGCAGTTGCGGGAAGCGCAGGTGCGGCCAGTGCCGGGACCACTGCTCAAGGTGCAGTTTCCGGGGCAGGTGGATCTTCGAGCTGGTTCATGAAATTACTGAATAAGATACGAGCGCTATTCGGTGATATGGCAGAAGAAAAGATGGAAGATCTGTTGGAAAAAGGGGGGGAGAAGGTGGATGACAAACTGGACGAGAAGAGTTTTAAAAAGAAAATAAAGAAAAGCGTACCCATCCGAGCCTTTATAATATCGGCAGGCATAGCCACCATTGCATTCGCATTGTTCATCAACGGAGGTTTTTTCGGGTGGAAAGGATGGATCGACCTTTTAATAGCATTGCCCTTCGCACTTCTTATTGTTGCTGCATTGATGGGCGTAAAAAACCTGTTTCTATTCTGGCTCGGTGATAAGACAAAGGTGAAAAAGAGATGGAGAATGGGAATTGTCGGTCTGTTCCTTTTGGTTGTCACATGCTTTTTATCATCGCCAATGGGTGATATCGGTGAGATCGAGGACCGTAAATGGAAACACCGCAAGAAGGCGAAGAAATATCTTCTGGCGTTAGGGGTCATGGGCTCTTCCCTTGTACTCCTCTCAATGCTTGTGATATTCGGGGCTCTTTCGATAATAGACAGCGGTTTTCTGCGATTCACGGTTGCCTATCCGGGTGCGATGGCGTGTATCATCCTTGCCTTTTTTCCATTGCTGCCTTTCAAAGGATCCCCTGGAAACAATATATGGAAAGTGAGCAAGGTTGTAAATATTGGGGTGCTGGTGGGAATAATGGCAGTTTATCTAATGTTCACCCAGTTATGGATACCTGGTTGGTCCCTGATAATTGTGGGAGGTGGGGCTGCTCTAATCCTGACCTTGTTATTGTTCATGTTTGGAGTATTGGGTGACCTAACACCGTTCCGGGAGATAAAGGCCAGAAAATACATTGAGTCACTAACTCATGAAGATAGTGAAAAGCGCAAGCAAGCCCGAAAAAAATTGTTGAAGATGTGTGTGAAATATCCAAACGCGCTAAGGAGTTGCAGCAAGGACATAATAAAGTCGAAAACTGAATCTCCCGTGATCTTCGATGAGATCTTAGATCTTGTATCAATTGGATCCGATGTTGCCCCCTGGCTTTTCATACCGCATACGGACCGGATATCCAAAAGGATGGAAAAAGCATCGGAGGATGAGGGTAGAAAATGGGCGGGGGTTCTTGTGAAATTGGAAAACGAACGGAAGAATATCGAGGAATATCCCGATGAGGAGGTTCGAAAATCCCTTATCAAACTAATCGAGAACAAGGACGAGGAGGAGCCAGAGCCGGAGACATCCGATGAGGAGGCAAAAGCTGAACCGGATTCGGAAGAATCAAAGGACGAGGAGAAGGGGGACAGGGAGATAAAAGAAACAAGTTCTGACGAACCGGATGTCGATGTGGAGAAAGAGGAAAAGAAAGCAGGTGAATTGGAAACAAAGGAAGAAAAGTTCGACCTGGATCTGGATGACGAGGACGAGGACGAGGACCAAAACCAAGACCAAGACCAAGACCAAGAATCTTGGGATTTTGCTGGCGATGATGTAGATCCCGAAAAACCCCCCGCGGATACCGAAGCTGATTCTGAGGACAAGAAGTGTCCACGCTGCGGCGCACCCTTGGCCCCACCGTACAGGTTCTGCACGGGCTGCGGTATGAGTATGGACGAGGGGAAGGAAACTGAGGAAAGTGAAGAGGAAAAAGAAGATATCTGGGAAGAAAAACCCCTCGAACCGGAACCAGAACCAGAACCAGAAAAAACGCCTGCCATTATAGAAGATGAATTGGATGTATCCGATGACGAATGGGATGACGATGAAGATATTCCACCAATATTCGCTGTGAATGACGGACCGGACACTGTGGACGAGGCTGAGATATTCGATATTCCCGGTGTCGAACCAACGGAGTCGGACGAACCGGATGAAGATATGCCGGCGCTTCCCCCGGGTAAACCCCCCGAAGTACCGGAAAAACCCCCTGATGAATCGGAAAAACCACCGTGGATGTAGTAATTTACACCAATAGTCCACGTTTCATACCAATCAGACTATAAATTCAGGGGAAATTCAAAGATTCGATCCTTAAATCAAATGAAAGGATGTATTACCTTTTTCGTGGCAGGATCAGTTACGAGAAACCGAAATAATGAGATGGAACTTTATTGCTATCAAGGAGGTACATGATATGGAAACAGATGTTCTTTGTCCTGACTGTGGAGAATACCTTACTGATGACAACCCGGAAGATGAAGCAGGTGATAATTTAATATATTGTCCGAAATGTGGCTTTATTTCTAGTAAAATGACTCGGGACTGAGTATATTGTCCCTTGAGCAGTACATCATTCCTGATTAGACCCTGGTTCATGCGCCTTATGATTCACTTCCTCACTCCGCCGAACCCTCCGTGCGAATCTCTACAGTCTGCATGAATTCCCCCCTGTCATCGGGACCACCCGCAGGGACGTAAGTCCCGAGGGTGCAGTTGCATCTATCTGATGCAACGGAGCGAAGCGGGCAAGGCCGCTCGATCAGAGACGTATGGCGAATGACGCAGGGGGGAAGGGGGAGCTAAGAGGAGGGGCTGTTTCCCTCGACTTGTGAAAAGAATTTTAAAAAATTTTTCACTATGATGGAATTTTCTTCAAAAATTAGGGATAAATTTTTTTCTTGAATTTTCACTATGAAAAAAGATCCTCATAAAAGGAACTCATTATTTTACTATGGAGGAGGTTCTGTTAATCCTTGAAGCCATATAACATTTCGACAAAGAACATCCCGGTTCACTGTATTTTTGTAGTTACAATATTTCCTGCAATCCGGGACCCTTGAGCGCACACCTTGCTCCTGGGGGGCACTAGAAGAATGATTATTGCTTGCTCATTTATCAAGTTAAGTTGAGTCTTATTC
>JASLWR010000018.1:13196-34052 GCA_030740765.1 Thermoplasmatota archaeon
ATTTACGCCGTTTTTTCGGTTTTTTTTTTTTTTTATTACATAATTTCTTTGTTTTTGTGTGTGTGTTTTTTTTTTTTTTTATATGGCTGTGTAAGTTTTTGTCAATCTTACCATTTGTTTCTTTTTTTTGTTTTATTGATTCCATCATTTTATGAATTTCTTTTTTTATACACATGATTGCTATAGAAAAACTACTGTGATATCATTTTCAGAATTTCGTTTCATGATGAAATTTGTGCAATTATGAATTGAGGAAAAGTCATCAATACTTTTTTAGGTTCTAAAATTAGGTTTTACTAAGCTTACTCGTCCATGGTGTCGTAAAGGATCATTAACCGATTACTAATGATTTTATATCAATCCTTCTTGCTGCGTTTCCACATGGAAGGATAGGTCTTGGTCTCCATCAATACTCTCGTGGTCCGTATCCCGATTCCCTTATCGGCCTTCATCAGCGCCCCTGTAGGGAAAGTCGCCTCCCCGAGAGCCACCACCTCGCCCTTCCTGGTGAGAAGCGCCACGCGATTCCCGACCAAGATGCCGGTCTCCACCCTGGATATGCCGTTCACTCCCACGTCGGCGCCGTGACAAATTGCGTCCACGGCAGTATCTTTTAAAATTATCTTTGGTAATCCCGTGACCATCTTTTCCATTGGCATGATGAGTTTTCGGAGAGCAGACTCATCTCCATTTTCTTCGTAGGCGACCCAGGCATCCTTCAACATCTGGAGTTGAACACAACCCGACTCCTGGAACGGACCTGCTTTGGTGCGGCGCAGTTCTTTTAGATGCCCCCCAACACCCAATGCGTCGCCCATGTCAACCGCGAGAGTGCGTATATAAGTTCCTCCCTGACACCCTACCTTTACGAGAACGTTCCTACCGTCAATTTCTAATTGTTCAAGATAATAGATCTCACGCACCCGAAGTTGGCGTTTCACAGCGCTCTTTACAGGGGGAAACTGGTATATTTTGCCTGTAAAATCCTGAATGACCGAATTTAGACGTTTCTTACCCACCTCCTTGTGCAGGTGGATTATTCCCACGTATTCCTTTCCCGCTCCCAAAAGGGCGTCAACCATTCGAGTGGCCCGGCCCAATGCCACAGGGAGTACACCTGTCACCTGAGGATCGAGAGTACCGCAGTGGCCTGCCTTTTCGAGTCCGAAGATATCTCTGACCCAGGCCGACACCTGATGACTGGTGGGATTTTTCGGCTTATCGATATTCACGACGCCCTTTTCGATCAACTCCGAAATGGAGCGTTCTTCAGGGATCGTCCCGATATTCAGATTTATTGGTTCGGCATCCCTGATAAGCAGGTTTTTCGGTCCTTTTTCCCGCTCGATGGGTAATAAATTATCCCTGGTCATTTCCATTCCCCCCGTCAAGCAGACCCTTGGAGCGCATATCATCCAAAATCATATCGCGAATTTTATCCGGTAAATATATCGAGGAATCTACGTCAATATCGTAAAACGAAGTATCGTTAATGTCGAAACCGTATATGTCCAGGTACCGCGTCCGGTTGCCGTCCTGTCTCTTCTTGTTTTCTTCCATTACCGCGGCGATGTTCTTTGCCTCGCGTCCTGCGACCCTCTGGGCTCTTGTCTCGGGCGGTGCGTGGAGCCATATTTTGTATGCAGTAACTTCGTGGCTGAAGGCCATGTAACCTGCCAGTCTCCCTTCTATGATAATATCCTTGCCCCGGGCAAGTTCCACCTGCCTTGCATCCAGCTCGCGGTCGATCTCCGTGTGCTCGGATACGTAATATCCGAATTCCCCAACCGTCATATCCATCTTAGCGGCCATTCTCCTGAATATATCGCCGGTGTAGACGTATTCTATACCAAGACACTTTTCAAGCAGTTTTGCCACCGTTGTGGTTCCCGTTCCCGAAAGACCACCTATCGTAAGCGCTATCATCAACTCATCTGCGTTTTTGTTTTCGCGAAACCTGTTTTTTCAGGCGCTCCGCTTCCTGTGTAGCTTTTGCGAGCAGCTCGATAGCCCTGTCGTCCTCACCCACCACTAAAGCCTTCTCGGCATCCTTGTACTTGAGTTCGGCCTCTGTTACATCCGCTCCGTATTCCTTGGCATTGCTTAGGATCAATTTAGCATGTGAGAACGCCTCCTTAACCTCCGTTTTCTGAGAAACCTTCTTTTTTAACGTTTTGTATACGTTCTCGGCCTTCTCCCTTGCCGAGCTGATGTCCCGCGAGTTGTATAGCGCCTTGAAATCATTATATTCGACGACCTCGTCCTTCACGTCGATCATTAAAGATTTTACTTCTTTAAAGAGCCTATCGAACTTCTTCTCGATCTTCCAATAGCTTTTATCTTCTTTTTTTAGCGATTTAATCTGTTTTCTCATTTCTCGAGATCTCTTGAGGGCGCCTTTGTAATCTGATTTCTTTATATCAGTCTCCATCTCCTCGTAATGTTTGTCGAGGTGGTCCGGGCTGATCTTTCTGATACCGTACAACAGGGACCGGATCTCCTTTGCCTCATCCAAGGTTTTCCGGTAATATTTTTTCTCATTTTTCAAGGAGTTACTAACGTCCTGGACCCTGGTCAATGCATCCTTGAAAGAGCCTTTCTTGAGTGACTTGCGGGCGAGCTCGATCTTGGATTCAAGCTCCACGGGATTCATACCATCGATCCTTGCCTTCGCAACCGCCTTTCCAATATCATCCACCCTTCTCTGAGTCTTGTAAAAGGCCTTTTTCGTTTCCTCCAGTTCCTCCAGGCTCAAACGCCCATATTCCATTGCCCCGGAAAAGTCGTCCGCGGCGTACATGGCATTGGCCTTGGCGAGTTTATCTTTTATAGTATCCAGTGGAAAATAAACTTCGTCCTCGAAATCCTCAAGCGTACTTTCCAGATCATCCACCATTTCCTTTATCTTTTTCCTCTCCTCTTTTCGGGCTTCATTTAACTTTTTCAGGAATGTATATCTCTTTAATGCGTGTTGGATGCCCATACCCAGTGGGAATGATATCAACATATACACCAGTATCCACTTTGGAAATGGGAAATAACAGCACAGGGTGACCTTTTTCAACATCCCCATGTCGAGATTCCACGGGACGCTTAAGGTGGCAACGTCCAATCCCTCGATGAAATCAGCCCAAATCCAGGTGAAAATGGCTATGGCGATGAGCATTGTGTAGACCATCATTTTCATATTAGTGAACATCATGTTCTGCTGCATGGACATCATTTGTTGCTGGTAGACGGTGATCTTTCTCTCCTTTTCCGTGTCACCGCTCATTTTCGCTTCTTTCAGGGCCTTGTTTATTGTCTTGATCTGTTTCTGGTTCTTCGCCATCTCTATCCAGTCAGTCTGGAAATGTCTTATTGTGGACGAAATAGCAACCAGTATCATTCCAGCAAGCAGAAATGTTATCACGGGGTAATTATAGTCAAATCCGATTAACGGAGTCAAAACGTAACCAATCCAACCAGCCAATTGCATCCTCAGCTCCATGTTGAACATGATGAAAACTGTAATAAAACCCAAAAAAATCAAAATAAAACCCGAGGGTCCCTTGCACATATCAGGGGTTCCTCTGGGAGTTTCACCGGCGGATGTCATATATTCCAACTCGCCCCCTAATCAGTATTTTGGCATATGTAATTTACTAATGATTGCTTCTCTTTAGAAGATGAGTTTTTTTGGATTAATTTATCCTGGGGTAGATATCTATATCCAATATGACCCGGTCATTTTCCACTTTATTCAGTTTTTCTCGCAGGAACCAGGGCGAAATTACTTCAACTCGATCATGGTAGTGCGTCCTTTCCGGTATTATTATGGCACCTTCCACACCTTCGATGCTGCACGGATGACAATTCACACTGCCAAAGGTCCGACCCTTGTCTGTAAAACCGTTGATCCGGATGCACTCAACCGAAGACAGCGCTTCCAGCGCCGGAATGGATTCCAGGTCCAGTTTGATATTGAATGTCCCGCTGTAGGGTTCGAAACCTAGTTTATCTTTTATCTGATCCTGGTAATGTACAAGGGAAATGTAATATGCACCTTCACCAAAGCCAGTTTCCAATGTCCCCGTCAACCTTATTTTATTTTTTTCCCCGCTAGGTCTGAAGATGCGTCTGTACTCGCTGAATCTTCTAAGGAGAACATTTCGGCCAGCCTCGGTAATTTTTATTTTCGATGCCTTCCTGGTGTAGCTTCGATGGATCAGTCCCGCTTTTTCCAGTTGAATTAGATATGAAGAAGCGCTTTGCTGGCTTTTTCCCAACCAGTCCGCAAGTTCACTGGTTTTCAATAAAATAAAATCATCGAGACACCCCTTTAACGCCAAACCCCTCAGCACGTCGATATGTATCTGCAATATCATTGTCATTCACAACTCAATTTTATTTTTATAATAACTTCAAATCCCGGTTACAAGGGGAAATTTAGTTGTTTAAATATGTAAAAATTATTGTCAGATATCATTCGATATTAATGGAAATTCCTACGGGACATATGTCAACGGAATATTTATCGGGGAACTGAGAGTATTGGTACTTTACTGTGGAGGAGATTGCATCCCTGGTTGAACCTGCCCCGGTTGGGCCTGTAAGGGCGGCTGGACATAACCCGGCGCCACCTGTCCCATCGGTGCCTGCATTGGTGGCTGAGCGTAACCCGGCTGAACCTGCCCGGGAGCCCCTTGCATTGGAGCTTGGGCAAAACCTTGCTGCATTTGGGCCCCTGGAGTTTGGGACTGTTGGAGTGGTTGGGCTGCACCAAATGAAGTCTGATGTTGATAACCCACCATGGAACCGGAAACGGTGTTAAAATCTTTTACCTGAGCATCATGCGCCTGATGTTCTACGACTTGCTCCTGGGGGAATTGTTGTTTTTCCGCACTGCTCAGAGTAAATGCGGTCATATCGACCTCTCCATCATCATCGAAAGTGGTCTTGAAACTTTCCTGTCCGAAGCTTCCCTGATCTTCGGGTGGATAAAAACCAATTTTTCTATTCACTTTTAGATTTCCCCTGACTGCCTTGTTTATTTCCTCGATGATCCTCTTGTGTTTCCCCTTTGAAAGGATAGTCATTACTACAAATGCAATTACCAAAAATAATATCACTCCGATGGTACCGAATACCGCGTACTGTACCCAGGTTTTGTAACCTTCCATTAATCCGAACAATTTATCATCTCCTTGTATATTTTTCGTTACTACCATTTATCGTCATATTCATCATTGCGATCAAAATAGTCCTCGTCACCAATCATGAACTGTTCCGCTTCATCTCCCCATCCACCCGGATCATACTCTTCGCGCTCCATGTCATCCATGCTCTTTCGATCATCCACGAAGAATGAATTCACATCAAGGCCTTTGGAGTAGGATTTTCGTCTCAGGAGCATTATTATTACAATTACAATTACACTCACCACCACGACACCTCCAAATATCAGAAGAACAAGAACCAGTGGGAAAGAGGACTCAGCAGACACACTGTTGAGAGCGTTGGTGGGATCGGGGTCCAATTTCGTAAAATTGGTTGTGGAATCTTCCGGCCCCATGCCCGGGTTCCATTCGTCAGGAAGCCCATCGTTATCCGCATCTTTGCTTATGGATGGGTCCGTTGGGAAAGCGTCCAGAATAAGGCCTGTCTCGGAATCCCTCTCATTCATATCATCGTTCCAGTTATCGGGGTATCCGTCACCATCGGTATCCTGGCTGGCTGCCTCATCGTCTGGAAAGGCATCAGGCGAGGTTCCATTGGGATTGTCCCCGTAACCGTCACCGTCCTTGTCTGACCACTGGGTCGGATCACCCGGAAAAGCATCAAGCTTGAGATGTGTAGTGGAGGTGCTTTCGTCCATATTCGGATTCCATTCATCGGGGTATTTGTCCTCGTCGCCATCCAAAGCCGCAGCGGGATCCGCCGGAAAAGCATCGGCTTTGTTACCGCTCTTGTTATCTCCATACCCATCATTGTCACTGTCCTTCCATTGGGTCGGGTCCGTACGAAATGAATCTGGATTGTTACCGCTCTTGTTGTCTCCGTACCCGTCCCCATCGATATCCCTGAATTGCGTCTGATCGGTGGGGAAGGCATCCATTTCGAGATACGTGGTCGAACTGGATTGATTGTGACCCGGATTCCACTCATCCGGATACCCATCTCCATCGCCGTCTTTGCTGGCAGCCGGATCTATGGGAAATGCATCTGTACGGGTAAGATTCGTCGTGGAATCAGCTGAGGTCTTCCCCTTGTTCCATTCATCGGGAAATCCATCATCATCCGTATCAAGAGAGGCGGCAGGGTCGGTAATATAATGATCTAATCTTTCAAGGCCCGTAGTGGAGTCCGTTGCGCTTTTATCCCTGTTCCATTCATCGGGTACTCCATCTCCATCAGTATCTATTGACGCTGCAGGATCGTTGGGATAATGATCAAGCCTTAAAAGACCCGAAGTGGAATCCCCCGCACTCTTGCCAACGTTCCATTCATCCGGTATGCCATCCCCGTCGTTGTCCAGAGAGGCTGCGGGATCCGTGGGAAAGTCATCGAGGCGTGTGATATCAGTTGTGCTGTTAAGTGGACCCATCCCCGGATTCCAGCTATCCGGATATTCATCGCCATCCGTGTCCTTGCTGGCCGCAGGATCGTTGATGAAATCGTCAAGACTCAGTTTCGGGATCGATGTGGAATCTTGTACGGTTTTTCCCGGATTCCAGTCATCAGGATATCCATCTCCATCAGTATCATTGTGAGCCGCGGGGTCAGAAATGAACATATCCAGACTCAAACCCAGTGAAGAATCGGTCTCACTCTTTCCCGGGTTCCAGTTATCGGGGTAACCGTCGCTATCGGTATCTAACGATGCTGCAATATCATCGGGAAATGCGTCGGTGTGGGTTATCCCAGTGGTGGAATCTTCCTTTGTTTTTCCGGGATTCCAGTTATCTGGATATCCATCTCCATCCGTGTCAACAGCTGCAGAAGGGTCCGTTAGGAACTTGTCCGGATCATTACCGCTTTGATTGTCCCCATATCCGTCGCCATCGGTGTCTATCCATTGTGTGGACTCATATGGAAGTTCATCCTGCCCGTTCAAATATCCGTCATTGTCGATATCCCAATCTGTATTATCTCCTATGGCATCACGGTCGGTATCAGCCACTTCGGTGGCATCGTACTCCATCCCATCGTTTACATTTAAAACTCCGTCCCCATCGATATCTGGTTCCTGGCCGTCAGGAATGCCGTCTGCATCAAAATCCCTCCATTCGAGTCCTTTATCAGGGAACCAATCAAGGCCACCTGCATAAGGATCTGTCCGAGGATCGGGCATACCATCGTAATCCAGGTCCTGGTAGTAACTGGAGTTGCTGGTTGGAAAGTAATCCGCGTCATCCCCATATCCATCGCCATCGGTATCGGTGGTATCATCTATATCGATGAAAACCACGAAGATAAAATACATCAGGGTGCGATCACTGAGTTTATGGGAGTTATTTCTTCCGTATGCCTGCTCCGGTTGAATGATAACAGTCTTGTTATCACCTACCTTCATACCCAATACTGCATCCCTGAAACCCTGGATCGTGCCACTGGTGACCTGATACCTTCCGGTCCCAGGTTTGTAGTTATAATAATAATCCGATTTCGGAACCACTCCGCGATTATCAACTCTCCAGACATTGGTAGTGAACATCTGACCATTCATAAAATATCCTACATAGTCCACCACCGGTTCGTCACCGGGCATAACTTTGCGGTCATCAACACGACTTTTTACCTGATTTTCGTTGGAGACAGTATCAACTTTGGTAATTATGGGATCATCGCTATCATTGTTTACAGATGAGAAGAAGATCGGGGCCGTTGCCACGAAAATAAGGATAAGGGCCATTATGATAGATTTTACGTTTGGACTCGAAGACATTCATATCACCATTGATCGTTTTTTGTCTTTAATGAAGGTAGTGTACAAAAAATTTTCCTTGGAATATTTTCATATGTACGAACTTCGTACTTTTAACGTTGTCCGTAGAGGACGAATATATTAATATAAAGATACTTTAAATTTACGTAATCGTTTATTAATTATGTTGCGGTGTGAACTTCTGTAGCCGGGATTAGAACTTGATAAAATCAAGAACGATGTCTACGTTTCCGTACAGAATGAACAAGACCGTGGCGATCCATAATCCCATGGCAGCCACCATGTAGACATCTGAGAAAACCTTTTCGGGTTCGGCCCCCAAGTTACGGATATGCATTAGTTGTAGATACCTGAACACGCCGAATATCACGAAAGGGATTGTGAGCACCATACCGTTGTGCGGGGCTAATGCTGAATAGAGACAATATACGACTATTGTAGCGCAGGCGGATATCGTGATAAAATGGTCGAGCATCTCCACGGAATACTCTCTGTAGACCTTCCGATATTCGCCTGTTTTCTTTTCACCCATTTCCACCATGTCGGATCTCCGCTTCCCGAAAGCCAGAAAGAGTGCCAATAAGAATGTACAAATTATAAGCCACCATGAGAGCTTTGCCCCCTCAACCGAGGAAATCCCTGCGATGGCCCGAAGTACGAATCCCGCGCTGATGGTAAAGGCATCGATCAATACCATGTTTTTAAGTAGAAAGGTATAGAGCACGAATATGATGAAATAGATCACCAGTATCAGGGAAAAATAACCATTGATTAGAAAAGAGGAAGCAATGGGACATCCTGCCGCCAGGAATACCATAATAGGGATCGCTAGCTTTATGGAGAGCTCTCCTGAAGCAATAGGTCGCTTATTTTTTATCGGGTGCAACCGGTCTTTCTTGCGGTCCATCACATCGTTCAGGATGTAGATGGATCCGGACATCAGACAGAAAAAAACAAAACCCAGAAGAGTCCTAATGAAATAATCGGTATTCGTCAGGTTATAAGAGAAGATAAGACCAACGAACAATAACAAGTTCTTGTACCATTGGTACGGCCTCAAGGTCTTTATCAGGGAAACTATTAACATCCAATGGCGTATAATAATATAATTTAAAAAAGGTTTGTCCGAAATTTGTAATGAAAGCGATCCCCCAGAATCCCACGGAGGCATTGTGTGTACGTACTACAGGTCCATAAACGTTTCGCTGAGCTATACTTGAACGAGATCAAGATAATTGGAGTTCTCGAAAAGACCCTCTTGTTGGATGAGGATGGGATTTATCTATACATACCTTTGAGTCGAGAACTTGGGAAAGAAGAACTGAAAAAACTGGATATGGGCGTCCACGATACTCATGAATTAATAAAAATTAATCAAATGGAAAATATTGAAATATCTAGTTGTTCCCAGATCGAGCGAAAGAGCTTGAAAAGAAAATATATGAAAATGACTCCCTACGACAAGGTGGTGGCTCGATGTATGGAATTCGGGTTTCCCGAACACCTGTCCAGGGCAGTACCAAGAAAATGGGAACGATTTGGTGAAATTCTTGTTATTAGGGTACAGAAGGTTTTGAGAGAATATGAGACGATGATTGCAGAGGCATTTGTCGAAGTGCTAGGTGTAAGCGCAGTTTACGCGGACGACAGTGGAATCGAAGGTGAACTGAGGACGCCCCGGCTACGATGCTTGGCAGGGACGAAAAGCGTCACTACCCACCTCGAGAATGGTATTCGTTATAAATTTGATGTTACGGGAATAATGTTTTCCTCTGGGAACATAGATGAAAGGGTACATTTTTCAAGATTTAATTGTTCAGGAGAAACCGTAGTGGATATGTTTGCCGGAATTGGTTATTTCTCATTGCCCCTGGCTGTGTACGGAGGACCACTGAAGATCCATGCAATAGAGAAAAATCCACTTTCATTTCGGTACATGAAGACAAATATTGCAAATAATCGAGTACAAAAAATAATCGATCCAATTCTCGGCGATAACAGGGAGGTTGGGCCCACGGGAATAGCCGACAGGGTTATCATGGGATATCTTCCATCGGCCATCAACTTCATACCGAGAGCATTGGAATTTCTAAAATCAAGTGGAGGAATCATCCATTTTCATTATACATGCAGGAAAGAAGAGCGGAAGATAAAGGTTGATAAGACTTTCAAAGACGTCACAAGTGAAAGAGGTTGGTATTATGAATTGAAGGAGATTAGGGTTATAAAATCGTACGCCCCTTTCATCTATCACTGCGTGGCTGACGTATTTGTCGGAGTTAACGATGGTAAAACTACGTTTAGTACCTGAATCGCATATTTCAAAAATAAATATACTTATATAAATAAAAAGTAAAATAACGGGTAAAAATAAATCAAAGGAACCCATTATATCAACCAAAGTAATAATCTATCGGGCGAATTTTATGATCAATAGCAAATCTGTTAAAATTGGGGCACTGATAATTGTAATGATATTCCTTCTATCATCATTCGGTGCATTGGGAAACAGCATTAAAAACAATCCCGGTACCAAACAAATTCTTTCTGGAGCTTATGGTTCGAGAAACACATATCGAAACTACGAATCAACGATAATTACCGATCATTATGTTCGCCCGGCCAGGAGCGTAGATGCCATTGACGAATACCTCAAGGATAAGATGACGGAGCTTGTGTCTGATGAAAAATTGGACATAATAGTTCAGTTCGCAGACACTCTGGGGCACTACGATCGATTATCCCTGGAAAAAGCAGGAGTCGATATCCTGCATACCTTTCACGGTCTTGATATATTCCATTGTAAGGCCACTTCCGAGCAGATCCGGACTATAAATTCCAATCAAAGAATATTTTATATCGAATACAACGAAGCACTGGTCTATGACATGGATCTATCTTTAGAAACCATCAAGGCCACCGACGCAATGTATTCAATAGTTCAATCCAAAGACGGGGCTTTCCAGGGCCAAATCGATGGAACGGGTGTCACTGCTGTTGTGCTGGATTCAGGTATCGATGCCGGACACCCCGACCTGGATTACAAGGAAAAAACCATAATGAACTTGAAATCCGATGCGGATATGGTTTGGATCGAAGTAGAGAACTCGGATACCTCCTCAGGTCATGGAACTCATTGTGCCGGCACCGTAGCCGGGAATGGCGACGCATCGGGAGGTGCAAGGAGAGGGGTTGCCCCGGGCGCCAAGCTGATCGGACTTTCCACTGGTGAAGCCTTTTTTATATTGAACGCCGTGGGAGCTCTGGAGTGGGTGTATCAGCATTCCAAACCACATAACAATCCCTACAATATCAGGGTCGTTTCCAACAGCTGGGGGGCAGGAGGCGGAACGTATAGTCCCAACGATTCGATCTCCATGGCGATAAACAAAATAACCTATGAGAACAACGTCGTCTGCGTCTTTGCGGCGGGAAACTCGGGGGGGACCGGGGAGGATATCCGGAGCAGTAATTACGGTAACACTCCCGCTGCAGTATGCGTAGCTGCAGCAGAGAGGGACGGGAGTGGTATCGCCAGTTTCTCATCCAGAGGGATGGATGGTATGAACAGCACTTATCCTGATATCGCGGCCCCGGGCGTGAGGATATGGTCCACAGCGGCACGACGCACGCTTATAAGCGCCATGACCAAGCAGAATGCAGAAGTGATCGATCCATACTATTTCGCCATTTCCGGGACCAGTATGGCCACACCTCACATATCGGGTGTGATAGCGCTTCTATGGCAAGCATGCCCATCCATGCGGATCTCCGACGCACGAGATCACTATGGGGGTGACGATCCCGAATGGTCAACCAGAGATGATACCCGGATGCACGAGAGCGAGTTGATCATGAAAGCCAGTGCAGACTACCTCCAAAGGAGCGAGGAGAACGGAATACCGGATAATTGGTCCGTGGGATATTTTGGGAACAATTTCGATTTTGCACAAGGGTATGGTCTGGTGAACGTGAGAAAAGCTGTGGCCCTTGCAATAACATTGGAGGAACTGCGTACGAGAGATTTTGACGGGGACGGTGTAGTGGACTATCCCGATGCAACGGTTTTCGATGCACAAAAACAATACCTACAAGTGATCAAGAATAAAACTATATTCTATCCCACAACCCAGTTGTCAGCCGGATGGCGGGGGGAATGGACCAGATTCACCAATCAGACAAACAACCAGAAAACTCTTGAGACTGACCAGAGCCACTTTATATACGTTCCCGAGAATGCAAACAAGATGGTAATCGATCTTACATACAGCACGATCAGTGTCCCTGAATTCTCGGCGGTTTCCCTGGCCCTGATTATCGATGCGAATGTGGACGGCAATATCGACTGGCGCCAGAATCTCGCTTCGGGTCGCCTGTCTGGGCGGAAACATTCCGAATTAACTCTCGATAGCGGCGAACTTGCAAAGCACCGGGGCCGGCAGTGGATGTTCAACATAGAAGGACAGGGGATCGACCTTACCCTGCTGAATTTATTTCAAGGGACTTCCTACAGTGAAATTAAGGTGGAATACGACGCCGGTTTGGTGATACACCTGGAAGAACTTCCCAAGAATGGCAATGCCATACCACTACCTTCCACCCAATCGAGCTTTTCACCACTTGAACCTGTCCAGATCGGATCACCCCAGACCACTGAAGGATTAAGCATGGACCGTTTGGTTTTCGATATGAGCGAAGTGGTGGGGTTGGACGATATGAACGTTGTGGAGGACGAAGGTGGCGATATGTTCTATCTTCTTCTATGGCTTGGTGTGATCGGTCTCTTGCTTATTGCAGCAATAACCGCCTATCTCGTTAGAAAGAGAAAATTGAGTTCCAAGGGACTGCATGAGAAATAATCGATCCTAAGGTCTATAAACCTGGAAATCAGATTAATGATTTCCAAGAGCTATTCTTAAAAAAGGGTCATAAATCAACATCACAATTTATATAGGAAGAGCTGGATTTTGTGATGAGGTCGATCCATAACTGATCGCTCAAAAGATATTCCTTTATCCGCAGGAAATAGCAGAAGACCCCCGTTTTTAACGGGGGATGAATGCTCCTGTAGCCACACCTGGCGAAGGAGCAACAATGCCGTAGGTATTGCGTAGTCTATCGGGTATGTCCCGATAGGTCAGGTGTGCCGCCAGGTTATGGAGAAACGAGTTTCTCCGAACCTTCGCAAAATCTTCGATATTGCATCAGGTACACCGAGATGAAACGCGCTTCTTCTTATGTTTCCGAGGATGCCCGTTATACTCCAGTGCATCAAAGATGCCCCTGCATTATCTTCGAGCATCTTGCGAGAAGATATAGAGATGTTTGCGAAGCAAATATATCAATATCGGCAGGTATGCCTACGGATGATACCCACATTTCATCCGTAGAAAATCTTGGATTTTCGAGGATGCAGTTAAGCCCGAAGGGGTGAACGGAATGAAATGGGCAAATGTGGGTTGTTCATTTAAAATAATAATTTGTAAGAGATATACCATGGAGGATATTGGCTTTCTTTCCCATTGCAGAAACTGCCGGAAGACGCGTTTGTTCGTTGATTACCAGTGTTCGAAGTGCGAGACCGAACATTCACGTCGTTTACGAGATGGGAAACGGATCAAGGACCCGGAAATCGGGGACGTAGTGCTGAAAACTCAGGAAAGAATATGCCCGCAATGTCGTGAGATGGTCCCGCTGAAGATCATGACTGACAGGGAGATGCTGGGTCTTCTGGTCAGAAAATATCCCGCTTGTCCCGAATGCCAGGTCGATCTCAGCGATGAAGCCATAGAGGTCACAATTTCGATGTTCGACGACTTTTCGATTCAAATAAAGAATTTCAAACTTGAGGATATGCATCTCTGTCTAGGGTTGATACTTCTTCTTAGACATTTTAAAAAATACGTACCTGAGGATGAGGAATTCGGGTCTGATTTCTATGAGTGGAAGAAATGGGCGGTCTCCACGTTATTATCCAACATAATCGACACCACGGGACCAGCCCAGATGGCCTTCGGGCGTTTCCTTCTGGATTACAAATGCGCACCTGGAAAAAAGATAAACGAACTTATAAAAGAGCATTTCGGAAATATCGAACTGAAGATGGAACTCTTGGGTATTTTTGGGTTCAAGGATGAATCCCCTGCGGAGAAAAAGAAATTCGAAGAGAAACTTCTTGAAGTGCTTGCGGACAAGACTGGTGTAGAACAAGAACCTATAACCTTATCCTCAGTTGAGATGTACCAGTATGAACTGGTCTTCGTACAACAAAGCGATGAAGAGGACGAAGATGAAGATGAAGATGAAGAGGAGGATGAGGATGGAGAAGAGGAGGAGTCCGGTTTCACCAGGATAATAAAGGAGATCGAGATAGACATAAACAAATTATCATTCAAGACAAGGACGACGAAGGTGAAGAAGAAACATGGAAAAGAGGCCACTATTGCCACCTACAACGGTGTTTTGGTCGTTGATAATGCTGGGAAAACGGTCTATCTCTACAGGGCAGAGGGATTCGTTCCCAAGGATGAGAAGCAAACGTCCTTCAAGGGAAGAAGGCTTTTGGATGCGGTTATAAAGACCCAGGCGGATCCCTCCACGGATTCGGGTGATATATTCTCGCCGGATTTCTTCGATAAACTACCCTGTAACGATATATGCTATATTGCACACAGGCTTGGTAAACCGTATCTTGCAACATACGAATTCCAAGACATTGTTTTCGGTCCAGGTGAGAACCGGGACTTTTCTTCATACGAAGCGGGGGCCGATGAGGGGTTTTCAAAACCCGAACCCCGAGATGAGATGATCCATGCGATACTGGACCATGGAGAGACCGTGAAGTTACATAAACGGGTTGGGATATGTCAAAAATGCGCAGGAATTACAAGACCTTTCCTGCGGGAAAAATGGGAATGTCCCCATTGTGGCAGCCGCGATCCGGCAAAAGAATATTACTGTTCGAACTGCATTACCAAGATAGGGGTTGGGGATTCACTCTGCGGTAATTGTGGAGAATTTCTTATATGAGGGATCAAATGGCGAGCGAGAATGATTTTGACATAACGGATGAACTGACTCGCCTTATGGGCAAGAGCGAGGATTTCGAGGCAAGAGAAGAGCTTCGCAACCTTCTTGGCCTGCTGATCTTCATGAACATACTGGTCCTCCTGAACCTGATACTTGTACTTATTTATCCCGAAGGAGGGAACTACGGATGCGCGGTACCGGGGATTCTTATCAACATCGCCTTCATTATAACTGCGGTGATGTACTTCATTCTTGGCCCCAGGTTTGCCAGTGAGATGGAGGATGAGAATGATTACGACCCGGACGTGCAGTTCCTGATCGACAAGGAAAAGGCAAAAAAGATATCTTTGATGTTATTCGGTCTCGCACTACTGATGTCGGCAGGAGCAATCGCATGTGGATTCATCCTGAAGGGCGGCCATTTTCTCACTTACCCTACCATACTACATTTCTTAGTGATTTTGGTGATGTTATTCCTTACTAATAGGACCATGTCCGAAAACGATGCTTTCGACGTAATAAGGGATTAGTGTCATTGAAATTTTTTTCGAAGTTTCTGCACCCTTTCCATGAAAAAACTGAGCCGAGCCATCTTTCTCGAATCATAGAAATCCAGAAGATGTTTGAGATGCCAGCAGATCATAACATGAGCTCCCCACTGGATATAATAAGGCAACAGTTCTAGCTCTCTCGGCTCCATCTTTCGTTTCGAGTTGTATTCCTTTATAAAAATATCCTTTAATTCATGATTTAGACGGTTATCAACAAAACAGAAACCGTTGATAGTGACACCGACGTCAAAAAGAAGATGATCGGTGCATATTTCTTCAAAATCAACGATAGCCAACAATCGATCACCCGACCATATAGAATTGTCAGGGAAAATATCACCGTGAATAAGTCCCCTCGGTAGCTTTTCGAGGAGCGGATAAGTTAGGAAATCGGTTTCCTCACGGAAAAAATCGAAAATCTCAGGATATTTATTTTTAGAACTGCTGAAGCGCGATATCGTTCTTTCGCAGAGACCGATACTTAATGAATTCTCTTTATCGAAAGATCTCCATCCTTCGAGAAGATGCAGTTTTGCCACGGTCCTGGCGATTACCGCAACGGTCCGTGGGTTTATAGGCCCATCATTTCCGTCGATAAAATCATACAAAACGACATTTCCATACAAACTTTTCGTGATATATTTTCCATCACTTCTTGCTACAGGGAAGGCGGCGGGATATTTTTCCTCTCTGAGATAATTTAAAACGGCGATCTCGTGGTGAATATCTTCAATGGATTTCTCCTCAAATATCTTCAACAAGTAATCCCCACTATTTGTTCTCAAACAAAAATTAGTATTTGCATAACCACTATGGAGTCTTGCCAGGTCTTTTATGCCGCTTATATTGTAGAATTTTATTATTTCATGAACGTTTCCGATGGATAATTCCATAATGTTCGGAAAGCGGAAATGTTATTAAAATATTGTCATGACGGGAATATTGACAGATTGAAAGGTACTCTATGAATCTATATAATGATGACTAATACAAGAAATCCAATAATGATAATGAGAACCAGCACAAGGACTAATCTTAGGATCAAGGTAACTTTCATGGCAGTCTTTAAGGCTCTCCCCTCACTCTTAAACGATTCTATTATTGATTTCAACTGGATGATACAAAATCCCAATATCGAAAGAAATGAAACGAGGAGAATGTATTTTGTAGTAACTCCCGCTCCTATCAATCCCGTGATAAGAAAGAACAAAAATCCTCCCAAAACCAGATAATATAAAATACCGCTTTTTCTTGGGGGGCGCTCTTTTCGCAACTTGTCGGTTTTAATTTCAGCCATATATATCACTCAAGATTATATATTATCGATTTGTGGCCTCCATTTGTAAACATTATCATGATGATCATAATAATAAATGACAACTGATTTATTCTTGTGATTTATTTTAAAAATCAGGACAAAGTGCTTGTCAATATGTACTCGATTATAGTTCTGTAGAGGTTTTCTTAAAAATTTATATTGATGATCCGGATTTCCTCTAATCTCCTTCATCTTATTAAAAACCATTCGTAATTGATTTTTATTCCTCTTAGATAATTTTTGAAAAATTTTATCAGCAGTCGGTTTAATTTCGAGATTATACATTTAGACCATACCTATTTTCAAAATCCTCCACGTGTATACTTTTCTCCTTTTCGATCTTTTTCATTTTCTGAATAAAATCCGACCGTAATTCTGGTTCTTTGATATATTCAATATATTTATTTACTACAAATTCAATTGCCTGGCTTTTATCGTTTAAACCATATTTTGCTTTTACTATATTCAATACCCGATTGATGTTCTCATTAATTGTTACTAGGGCTTGCACCATATTAGTTCACCTAAGTTAACATAAGTTAAACTTATTTATATTCTTTTCGTAAAATTTCGCTAAATAGAGGTATTATTATTTTAGAAAATATCTGATGGATTTACATATATTTGGACCCGAATGAACAATACTCGAAAAGTGATGTCTAGTCTATGACCGATCTCTCAATTGGCCATGCATAACCTAGTTTTACAAAGGTGAAATGCCTGTCAAAAAGGACGGATTTTGCCGAATAAAACAAATATCCCCCCCTACTTTTTCGATCGCCGGTTCACTGTTCTGAACGAGAAAGTAAATAGTAATCGCGATTTCCGTGTGAATTGTGACACTTATCGCCTTGAGCACGAGCATTTACCGATTCCTTGATATAATCGGTATAGGTCAGTATCGAAAACCTTTGTTAAGTAAGGAAATTTATTGCAATAGCAAAGTATCCTACTCCAGCGGTGAGAAGCAGTTCGAAAACCAATATCAGGATACCAATAATGTTTCCGGCCGTACCAGTGGCGGACCTATCACGCTTAAACGATTTTATTATATATATCAACTGGACGACACAACACCCCAATATGATAAGAAATACAACGAGGATGAAGTAGTTTGTCGTAAGAGCGGCTACTATCAATCCGGCAACGAGAAAGAACCAAAATCCTGCGAGACCCAGATAATACGGGACATCGCTCTTCTGAGGGACAAGCCCTTTGACTTCCCTGTCGGCTCTACTTTCCTGCATATATATCACTTCCCGGAGGCTTACATTGATGGTCATTGATACGCTTGCCTCTATTCCTCCATTATACGAATCTCTACGGATATAAAAAATTTATCTCTAAAATACTGGTAAATTATTTCCCGGAAGAGAATTAACAAAGATCATATCAAAACAATATTCCATAGAACCCCACCTGCCAATGATGTATCCTCCTGAATTTCCTCCTTCAAATCAAAATCTTCAGACAGGACATCGAGCCATATGTCTTTATTGAAATCCGTTATGGCCCCACTATTATTCTTGAATGTACATCTGACCTTCAAAGGCATCCTTCCGGTCCTTGTAGGAGTCCAAGCAAGTGACATGTTGAATTCGCCCCCTGCTTTTAAGTAAACTGGGGCGTCCTCTATGATCTCAACGTTTTCTGAGAACCCAACAGAAATATCAAAAACATGGACCATTCCTGTGTTCATTACCATGAGTTTGAACAGGGTATGTTTTCCAACCTTGAAAATATTTTTTTCCTTTATGATCAGATCGACCTTAGGTTTATTTCTCGTTTGAAGATCAATCAACATATCATTGGTACGGGTAGCAAGGAGGTCCGCTTGACGGTAATTGGTCGCCTTCATCATCTCCTTTGCCCTTGATAGCTCATGTGTTATTTCGCCAATGTCCAGAGAGGTGCCCTTGCGAATCTTCTCTAGCTTCGGTTTCGCCAGGTCCATTTGTCTTCGTGCGGATTCGTAATGCTTAACATCACCTTCATCGACACCAAGCTCATTCAATATATTCGACGCCCGCCATCTCACCTGGTCGTGTTTATCCTGCATCCTTTCGATAATGAATGGAATTGAGAATGTTTTCAATATCGGATCGATCTTTGATATTCTTGCCAACGACGACAGAGCCTCGAGGCGGACTCCCCATTCCTGTTCCAACGCCTTTACGATATATTTCACGCATCGGTTGGCCTGTGATGGGTCCATTTCGATGACCCTGCCCAGGAGGGCCACAGCCTCCTGGCGAATCTCATGGGCGGGATTGTCCATCATTTTCAATACAGGGTTAATGTTTATTAAGGGTAAAGGGGCGGTACTTTCGAGCAAAATTTTCAGCGCCTTCATTGCATGATGCGCGATCCTCTCCTTTTTCCCACTTATGAACTTCATCAGAATTTCAGAACTTACCGTTGGATCTATGGGTCCAATCCTTTCAACCATGTTCCATGCATTCTTTCTGATGATCTCGTCATCACTTTCGAAAGATACGATCAATGAGTGAAGTACAAGTCCGAAGTCTTGAGAGGCCATCTCTGTGAATCTATCTCGGACCAATCGCTCCAAGGTCTTGTTTGAAGATGACGCCTGTTTCAGGAGAGAATTGATAAAATCCCTCGGATCACCGGATGTTAATCGGAAGAAGATATTTTTATACACCGACCGCATGCTATCTTCGGATTCTGAATCTTCGTTCCAATTCTCAAAGATATATGTGTCAGAAAGGACCTTGAGTATCTTTGGGAGTACCTGCGGTATAGTTTCGGGCGCCAATTTGCAGAGATCGCAGATTGAATATCCGCTGGATTTATAGAGCTCTTCCTCCTCTTCCCCGCTCTGCTCGGGGCGGTATATCGGGTAGGTGATGCATCTCATAATAATGTTCATGATATCGGGTATGCTCTCCTTCCGTTCCCCGCCTAGTTTTACCAGGAATTTGTTTAATGAAATGCAGTGGAGCAGAGAAATCTGGCTCTGTGAGCATTCTTTCACGATTGCCTTGTATCTCGTCTCCATTGATCCTAGCATTAGCTTCCCCGCCGTGTCGGATTCAATAAAATAGACCGTGAGGGTCGTTCGAGCTGCTCTTCTTATCTCTTTGTCATCATGGGAAAGGAGGTTTATGATTTCTGCGATGATATCCCTGGACTTATCAGTGATAACTTCCACCGCCTTTTCGACAAGTAGAAGCGTCTCTCTCTTCACAATGTTATCCTTATCTTTGAGGCAGGGAATGATCCCATCCGCAGCATATGCAATATTTCGGGGTTCTTTATCAACAGCGTCATGAAATAACTTCAATGCCTTTTTCCTTGTAAAGGATCCCCCGCTCTCCATTTTCTTTCTGGCCATTACCAATTCCCTGGGAGGTTGTTTTCCCTTTTTACCTTCTACCAGAGATACGGGAGATTGTCCGAGACTCCCTTTTCCATCTTTCTTTTCAGTTTTTAAAATGGGTTCATCAGATATGTCGACATCTTCAGTTCTCTCTTCCGCCTGTGCTTCAGCCTTATTGGCTTTTTCTTGTTCCCTTTTCTTTTTATAGTAATATAGAACGCCTAAGATTATGAAGATAATTACCAGTCCCAGCCCGATAAGAATATATCCCTTCTCCGGTTCATCTTTCGGCTCCTGATCGAATATATCGTATGCATTCACCTCATTTGCGACTTCCTCGGAGCTTTGGATGCAATTTTGGTATCGGTATATGTGATAAGTCTCGATTGAGGAGAATAATGTAGGGGATCTGACGACGACTGATTCAACAAAATGGAAATTGAGGGAAATCATACCCAATATCACTATCAGCCCCATTGATATGTATATATATTTTGAAATCTTGGACATAGAAATACACTATTTCCTGTTGAAGTTTGAATAGAGGAATTATTATTTGGGAAGAAATCAGAATCCCACTATAAAACTCTTGCCCCTTGACCACCGCTCTCCAATGAAGCACATTCACCGTTGTTAGATACACAAAACATCCCTTTACGAAAATAATCCGGATTGCAAAATTCGTAAG
>JASLWR010000018.1:34062-56653 GCA_030740765.1 Thermoplasmatota archaeon
AAGATTGGCAGGTTAGATGACCTTTAGCGATCATAAAGATGCTTGGAATCAAAAATAAATCGGATAAACTCACGTTTGTTGTTATTATCATACCGAGAAGTAAAAACAAATTTTGGAATAACGCAGGGAATTGATTGTGATATTAACATCTAGGCAGATTTAGTCGTCCAAAACCAGAATCCAAACACAATGATTATCTACGTCGTGTGTAATGCTGGGCTGGAAATGTAGGAGAAGTATCTGATGTCGGTTAAATTCTGTAAGAAATGCAAACAATTGCTGCCTCCGAGGACCGTCAGGTGCCCAAGGTGCGGAGAAAGAAACGGGGGTATCCCCGAGATTACTAGAAAAAGCCTTAGTTCCATCGTTAGGGCTTCACCGCACCGGGAATCGAGAGGGCCATTCGCCCTCGAACCTCAGCGAAAAATTGAAAAAATGAAAAAACTTGCGGAAACCGCCCCATCGAAGCCCCCTCTGGGTTATCCGCTCTTCCCTTTTGGAAATATCCGCGGCGGCCAGATCGATTTTCTAAATGACTGCAAGAAGGCCTTTAATCAAGGAATGCACCTTGTAGCCTACGCTCCTACTGGAATTGGCAAGACCGTGGCTTCGTTGGTACCAGCTCTCGAGGAAGCCATCAAACAGAAGAAGACCATTCTCTTCCTTACCTCGAAACAGAGCCAGCACAAGATGGCCGTGGATACGCTGCGCAGCATTTACCACAGATCACCCTATCTTCTGGAACTTCTAAAAAAGACCCCTCCGAGAGATGCTCTCAGGGAAAATGCTCATTCCGGAGCCGTTAACCTCATTGTGGTTGACATTATATCAAAACAGGACATGTGCCCCAGGAGTTTTGCCCGGGAATACCATGCTGTTTTCAACGAATTCTGTAAGATGGAAAAGAAAATCAAAAAGTGTCCTTACATTAAGGGAAAGAAAACTAACGTTTACCGAAATATCGAAGAAGAGATACTGCATGTTGACGAGCTCAAGGAGATGGCGGTCTCCCATATGATGTGTCCCCACATGGCGGCCCTGGCAGTGGCAAAATACGCACATGTGGTAATATGTGACTACAATTATCTTTTCTCGGATATCGCGGACGTAATGCTAGAAAAGATGGATCTCGAACTTGACGATATCATCGCCATCGTGGACGAGGCTCACAATTTACCTGACCGTATTCGTTCCCATCTCAGCGGTGATATCACCCTGAATCGAATGAGAGACGCCATGTCGGAGCTGCAGGAAGTGGATCCCCAGCTGCATCACTTCGTAAAACAGATGAAGGACGTTTTCGCAAATATCTTTTCCACCATAGGGGAAGGCCGGGAAAAGATCGTTCCAAAGAAGAAATTACTTAATGATGTTGAAGCCATTCTGCAGGGAACTCTTGACGGACCAATGGACGTAAAAAAGTTCTACGACCGTCTCATCGTAGAGGGAGAAAAAAGACTTGAGGCCGGAAAGGGAACCAGCACCATACTGCATCTTGGCGAATTCCTGCAAACGTGGTCCAAAGACCAGCCGGGCACGGTACGTTTTGGTTCCACAAAGGGAAAAACCAGTCTCTGCTATCGACTCCTTGACCCATCAACCATTTCCGGACCCGTGTTCAGCGGATTACATTCTGCGGTTCTCATGAGCGGGACCCTCTTTCCGCCGCGGATGTACGGTGACGTGCTGGGGTTGGGATTCGAAAGAACCGTTCTGCGGGAGTATCGCTCTCCGTTTCCCCGGGAGAACCGTCCCATCTACATAGTGGATGAGGTTACAACGCTCTACAGGAAAAGGGGTCCGGATATGTATCGGAAGATGGCGGACACAATAACCGAAGCATCAGGAACCTTCCCGGGAAACCTTGCCGTCTTTTTTCCATCCTATGCACTCCTTCAAGAGATCGAGATAGAGCTTTCCGATAAATGGCTTCCCAAACAGCTGGTAATTGAGGAGAGAAGCATGAAGAAAGCTGAGAAGGAAAGGCTTTTTCAAAAGTTGGAACGCCTCAGATACATGGGTGGTGGAATCTTACTGGGAGTGCAGGGCGGCTCGTTATCCGAAGGCACCGATTACCCTGATGGCCTTTTAAAGATGGTCATTGTAGTTGGTATACCTCTTGCCCCACCCTCCCTTGAGGTGGAATTGCTAATCAGCTATTACAAAAAATTATTCGGCCAATCGAAGGGTTACAAATACAGTTACCTGTTCCCGGCGCTTTCGAGAGTACTTCAAGCCGCTGGGAGATGCATACGGAGCGAGGAGGATAGGGGTGTGGTGATACTCATGGACCGAAGATTCGGTCAGAGCAATTTCAACACGCATTTTCCAAAGGATTTCCAGGTAAGAAAATCCCACGATATGATGAATGAGATTAAGTTATTTTTCGGCGAATGATCTTCTTAAACAGACGTTTTCGAAGTAAAGCGAAGCCCTAAAAATTCCCATCCCATCGTTCGCTTAGCTCACTTCGGAGCAAGCTCCGGGGCATTACGGAATTTTTTCCCTTCGGGACCGGACTACCGTAAAGTATTGAATCTCGGAACAGTTCCGGGGGTATTAGACCCATGAAGGAATAAATTTGCGAAAACATTTCGACGTTCGTTCCAAAATGTATTTTAATAATCTTAAACAATTAGATCGGTATAAGCTAAGGATGGTGATCATTATGATTAAATTATTTCCGGTTATAGCTGTATTCCTGGTATTGAGTGCCGCAATCATTGCAGGGATATACTATATGGGCGACCCCGAAACAGAAAATGACAAAAAGAAGAATTCCGATGATGGGATAAATCTTGAAAAATGGAAGGAATATTCGAAAACTGTGGACTCTCCCGAGATCATTAAAACAGACCCGGGAATTGCGATGGCAACACCCGGCGGGGAGCTCGAAAAGATCGCAAGATTAGAAGGTTTAAACAACTTCACGGATGGAAGTCATGGAAGTTCGGGAGATAATCAAAGCGGAGCTCCAAGAGAAGAAGCAGGGTATTCCGAGGACGATGTTGCACTGCCGGATTCAGATTCCAAAATGGCTGATGAGAATGAGGGTGAAGTGCGGAAAGTGGAAGAAGCCGATCTCGTAAAGGTCATCGATGATACTTTGTTTGTATTGAACAGCTACAGGGGATTATTGGCCATCGACATTTCAGATCCGGCTAATGCCTACATTGCCGGACAATGTTCCGTAATTGGTTATCCGGTTGAGATGTACGTGGTGGATTTTCTTGCCGTGATCACCGTGAGGACCGACTACAATTTCTGGTACCGGTACTGGGGACAGGAAGGGGCATCCGGGGAAGATAGCGGTAACATCGGAACCATGATCTATATCGTGAACGTGGGAGACCCAACCCAACCGGCAATACTGAAAATAGTGGAACTGGAGGGATTCCCCGTGGAATCGAGGAGAGTGGGGCATGTCATCTACCAGGCCACCAACAATTATGGATGGCAATGGAATTATAACGAAGGAAAGGACGAGACAATTGTTACGAGTATAGATTTCGGCGACCCCGACACTCTAGGAATGAAGGATCAGGCACGCTTCGAAGGAAGTTCCAACCAGGTCCACGCAAGCCCCACCGCCTTCTATATCGCAGAACCCGAATGGATCTACGAGCAGGAAGAACGGGAAGATCAATGGGAAGAACCATTCGAAAAACTCAACGATTCGGGAGAAATGGATGAGAACGAAAAAATCAGGAAGAGAAATGATAATTCATTGTGGGACTATCCCTTCGATGATCACTACCGCTATTACACCGATATAAGCTATCTCGATATTGTAGACCCGAACGGCGACATTGTTGTCAGGGATTCGTTCAGGGTACCAGGACAATTGAGCGACAAGTACCAGATGGACGAGTACGACGATACCTTTAGGATGGTTACACATTTCTGGAAGGGAATCGGTGAATCCAGGCTCTATATTGTAAACATATCGAATCCCAACAATATCAAAGCCCTTGGAACCCTCCTGGTGGACGACGAGGGAAGTCTGATGGCAACCAGATTTGCCGGCGAAAGGGCTTATACGATTCATTTGCCAAGGTCCATCGATCCCTTGGACGTTCTTGACCTTTCGGATCCAACTAACCCGAAACTCTGCGATGTTTTCGAAATGCCGGGATGGGTAACGCATATGGAGGTCCGTGGGATGAAAATAATCGCACTGGGTGTGGACGATTCGGATGGTCAGAGGAACATTGCAGTCTCACTATTCGATGTCAGTGATCCGTTTAATGTAGTGATGGAGGAGAGGGTAAGGTTAGGCGGTGATTATGCGTATTCCGCGGCCAACTGGGAACCCAAAGCCCTTACCATCGACGATACTCATGATATCGTCATCGTCCCCTACACATCATGGTCGAAAAATTACCGAAATCCCAATTCGGGCGTACAGATAGTGGGTTTCGATCTCGATGAGGGTGATCTCTGGCTGGGCGGGAACATTTCAGGACCCTACTCTATCGAACGGACGAGGGTTGTCGGTGACTGGATCCTGGCCACCTCTTTCAAGAGTTTACAGGTCATGGATATCGGTGATCTGAAATCTCCATCCATGGTGAAAATGGTCGAGCTTTGTATCAACGTCAAGGATTTGATCCCGGCCGGAGATTTCATAATCCAGATGGTGCAGGACTGGTACGAAGGAAATGTTGTTATTCGAAGTGTGAGGGACGCGAACGATATCGGTGCCATGGATATCCTGACCCTTGAATCGAATTGGGCTCGATTGTTCAGTATGGATGATACGCTGATCCTTGCGGCAAATGTTCTGGAGGATGATAAATTGGTGGGAAAGCTCTTTCAAGTGAGTGTTAACGCCGGAGGGGATATCACCTCTACTGCATTACAAGGACTTCCTGATGGCTTTACCTTCGGCGACAGCTCCAATTACTACCCCTGGTATGGGTACTACGAAGATGATATCATGATAGACCGGTCTCGGTATAGTTCCCGATCGGTCTACTACCCTGATTCAAGCGGGGATCGGTTCGTCATTATTGGCAATTCCTTGATCTATTATCATATCGGAGAACATCCTTACTCAAAGTACGAGTATAACGAAAAATATGACCAATACATGCCGACACCAGAAGAGAAGGGCAGCGACGAGCTTTTCGTTTTCAACCTATCCGACCTCTCAAATGTACCTGCCCCCGCATCCATTAAACTAGAAAGCTATTCCTTCATGGGAATGAGCGTTTGGGACCAAACCGTATATATACAACACAGAATGAGTGGTGTCAACATCCAGAACCGTTCACAATACAATAATTGGAACAATGAATGGTACGATTATTACTACTATGAATGGTACTACAAGAACCATGTTACCGGGATCAATTGCGATGATACGGCTTCCTTTTCGCTAATAGGTGAATACAACGTACCTGGCAGAATGATCGGAACTGGTAAGGATGTTATATATACAGTATCCGAGTGGAGTGACGATCGGAACAACATGACCCTGAACACACTGACCTTATACGATGATGCCGCTGAGATAACATCGGCGGTGAATCTGGGAAACGGTTGGGTGGAAGTAGTTATGCATGGAGAGACCGCTTACGTTGTGGACAGGCCGTATAACTATTATTATTACGGTTACCGTGATTCGGGCGACCAGGGAATAAACACTTCGTTCAGGATTATCGATTTTACCCTCCCAAACGATCCGGTATTGCAGGCATCGGCCTCCCTTGAGGGAACTCTGAATATTGAGCTGGTGGATGATGGACATATCGTATTTCACGATTCCTCCCTTTCCTCCATGGTGGTATATAATACGGAAATTTTCCCGGATATGGAATTCGAGTCCATGCTGCTTCTGCAAGGTTACGCTTCTTCACTGAGAATAAGCAATGATGTATTATACGTTCCCCAGGGGTACTACGGCGCACTCAGCGTAGAGCTTTGAACGGATTGATTGTAGATCATTCGGAGCAAATAAAGCGGTCCGCTAGCTTGCGGACCCTCTTTTTTATCTTTTCATCCGACCCGTTATGATATACATCCGCAATCAGCTCGCCGATATCATTCATATCCGACATACCCATTCCACGGTGTGTGATCTCCGCAACGCCAATTCTTGCACCTATATCTATAAAAATACCCGAGCGTTCCAGTTTATGACAAAATTTTTCTGCAGTCTTCTCAGGTAGGTCTAAAAGTATCTGATGGGATTCTGTAAATCCTTTTTCCTTGAAAAGTACCGGCAGGCTAAATTCATCAAGCACAGTAGCGAGTTTTTTTGCATTTCCGATGACGCGCTGACCGTAATCCTTGTCGGCTAAAATTTCTTCCATGGCAATACCGAGGGCAGCCACCCTGTTCATGTGTACGTTATCCACGAGCCCGATACCGGCATCAATATCGATATCATGTAAGCACCTCAAGCGGTCTGATAATACATCGGAATCCGTAAGCATTATACCCCCCTGTGGGCCATAGAAAGTTTTGTGAGTGCTTCCGAACAACACCTCGGCCCCTTCACGGATCGGGTCCTGGAACTCACCGCAAGCCATCAATCCCAGAACGTGTGAGCCGTCATAGACACAATGGACCGATTGGTCCAACTCATCTATGCGTTGGCATATTTCCCTGACTGGCTGGGGAAATAGAATAAAAGAAGAACCAAGTATCACCAGTTTTACTTTCTTAGCTGTAATCAAATCAAGTGTGCTGTCAACATCAATATCATAGGTGCTTGGGTCCGCGGGGATCTCCACCCTCTTTCTATGGAATCGTTCCAGACCAAACGGGTATCCACCTACACTGAATGGCAGCATGGCAACAAATTCGCCAGGGGAGGTATAGGAAAATAGTGCGGTCAAATCACAGATATTCCCGGAAAGCGGCGTGACAATGGCGTGGTTTACCCTGAAAACCTCTCTTGCCAACTCTTCGGTAACGGAAATTATTTGTCTGGAAAAACAGGTGCCGCCGTACCACTCGGCGTGATACCTGCCAGCAAGATCACTGGCCAGGGCTTCCCGGACCTTTGGTGATAGATAGTTTTCAGATGCGATAAGGTTTAATCCACTACTCCTGTACTTCTCGTGTTCTCTTATCAGATGGAAAATCCTCGGACTCATCAAATCACCTACTTTATTATTTGAATATCTCATTTTTTTCCTTGTACCACAGTACCAGATCCAGGTGATCGAGAGGTATTTTTATATCAGTTGCGAAGTCGGCCATTTTTTGCTCTATTGCCAAATACCTTTCTCTTGACAGTGTTTTCGGTATTTCTTCTATTACACCCAATAAAACCAAGTTTCTTAGGATGTGCCTGTCGAGAATCGCGATCTCCCTTCCCATGCCGATATTTCTAAGAAAATGACTGGCTTCTTTGTAGCCGATACCCTTAATATTATTTACCAGCCACTCACGTTTATTGGTCTCACCCACCAACTCTTTTAAGGGAGCCTTAATTGAGAGATTTCCCGCTTTTGTAAAAAAATCTCGGGCTCCGACGATATACCTCGATTTGTTGTTCTTGAAACGGACCCTATTGATCTCATGGGCAATTTCTTCAGGGACAGCGTCATTCAGAATATTTTTCTTGATCAAACTGCATAGAGTCTCCCAGCATACTCTAGCACTCGACTGTGGGGTCAGTAAGCAGAAGACCAGTTCGTGAAATACGTTCTCCTCGCTTCCCTTCGTCCACAGATATTCGAATTCTTGCAGCCTGGATTCGATATCAAATCGAATCGATCCGTATATTTCCTTAACCTTTTGAATTTGCGGCCCGGACCTTTTTTCCAGATTGCCGTCGTTTTTCATATGCACCACTAGAAATATGTAAAATTGGGCAATTCCCGATACGACGAAGAATAGATGACCAGTATAAAAGAGTTTTTGAAGATGTGAACGTAAGGGGTAGTTGTCAATAGAGGTCCAACGAGCAAGTATTCTAATTGGAAAAAAGGGGATAATCTCATAAACTATATATTAGAAAATAACTATGCCCTCATACCCTAATTACTGGGAAGGTCTAAGTTTTATACGAGGTTCCCTTGAAATCATATCTCAAAAACAGGTGGTCCTATTGGTAAGCCGGCAAAAGAAGAAAAAAAAAGTAATAAGAGGCGATAAGAAAACGAAAACTTCATCCGAAAAGCGCATCGCATTCAAACTGGATGATGACGTCGATGAGGAAGATAACGATATTGAATTCGAGGATGACTTCTTTCAATCGGATGAGAAGGAGGAGGATGGAGAAAGTAAAAAAGAGAAAGGGAAGGTGACCTTCAAACTTGATGACGAGGAAACTAATGTTGAACCTAAGGCTTCATCCAAAAAAAAGAAGGAAGATAGAAAACCACTGAAAAAGAAAAAAAAGAGGAAAAAAACAGTTTCCACCCCTAAAAAAGCTAAAACTGTCACAACGGATAAGGATGAAGATGAAGACGATGGAGGAGAAGAGGACGAGGAAGAGAATGATGAAGATGAGAAGAAAATAGCCAAGAAAGTTACTCCTAAGAAAACAGCCACAAAGTTGATAAAGAAACGCGAAGTGGTAGACAAGAAAAATGTTTTGATCCTAGCTAAGAAGAACATGGAAATTGAGAAGGCTCTTGATAATTTTAAACGAGCCTACAGATCACTCCGTGATGAAGTAGACACCCTGGCGTCACAGCGGGATACAAAGGAAGCGCTCATAAATAAATACCAGAATAAACTGGATCTTTATGCCCAGGACTTTGATAACTTCAAGCTGCGGGTGAAAAAAGAAAAAAAAGAAATCGAAATAAGGGGAAACCAGAGATTGATAAAGAAAATGCTAGACATCTACGACAATTTCGACAGGGCGATCGAGAACACCGACCCAAATGAGAAAGCTGAAGGGCTTCTTGATGGGGTCGAAATGATGCGAAAGAATTTTTTGGGGATTCTAGCTGAAGAAGATATCGAGGAAATTGAGAGTGTCGGTAAGAAGTTCGATCCCAGACTACATGAAGCCATAGCCATGGTGGAGGATGCAGATTATGATGAGGATATCATTTGCAAGGAGATGCAAAGGGGATTCAAGTTCAAGGACGAAGAGGGCGTTGAAGAAGAGGAAGACGATGGAGAAGATGGGGACAAAAAAGAAAAGAAGAAGAAGATTGGGGAGCTAATACGACCAGCAACGGTCCTTGTCTCGAAAGGTAGAGGTAAAAAGAAAGGAGGGGAAAGTCCTAAAGCTAAGAAGGAAGGGGGAAAAGGGGATAATAGAACTAAGGACAAAGACACGGATGATAAGGATACTGTAAAGGGAAAAAAACCAAAAGCATCCGGAACCAAGAAGAAGACAACTGTGAACAAACGAGAGGGAAAAAGCGGGTCACGAGGAATCTCTTCCAAAAAAAAGCCAAAGAAAAAAAAGAAGGTCCGAAAGAAAAAATAGATAATTTTAATTGAATAGTCCGTTTCCCTTTTTCACGCAGATTTGGATTAGCCGTGTGAGGGATTGGAGTAGACAAGCGTTTTTTAAATATTGAAAATTCATCCAGAAAGGGCGTGAAATAAATGGGTGCCGATGAAAGGAAGACTTTTTACTTCGATTATGAACTCGAAGAGATTGATGGAGATACCGATAATCTCATCAAACTGGAGGAAGAACGGCAACAACGAAAGATCATTCTAATTGCTTCGGAGAGTGTCTCTCCCAAACCGGTAAGAGAAGCACTGGGCAGCGTGTTCACCAATATCTATGCCGAGGGGTATCCAAGCACAAGGATGGGACTTGATAACTTAGAGGGTTTACTTGATCAAAAACACCAGCTGTCTTACCTGAGAAGGTATTCTGACAATAAATATTACAAGGGAACCGAATATGTCGATTTCATCGAATCCCTGGCTCAGAAACGGGCAGCCCGTCTTTTCGCTACGGAGAATATACCCGCTGAAAAAATATACGTAAACGTACAAGCGCTTTCAGGTGCCCCGGGGAACAATGCCGTTTTCACCGCTTTTCTGAAACCGGGGGATACGGTGTTATCCATGGCGCTGAACTGTGGGGGTCATCTCAGTCACGGCAGCGAGATCAATCGCTCCGGGATTAATTTCAATATAGTATCATACGGCGTTGAGATAGGCGAAAAGAAGCTGAATTACGACCGTATACGACGCTTAGCAGAGGAAGTGAAACCTAAATTGATCATAGCCGGCTACAGCGCTTACCCCTGGGACATCGACTGGAAAAAACTCCGAAAGATTGCGAATGTGGCAAGCCCCGGATGCCTGTTACTCGCCGATATCTCCCACATAGCGGCATTGATAGTGGGAGGGATACTCAACAATCCAATAGAGTACGCCGATGTGATCATGAGCACAACCCACAAAGCTCTCGCGGGCCCCCGGGGTGCGATACTTTTAACAACTGACCCGAAAAAGGCGGAGCTGATAAACAGGGCGGTTTTCCCAGGGGAGCAGGGAGGACCTCACGTCAACAACATAGCGGCCCAGGCTGTCTGCTTCAATATCGCTGCTACCGACGAGTTCAGGGAATATGCAAGGACAGTGGCCGCGAATGCGAAATATTTTTCGGAAGTCTCAAGAGAACTGGGTCTTGATCTGGCATACGGGGGCACCGAATCGCATCTTTTCCTGATCGACCTCAAATGCCTTGGCAAGAAGAACGGCTATTACGTCACGGGGGAGCTGGCAACAAGGATACTGGACCAGTGTGGAATTACAGTAAACAAGAACACTATCTCCGGGGATGATAACGCCACTCACCCAACCGGAATCCGTATCGGCACGCCCTGGATCACCCAGAGAGGATTCTCACGGGAAAACATACGTGTTCTTGCAAATATCATATATAAAATATTATCGAAAATCATACCTTTCCATTATGTTGGGCAGGTGGATGACGTGGGAAGAGGAAAGATCCCTCTCGAGGTCCTGATGGAAGCGAAAAAAGAGGTGGCTGCACTGCTTCTTCAAGTGGATTCGAAGCCCACGGAATATTCCAGCGGATATCCCCATTATTTATATCCGGAAAAGCGCGGGGGAATAAGCATTCTGCACGATATACACGTTGAAGCCGGAGCCGAAATGTCTACTCAGCACGGCTGGAGGATTCCATCATATACAATTGAAGGAAATCCCGGGACGGTACTTCTGGATGCGGGATGCAACAAGATCATCCGTCTCCGGGGGGACCAAGAACGCCTGCGTCCTTTCTTACAGCAGGTAGCGACTGGAAATATGTTGCTAGAGATCGGCCAGTGTAAACGCACGTTTCTGTTGAACGGCAGGGCAAATGTCATCGACGATATTCTTGTTAATCGCGTAGGTGATGAGCGGGAGGGATTTGCGACCTACCTCATTGAGACAAGCGCCATGAATGGAACTAAGGTCCTTGAATGGTTGAGGGGTCTTGCTGACGGTTACATCATATTCGATGAGGACGACATTTACGCGAAGGTGGAGGGTCCGGTTGTTGTGGAGGATCTCCAAACAGATGCGGATCGCTCCATATTGAGAACCTGCCTTCTGGTGTCGGAAGAAAAAGGTCGAGGGAAATTGTTCTCGGCGATTCCAGGTATCAACGAGATTCAGCTTGGAAGGCTGGAAATCTTTGAAATTGACGGACTTGAAGTGATGGTTAGCAAAGAGGCTATAGGGGATGTTTTTCTCAATCGCCTGTACGTCCATCCCCACAAGGCAGCTCTACTATGGAAATATATTCAGGAAAAGGTTCCGGGAATTAAACCCGGCGGCTTCGATCTTATGGGAGAGTACAGGAAAAGAGCAGGCCTTCCCGATTACATAACGAAAATTACCGCATACAATTTATACAATGAACGCCCCGAAAACTTCGATATCACCAAACCTTATTTTATTGGCGGAAAAACATTAATGAAGGACATATCCATCAGCAGCAATAAGAAAAAATGGGAATGGGTTCCGGGGGAAAGCGGCCTAAAAAGGACGCCGCTATATGAAGAACACGTCCGGCTGGGCGGAAGGATAGTGCCATTCGTCGGATGGGAGATGCCGGTTCAATACGAGGGAATAAGCGAAGAGCACCTGACCGTGCGAACCACTGCAGGACTGTTCGATGTATCCCATATGGGGGTTCTGGAATTCACTGGTTCATACGCAGCAGACTTCCTAGATATGATGACATCCAACTACGTCCGGTGGATCGTCCCAGGGGAGACACAGTACGCATATATCCTGGGACCTGACGGAGAAATATTGGACGATATTTTCATTTACCGGCGTTCAAGAGACCGATTCATGATGGTTGTTAACGCTGCCAATGCGGAAAAGATCTGGAGCTGGGTGAATGCGTTAAATTCGAATTCCTACGTTATAGATAATCAGAACCCAGGAATGGATATGCCCCCAGGGGTTCGGATAAGAGATTTGAAGGCCCCATCATCCGGGAAAGATATGAAAATAGACCTGGCCTTTCAAGGTCCCAAGTCGCTTAATGTACTACTTGAGGTCATCGATAGGGAATATCGAAGAAAACTTGAGTGTCTCGAAAAGGCAAAGTTCATGGAGGCTCGATTGTCGGGAATCGAGGTTATTATCGCACGAACGGGTTACACGGGAGAGAAGATAGGTTTCGAAATATTCGTACACCCGGACGATGCAGTGACTCTATGGAAGCTTCTTCTTGAACATGGTAAAAAGTACGGGGTCAAAGCTACGGGTCTGGGAGCGAGAGATTCCACAAGAACCGAGGCGGGTTTTCCCCTGTACGGGCACGAGATCGAGGGTCCTCTTGGGGTTTTCCCCATGGAGAACGGCTATGCCCAGTTCCTTAAATTACACAAACCCTTCTTCATAGGCCGGCATAAAGCCCTGGAAATGGCACAAGGAGTAAAAATGGATATCGCAAGATTCAGGATGAACAAACCCAACGTTAAAATGCTGCACACTGGTGACCCGGTATCAAACAGAAGAGGACAGTGCATAGGTTACGTTTCGAGCTCCGTTCTTGTTGGTGACCATCAGATTGGATTGGCATACATAAGGTGCAGGGACTCCAGGTACGGAGCCAAGGTAAATATATTCCCGCTTCCTCATGGAAGAAAGGCTCCAAATGAATCCCCCCGAGATCAGTGGAAAGTCGGAAATAAGACCATTATTCCAGAGGAAGCGACGATTTTATCAAGATTCCCCGAAGAGGATGAAATGCTTGATAGAGCAAGAACAATTCTCAAATAACTAAAAAGGTGAGATCATGACAGAAGAATTCGAGATAGACAATGATTTAAGATATACGAAGAACCACGAATGGATAAGAGTAGAAGGGGTTTCCGGTTTGGTCGGAGTGACTGATTTTGCCCAGAAACAACTGGGTGATATAACTTACATCGAATTCGAAGTCGAGGAGGACGATGAAGTTGGGGCCGGGGAAATATTTACAACTGTTGAAGCGGTTAAAGCTTCCGAACCATGTTACCTGCCTGCCTCGGGGAAGATAATCGAGTTGAATTATGAACTGGAAGACGAACCAGAGTTGGTTAACAAGGATCCGTATAGGAAAGGATGGATGGTTAAGATCGAACTGACGGAACCGTCTCAACTTGAGAAACTTCTTAGTCCCGCTGAGTACGGAGAGCTGCTGAAGGAAGTTGAACATCAATAAAAAAGTTCGTGATTTTAAATGGATATTCTGTATTATGATAAAATATATCGGGAATTGAATCGACCCGAGGACATCTCCCGATTATCTAAAAAATATACCTTGGAAGAGGATATGCTCCTGGTGGTATACACCCAAAGGGCGGTCCGAGACGTTATAAGAAGATTTCACAAGATCAAGGCCCGTTCAACCCGTCATTACAGGAACTGGAAGAGAGGTGCCACCCTCCTCCAGATCGCAAGGTCCGATTATTTTTCACCTGTTCTTACGGCAAAACTGGTACTGGTACATCACGGGATCGGACGAAAGACATTTAACAGCTATTTGAGAGACCCTTCTCTCATCGACAATCCCCGCTTGAAAAAGGAAATCGAGGATGTGGTGGCCAACGATATCATATACTCGCCGGAGGGGAACAAGATCCAGCGGGACCGGGGAATAATGGCTGAAACGGAGATTGCGGAATGGTTGACGGAAATGGGGGCTGAATATCTGCGTGAGAATGATTTGAGAGAATTGGGAATGGAGAAGACCCCAGATTTCAAATTGAAGAAGCCGCTGATGTACCGTGGAGTCGAACTGCAGTGGGTGGAATCCAAGGCCAGTTTCGGCGACGTGGGTAAATTGAAAGAGGATTTCAGAAACCAGTTGAGACCCTACCTAAAAATGTATGGTCCTGGAATGGTGATCTACTGGTATGGATTCATCACACCACATGCTGAAGAAAAGAACATCATCGTCGGCAACCGGAGCATTCTCATCGATTACGCAAATATCTGGGTGAAAAAGGACGACGAGTGATCACTGGGTCCAACGCATACTCTCCATGGGGAAGGCCAGCGACGTTTTTATATTGGCCACCTCGGTGAACTGGACCACGAAGTCGGATGCGCTTTTCTCGCAATCGGTCTCGAAAATTATCATTGCATCAGGTTGACCGAACATACCGAGAGATCGAACGATCTTGACCCCTTCCGGTGTGACAGGGTTCTTCAGTAACTTGATAGCTTTAGTGTTCTTGCCCGGCAGGGTTTCGAAGAAAGTAACGAATAACATATGATTACCACATAGCTGATTGCTGCAGATATAGATATAATTTTTCAACTGATTTACGGTTTTCATGTAATTTAGTAATGAATAAGACTCAATAAATAACTTTCAGGGTCACGAAGGATTCCGAATTGATAATGAGATGGGTCAATTTGAGCTTGTAAACGCCATCTGAAAGAAGTAGGGGGCCATTGTAGTCGTTGTTGGTTGCAAGGCAGCCTAATTCTATAAACTTCTCGGATTCTCCCTCTACTCGATACCATACCAATTCGGCATGGTTATCACCAGTATTGTCCTTGTTTAGGGGTAAAATATTATCCCCTATATTGATATATTCGATGGAAGCCATGAATCGACTACTAAAAGAAACTGTTACTGTATCCGTGCTAGTATTACCTGCCGCATGTATTGTATTAATCTTCGAGACAACTTTATCCAATTCCATTTCAATATCCAGTTTCATCTGGTGTTCTTGGTATTCATTTAGACCGGCAAGCACCCCCGGGATGGTTATTGCCATCATAATGGCGATTATTACCAGTTTCATGGGTAGTTCCAGAGATCCGTCTTTATCCAGATATAATATCCGATCTACTCTGGCCATTTACATCACAAAAATAAATATTTACAGTACCTTATCCCCTTACTACAAGGATTTGACCGGTGTGTGTCGTGAAATCCTTCTTTTCACATTTTACCTTAACAGCCCCTGTAGCTCTGTTCGGAGCCAGCGTTATTGCCAGATTGTTAAATGTGGCAGTCCCATCAGCTGCGGTCTTCACCGGTAAAACATTCTCTGTTCCACTACCAGTCAACGAAATGGTTGCCCCTGCCACTGTACTGTCGCCAGCCCATACTGTGATAACGAGATTGACGGTTGCCGAAGCAGGTTGATATATATCCGCCCCGCCAGGAACTGTAACAGTGATCTGACTGGGATCAGCCTGTCCGGAATTCACACTAATATTATCGATAGCATCAGGAGCATCCCCTACGAGAGAAAACCAAGAAATTAAGATACCAAGAGCCAAAACGGTCACGATTATTATTATAAAGAGAGATAAGGGCATTCCCAAGATATCAGCATTGCGATCTTTCGAAAATCTTCTTATTGATCTGTTTTTAATCATATCGACCACTCTGCTCTATTATGAGATTTCTGGTATATATAATTTGTCAGTTTCGAATATTTCTGGTTACCATTAATAATTTATTGGTTTAAATCAAATCCGTGGCCAAACACAGGACTTGGTTCAAATTTCAAAATTGTGGGTTTATGAAGCATCGTTTCCACACTTGAACTCTTAACCAAAAGTAGTTATATACTCGAATAAATTACATTGGAACGATGATTATGTACCCTAGGGTCGGATACACATGCATTATCGTGCTTTTAACAGTAATACTTTCGATCCCTGCCACTGTTGTGACCATTGATCATAAATTTGGAATGACCGAGGACATTGGAAATAGCCTCACCACTAGCCGAGCCGAAGCGCTATCATGCACGGCTGATCTCAGCAATTCGACCCTTAAGTCCGGGGAAACCGCTCTGCTAAGCATCACCATTACGAATGGATCTATACCGGTATACAACATGACGGTGGAGCTAAGCTGCGAGGTCGGTACATTCGATGAAGATACAGGCAGCACCAATTTTACCGGTCAAGTATCGGTCAATTATACCGCTCCAGCACTCAATATAACTGAGGAAATAACAATATCGATAGTCGCAAACCGGACCGAGCCCGACGAGTTCAGAACGAATATAACAGTAAAAGTACTTTCCCATATCGATTTTATATCTCCCCAGGTCATTTCAATATCTCCCATGGAAAATTCCACAGATGTCAGCATAGTAACTAACATAACTATCGAGTTCTCCGAAAGCATGAACAGGAGCTCGGTAGCCATGGCAATTTCTTTAACGCCAAATTTCGAATATGAACTTATTTGGCAGGGTAATAATTTAACGATCAAACCAGACCCCTTTCTAATGTACAATACTTCTTACAGGTTCGAACTATCGGAACTTTCAAGGGATCTGTACGGAAATTCCCTTCGAGAATACACGGCGTCGTTCACTACAGAGGAATTATTTACACCCCTACTTGTTTTCAACGTAAGTATCGATTATAAACAGGAATTATACGGAGAGGAGTACCAGGTTATCACCATTTGCATTAAAAACGGTTCGATACCTCTATCGAATACCAGCATTACCGTTGCAGCGCTTGAAGGGAATACCAACTCCCAAGGAGGAATTTCTGATAAAGATGGAAATTTCTCTTTCATATATACAGCGCCGAAAGTATCCTCCCCAAAAAGCGACCGTATTTTCATCAACGTAACAAAAGAGGGTTTTGAGGATTTCCGTACAGAGTTCCAGGTCAATATCACTCCTCGCAGCTATCATTTGATACAGCAAGAACTTTTCATCAAGGACGGAACTATGGCCCATGGTTTCGGAATGGCGAACGGCACGGTTGAACTAAATCTGGAAGAAGGCAGCAATCCGACACCTGTATCAACCGGTTTCATAGACATATTTGTGAACGTTTCAAGCCAGGGACAGGGCGAGTTCCTCTGGCTGAATTTGAGTATAAGATACCTGTTCATTCCTAAAGATAGTGACAAACAAGACATCGCCATATATCTCCTGCACAGTCTCTCCGGCCCTTGGTTAAAGTGTCTGCGAACCGGTAACGTTCCTTCTAAGAACATCGTTTGGGCGAACATTTCATTTGAAAATGTCGATCTTCCACTTACCGTTGCACCCCGTACCAAAAATACCGTCACTCAGGTTAAAGGAAGCATCACAGGAAGGGTGTTGGACCCCACAGGTAAGGGGCTCCCGGATGTTCAGGTGGGATTTTATAAAACAGATGTAAATATCCGATCCGTGAAAACCAGCGTCAATGGTTCTTTTGAAATTGAAGGGCTTGAAACTGGCACCTACGAGATAAGGGTGGACGAACTGGGATATGAGCCGTTTTCACTGATGGATCAATTAGTGATCGTGGGGGAAAATTCAATTACTATTACCTTGGAAAACGAGCATGTGCTTCGCAATGGCGACCTCTCAGAGGATACAGGGGGATACGGTCTTTATGTTGTTTTCTTGATATTCTTTCTCTTGTTGATACTATTAATAATCGTGAAAATGTACATCATCCGCGCGGGTAACAGGGACCGGTTTAAGAATGGAGAGGAGTTTAAAAGCTCAAGCGATGAGAAACGGTTCCCTATCGTCAATCGCCAGATAAGTACATGGAGAGATCTGCCAAAAGGTGATCTGTCAAATAAAATCAAAGCTAAAACAAGAAGCTTCGGTACTAAAAAAAAATTGCCGCCGGATATGACAAACAAGGGAGAGTTCGAGTGCCCGGTCTGCGGCATTGGGGTTTCCCAGAATACCAGGGTCTGTCCTTTGTGCAAGGCCGTTTTCGTGGATGATGAATTCGTGTGCCCCGACTGCGGTATGCCTCTATCATCAAAAGACAGAAATTGCAGTATATGTGGGACAATCTTTGGGGAAAGCATTTCTAAGAAATGGAAATCCATCGATGAAAAAGCACGTAGGGGATCATCGGGAGCGATAGATAATTTCATAGTTGAAAAAGAATGGGACCAATAATATATTCTTTGTTGCAGTTGACCGATGCGATATGAAGTTATGTTACTCGGAAGTCGTAAGGTAAGATTTATAAACCTTGGTGGAGAATTATAAAATATGTTCGGAAAAACAGACCGACAGGAAAAACGAGTAAAAAGAAGCTCAGCAGGTATAATCCTGATTATTTTATTCATCCTGAGTTCAACGGGATGTATCGATATGGGTCTCATGGACGCCGTTCTACCGCATAACGAAAAAGAACTTCCCGATTATGTCATTACCGAGAAAATATCTATTTCTTACCAGTTCAACACCTCCATTCCGGGAACTCCGTCTCAGTTAAGAAAAGAATTCAATGACCGGGAATTTCGTATTCTCGAGGATACTCCCTGGATGAAGATAGAGATCACGGTCAACCTCGATAAGAACGACCTTCTTCAAGAACTATTGAAGTTACTTGGAACAAACCTTAGTTTGACCAGACACGTGAAGATCGTTATTACCGATCCGAAAAGCAGAGTATGGTATGTGAGAGATTTCTTTGACACAGAAACCATGGAGCCGGAAATGGTGTATTTACCTGAACCAGGCATCTGGACTCTTGATGTGGAAGCAAAAGGAGTAGGTGGGGAGGTCGAAGGGTTTCAACTCTATGACAGTTTCGTAATAAAAATATTCACTTATGAACCCACTTGACATTTTTTATCGAGAGATGAGCGAATGAGCAAACCTGCAGGAGATGCAATAAGAAAACGAAAAAGGAAATTGAGGGTTGTCAGGCCATTTCTATCATCAGGTAATGAACCGTTTGGGATCAATAAAACCCTTGAAATCGACCAATCCGAAGAAGTCGACAACTCTTCACTGAATGAGAAAGATAATAAGAGATTACTTGAGCTACGGGCTAACTGGATAAAGAAACTAACAACTGAAGAGGAAATGGCTTCGGCGGATTTCACCCTTGACACAGCGCAGTCGGACGGATCGGTTTCAGCCCTCATCCGAAAGGGATCGACATCGAGAAAAGCAACCGGAGCCCTGGTCGAATTACTGCAACGTGAAAATTCTCCGCCTTTAGAACTCCCGGAAGAGCTCCAATCGATATATATGGAAATGGTTTCGGAAATCCAAAGCCTTTTTGACAGACAATGTGATGAGTTGAAAAGAATGCTGGAGTATCATATACAGAAAATTCTGATAGAGGTCCAAGGGGAATCTCGGCAGACCACTGACGATAATGAAAGCGACGAATAGGATTCTGACAGGAATCCAATGAATGGATGACAGGAAATTATTGATAACTTTGTATCAACAAATACCGATATTGTTATATAAAGAAAATTCATTAGAGGGGGCGAACGTATATTCCTGTAAAAAATAAATTCATTAAGAGGTATATAAATGGCGAAAAAGAAGGTTATTAAAAAGAGTGTGCCTACGGGTGCAATGAAGGATGCTTCTCAGATGAGGGTCAAAGACCTTGTTATCACTGATGAATTCAAGAAGATAACACATACTTCCTCCGGAAAGGATGCGGCTGGACAATTAATGGCGATCCCCCGTGGTGTGGTACTCGCTATCGACGACGCCGGGTCCGTGAAAGGTGTTCTCACAGCGAGAGAATTCTTGAAGGCCATTGTGGACGGGAAGAACCCAACCGACACGGCAGTAACGGAAATGATGAACACGGATGTCATGGAAATCCCTTACGATTCACTTCTGGACGATGTTGTTCCTGAAGTTACGAAAAGAGATCCCTATGCCGTAGTTGTAGTGGATGCCGATGGTGTCTTCAAGGGTTATTTCTCCCCCAAGGATTACCAGGAAGCTTTGGCAAGGATCAATTATCGAAGGTCAAGATAATACTTGATCACTCTGGCATCGCAGAAACGATTTTTATGCAAAGGGAGTTTTTCCCTGCATATGACACGGTATCGATATTACCTTTCGTCTTGCGATGTATAAGAAGTAGATGAAAAAAGCTAATCTGGCGTAATAATGTCTGAATGGCCGGGCATTATTACAAGTTGAGATTTCCGATGTCAGGTTAGTTATTTTAATAAATTCATCAGGGGAAACCAGTATGAGTAAAATAAACATAGAAGATGAAACTATTAATATCGGTGATGTTTGGAAATCAAACGAAATGTTGAAGGAAGATATCAAGGGTAAGATAGAAATCGGAAACTTCGATATTACGGATGAAGCGGTTGCTCTAAAAAAGCTCACCTCTACCATGCATCAGTATACCAAGATAGAATTGAAACTCCCTAACGATTTCATTGCCGCCAGTAGGGAAAAAGCCGAGGGGAATGACATTTCATTCGAAGAATACCTGCGGAATCGGCTCTCGGGAGGCATCAGTGAGGGAGAGCAAGAAGAGGAACCAGCAGAGGAAGGAGTAGAAGAGGAGGAGGAGGAGGAAGAAGAAGCAGAAGAGCAAGAAGAAGAGGAGCAGGAGCAAGAAGAAAAGAAGGAGGAGGCGGAAGAAGCAGAAGAGGAAGAGGAGGAAGAAGAGGCCCAGGAAGATGAGGAAAATGGTGTTAGGCCCGACTGGGACAACGAGGAGGAAGAGACCGCGGTTCCCCAGCAAATTGTTAAAGTTAGATGCCATAACTGTAAAAGACCCATCACTATAACATCATCCGAGAGACCCATCACCGTAACCTGTCCCAACTGTAGCGCAAAGGGACGGTTGGAGCAATAAACGGTAACCTTTCTCTCAGTTATGCTGCAATGAAGCAAAATAATTCCAGATGAATACGATCTAATCAGTGATTCTATTGTTAAAATTGCATTTCGATAAAATCAAATTTAAACCTTAAAAGGAAGTGTGTCGACTTGTCAGAAAAATATTACCCATCTCCCTACGGACAGCAGCAGACCCAGGAACAATCAGCAATACCACAGGGTCAGCACCCACCTCCCTACGGGCATCAGCAAACCCAGGAACAATCGGTACTATCACAGGGTCAGTACCCACAATCAGGGGGACAATACCCACCTCAACAAGAGCAACTGTCTGGAAGTCAAATGGGTGTGCCAGGAAAGCAGGGTAAACAGAGAAGCCCTGCCATCTGGGGCCTTCTTTCAATTACCCCCATTGTTTTGGTTTGGGCATATTTTGTCTGGAAGGAAATAAAGGAATACAAAAATGACCCAAAAATCAACCCCATCAAGCAGGTTATTCTGCTCGTTGCAGTGTTTTTGTTACCCATGGTGTTTGGATCCATATTTGTGAGTATATTTTTAACAATACTCCCCTCTTTAATTTTGGTTTATATCCTGGGAATTCTGATCAGTATAATTCCAGGAGTGGCTTTTTTCCTGTACCGGAATATGTTCAATCATGTCAGAGATATGCAGGTCTCCAGCGGAACCTCCGAGGAAAAAACTCTCAACGCAACTAAACTTTCGGCGCTGATAACCCTCCCGGTTGTTGTTCAAGGTGCTGTAAATGGAATCTTGGTGTTATTGGTCTGGATAACGGGATTGAGCATCCTTTCTTTGATTGGCCTTATTTTATTCATACTCTGGTTTGTTCCGGCATACGGCGTGTTCCTTGGACAGGCAAGGCTCAACCAGATATGGGTGAACCTGGGTCAGAAACGCATGAAAGACAAGCTTGGAAAGAAGATCATAAAAATCCTTGGCGACGCGGCGGGGGATCTTGTTGAAGATGCCACCGGTTCAAAGAAACTGGGGAAGAAAATTGACAAGGGCGTGACCAAGGGACTCAAGAAGGAGCAGAAGAGCCACAAACCCCATCGCCCTTCGCCGGACCAGCATTGGCCGCCGGAACCGTATCCACCCCAACAAGGGCAATTTGACCAGTACCCTCCACAACAAGGGCAACTTGATCAGAACCCTCCACAACAAGCGCAATATGGTCAATATCCACCTCAACAAGGGCAACTTGATCAGCACCCTCCACAACAAGCGCAATTTGATCAGCACCCTCCACAACAAGTTATCGTTAACCTGAACGTCCCGCCCGGACAACAACAGCCACCACCTCAATATTAGATTGATCATCAGGGATTAATGGGACAATTTTCCTTTAACGGTATAGTTTGAAATTATATGTAATTATTATTTGATCGGTTTTTCAGATTTGAACTAATTATGTATTGAGTGAGAGAATGGTAATACAGATTCATATCGACGGGCTGAGGTTCCGCAAACATTATCATAATATCCCATAACAAGCTTTTTATCATTGTCTGCAATTATCTTCTCGAATGTACCCGAAACGATTCAACGGCCCCTTCGTTGTCTTTTTAATTATCTCAATTTTACTCCTCGCCACTACT
>JASLWR010000019.1 GCA_030740765.1 Thermoplasmatota archaeon
CACCTTCTAGGCGTTGCTGCGTCCTCGGCTGGTGAGCCTGCGGACACTCCTGAGCCATCTTCGAGCATACCTGCGAGGAAGGTACAGTAACGTTCCCGAAGGGAATGTTACGAGTATCGACAGGTGTGTCTACGGGCCACAGAAACACGAATACACAGAAAATAATTAACGAATTCTGTGCTTCATTGGCTAAAAAATAGAGGGAGATGTTGCATGGAGTGTCCGCTGCGGAAAGAAGAAAACGACTGGATGGTCGGTATTTCCTATAAAATGAAAAACATACAAAAAAGAAAGGTTCGGGGGCAGTCCCCCGAACCAACTATATAAAATTAAAACAATCCCAGGGTCTTTCCGTTCTCGTCTATATCCACTCTTTCCGAAGCCGGGTGCGAAGGCATTCCGGGCATGGTTCTCATCTCTCCGCAAAGCGGATAAAGATATCCCGCTCCGGCAGCAGGCCTTATATCCACAACAGGCAGCGTGTATCCCGAGGGGGCTCCCGTCAATTTCGGATCATGGGATATGGAAAGATGGGTTTTCGCTATGCAGATGGGGAGTTTACCAAGACCCCATTCGGTATAGAGTTTTATTTTCTCCTCTGCGAGATCGCTGTACTCAACGTTCTCGGCCCTGTATATTTCTCTGGCAATTGTTTCGATCTTCTCTTTGATGGATGCCTCGTCCGGGTAAAGAAGTCTGAAGTTGTTGGGCTTCTCGCAGGCCTCGACCACAGCCTTGGCAAGCTCGGTGCCGCCAGCGCCTCCGTCCGCATGCACCGTCACCGGTATGCAGCTTTCGGCACCTGCCCTTTTGGCCTCTTCGATAACCGTTGCAACCTCGGCGTCGGTATCTGCCGCGAACCTGTTGACGCAGACCACTACGGGTACACCGAATTTCTTCATGTTCTCAATGTGCACCGTAAGGTTGCAGCAACCCTTCCGAACTGCTTCCACGTTCTCTCCCCAGAGTAGCTCCGGGGAGGGCGCCTTGCCGGGCGGGAATTCGTAACCTCCGCCGTGTAGCTTGAGAGCCCTCACAGTAGAGTTTAACACCACGCAGTCTGGTTTCAGCCCCGAATTCCTGCACTTGATATCGAAGAGCTTCTCAGCACCGCAATCGGCTGCGAAGCCGCTTTCTGTGACAACGTAATCGGCCAGTTTCAAGGCGATCCTGTCCTCGATAACCGAGTTGTTGCCGATGGCAATGTTTGCAAAGGGGCCCGAGTGCATGAGACAGGGTCCACCCTCTAGAGTCTGGATCAGGTTCGGCTTGATAGCCTCCTTCATCAACACGGTCATTGCCCCTGCGGCCTTCACGTCCTCGGCAGTGACCGGATTCCCGTCCCTGCTCATTGCAACGATGATCCGACCCATTCTCTTTCTCATGTCCTGCAGATCGTTCGAGAGCGCGAGAATGGCCATTACTTCCGATGCCACGGTAATATCCACACCGGTTTCTCGAGGGTATCCTTCTATATCGTGCCTGGATTTAGTACCGATGGTCACAGTGGTCTGAGCGGAGTCGTTCAGGTCCACAACGCGTCTCCAGGAGATAGTGTCCGGGTCGATTTTAAACTCGTTCTTCCTCCTGAAAGTCGGATGAAAAACCTGGTTGTCTATAGCTGCCGCCAGCAGATTATTCGCGACACCAACGGCGTGAATATCTCCCGTGAAGTGCAGGTTTATGTCTTCCATTGGCAGAACCTGCGAATAACCTCCTCCGGCTGCACCGCCCTTGATACCGAACACAGGTCCCATGGACGGCTCTCTGAGAGCGCATATCACGTTCTTCCCGATCAACCTTAGAGCCTGGCTCAGACCGACATTGATGACGGTCTTTCCTTCACCCAGGGGTGTGGGTGTGACTGCAGTGACATCGATGTACTTTCCGTTGGGCCTATCTTTCAGTTTATCCAGGACCTCGAGCTTGATCTTGGCCTTGTACTTGCCGTAAAGCTCGATATCGTCCTCCGAGAGCCCCAGTTCCCTGGCTACGTCGATTATGGGCCTCATGGTCGCTTCCTGTGCTATTTCCAGATCTGATTTCATTATTTCCCTCCTATTACGCATTAATGCAATTTTTTTAATTATTTTCGTTTTTATGGTAGTTGAATTTAAGAATTTTGACTGCTACTGTTCCAATAATATTTAACATTTTATGCAATATGGTACTATTTCCAAACTATTGTCGTTTTAAATGAGATATTTATAGAAAATGAGTGATGTTGATATTGTTATGGTGCGAAGTTCGAAAAATGAATCGTGAATTAGTAAATTCACTTCACCAGTAGAAAACCACAGGTTTTCGAAGGTGCCCATTACATTCCTTTGAATCGAGAAGATTCAACTGCACCTTCGGGAACAAGTTTTCTACAGGAGTAGCAGAGCCCGTGGGGTCTGCGGAGCACAGCGGACACCCTCGTAAATCCAAGGATTTCCTGCGGGAATCGAAGTTCGCAGCTTGACAATGTTGGCAGTATAGCGTGAAAGCGCATATACCGCAAAATATATCTCAATAAGAATTATATATAAAAATAGAATTTAGGTGCCTCGAATCTTATAGTCCTGTAGTGTAGTGGCCTAGCATGCTGGCCTTTGGAGCCAGCGACGGAGGTTCGAATCCTCCCAGGACTGTTTAAGCACCTGCTGGGTATTCGGTATCACATAAGTGAGCCGTATACCGTTGTCCAGTGGAAATCCGAGGGAGAAGATGTCCAAAAAAACCATTACTGAAAAGAAGAGAGTAACAGTGGAAAAGCCCACGTTCAAAAAGCCATTTTTAATTGGTTTATTCATTGCATCGATCATTCTCGTTCCACTGGCTGTGACAGGGACCCTGATTCTTCCACTCAATGACTGGTTCTCTCTCTCGACCCCAATAAGACCGGGTTCTTGGACCATCCTGGGGGCATTAACGGGATTCCTATTGTCGGCAATATTTGCATTTTTCTTCGCTAGAAGCATCTCTCCTTCAGGTAAAGTGAATTGAGTTTTGGTATTAAGGGAATAAAGATCATTTAGATTTTTTTTCTTTGGGGATTCAGCTTATTCATTAATGACTCTTTAAGTCTATAATCCGGTTTTTTACCTCCTGATGATGATTTTCATTAAGGGTCAAAATATGATAAACAACATTTTAAATACTACAAATTTATTAATGTCGAAATCTGCTTCTGTATCTAACAGAAAACTGTTGATTGACGTATGAAACTAAAAAGGTGATCCAATGGTGCACTTGGAAATGACTAAAAGAATAATGATCGTAATGTTTACCGGAATGTTGATGTTTTCCGGGTTGATGCTAGTAAATGATTGGTTCGTTGATCGTTCGGCAGCCGCTGTACCAGAATTTGGGGCTTCTTTGGTCAGCGGAGCGACAACCGAAAGCGAACTTATTGTTGTGTCAATAAATATCACAATAGGTGGAGCACTGGATAGTAAAACTAACAATTACACTGTTTTAATCAATTATACTATAGAGAGAGCTCATACAACTGATATCGTAGGTGAAAATTTAAATGTTACTTGGCAAGTAGATAATTATTGGAAATATAACATTTCCCTCCCTGATGATGAATTAAAGGATTGGGTGAATATTACATATGACTTCTCAATATGGGATAACACTAATGTAACATGGGACAAAACGACTACCAAAACAATCAAGATAAACGATACAACACCACCTGTCGCTAATGCTGGACCCGATCAACTTGTGGAAAAGGGAACTTTGGTCAATTTCGACGGGAGTGGAAGTAGTGATAACATAGGAATAACGAATTATGCCTGGAATTTTGTTTATAATACCCAGGGAAAGGACCTTAATGGCGTAGCCCCTTCTTTTACTTTTGATAAAGATGGTGATTATGTTGTCACTTTGACAACTACAGATGTAGCTGCAAATCCCGATACCGATACGATGACCGTGAAGGTAACTAGTGCAGAAACAATAAGCGTCAACGCAACCAATCTGGCAAATGAGACATTCAAGAACGTGGTGCTCATCGAGGACGGCACCCCGTTCAACACAACATTGTACAAAAAAATATTCATCAATGAGACCGTAGGTCTGTTATCCTATAAGACTGGCGACACGTCGGGAGTGAATTGGACCAACGTAAGCTGGGGGAAGGAGTATAGCACGGAGAACCTTAATGTTACCATCGACAACAACGATACTCCGGGAAATGTTACAGATGATCGCTTGATAATCAAACCCAACTCTGACAAGTTTTCAACGGACAAGGAAACAGTGACAGTAAAGGCCAGTCTGGACGGATTCGATGCATTGTTCAACTTTTCCGTAACAATTTCGAGCGTTAATGACGCACCTGAATTCGTATCCTATAAACTCAATAATGATAAAGATGGCATTCTGGAGAAAGAAAATATCAGTTTCGCTCAGGTCAAAGAAGACGAGACCGTAAATATAACGATCACCGCCGATGACGCTGATCTTCCTTACGGAGAGGTTCTGAGTTTCGCTGTGGTCTCTCAGGAGAACACCACATCAGCCGCCATTGTTAAGTTAGACAATACAACTGCAAACCTTACCTTCACCCCCAAGAAGAATTTCGTGGGGACCTCTCTGGTTATAATAAGCGTAACCGACAAAGATGGCAATGTGACAAAACAGAACTTGACTTTCGTCCTTGCTTCGGTGAATGACGCACCATCCATGATATCTTTTGTCAAGAAGGGTAAGGATGGAACCCTGGAGGATGATGGCAATATCAGTTTCACCATTAAGGAAGATGAATCGGTGAACATTACCATCACGGGAGCTGATCCAGATTTACCCTACAGTGATACCCTTACCTTTTCGGTGATATCAAAGAAGAACATGAAGACAGCCACCTTTGGGCCGGAAGTGGATGCCATGGCCAACCTTACCTTAACACCTGTGGCGAATTTCAATGGAAAAGCGGTGGTAAATATCAGTTTGGAGGATAAAGCAGGCGCCATAGTGTATCAAAACATTACATTCACTGTTAATGCAGATAACGATGCTCCAAACATTACAGGATTGGGGATCAAGGGAAATTGCTCGGTTTCAACTGTGGTGGAGAAGGTTCCAGTAACCCTAAGCGTACGTCATCTCGATAATTCGTTGATAAATGGAACAGCGGTAAAAGATGATGACGACGAAATTCTTACCTACACGTGGTATATAAAATTGAAACCAACCGATAACTCTTCGGGAGAACCTAACTGGGCTCTTGCGGGAGACATTACCGGTGTTAATGTGAGTTACAATTTTACGGCAAACGGGACTTATCTGATCTGGCTCAAGGTATCTGACGCTGCAGGGGCGTATGATTTTCAAAAAGTGATGACGATAACAGTGACTCGGTACGTCCCTCCCTCCGATGACCCCGATGGCGAAGCAAGCAGCATGCCCCTTATAATGATCATCGTGATCGTTCTGTTACTTATCGTAGCTATAGTTGTGGCTCTATTAATGATAAGCAAGAAAAAGACTGAAACAAAGGAAGGGGACGAGTTCTCGGAATTCGATATGCCGCCCGAAGAGCCTCAACCTGGTTATGACCAGTTCGGCCAACCCCAGCAACCCGGCATGGACCAGTTCGGCCAGCCCCAGCAACCCGGCATGGACCAGTTCGGACAGCCGCAGCAGCCCCAACAGGCTCAGCCCGGTTTTGATCAGTTCGGCCAGCCGCAGCAGCCCCAACAGGCTCAGCCCGGTTTTGATCAGTTTGGCCAACCGCAGCAACCCCAACAGGCTCAGCCCGGTTTTGATCAGTTTGGCCAACCGCAGCAGCCTCAACAGGCTCAGCCCGGTTATGATCAGTTTGGCCAACCGCAGCAACCCCAACAGGCTCAATTTGGTGGTCAACCGGAGCAGCCGCAACAACCTGCCATGGGTCAATACGGTGGTGCGCCGATGCAACAGCCTCAACAATCACTCCCACAGGCAGGAGCCCCGATGGGTGGAGGAAACCTCTGCCCCCACTGCAGGGCGCCTATCGAGCCCGGCTGGTTCCTATGTCCCAACTGCAAGAACCAAATATAGTTCCGACGCAGTTTTTCTTTCGGGTGAAAGGGTGTTTCCACACTGTGGGACCGCCCCCATTTTTTCTATTTATTATGGGAACAATCGGTGGTGTTTTACACGTACGTTGCCATGGATGACACGGATTCCAGGGAGGGCGGTTGTACCACGTATCTTCTCACCCGAGCCCTTGAGATATGCCGTGATTCAGGTTATTCGATCCATTTTATACCAGGGCTTGTCAGATTAAATCCGAACATTCCCTACAAAACCAGGGGTAATGGTGCAGTTGTTTTTTGTGTATCTCGAGGGAATACGGGTGGACTCGATACTTTTACCTCCGGTGCCATTGGTGAAGACCTTGTTGTATCCACATACTCATATGAAAAATGCGAGGAATTTCTCGACGATAACGATAGATCATTATTTCAGAAATTTAAACGATTAGTGGACATGGAGTCATCTTATGGCCATGATGGTACGAATCCGGGTCTTGTGGTCACCTGCGATAATTTCGGAATTTCACATTATATTCGTGCGGTTCGCGAAGTTTATCCCCTGGAAATGGCCTTCAGTACATTGGATGAAAAAAGAAATACATTGTACCATGGTCTGGGCTCAATGCGAGGATTGGTGGGATGTATCGGTGCATTGGGGTGGTGCCAGAACTACAGATCAATGGGAATGGACCACACCTATGAAATTATCAGCTATCGTAAACCGGAATTTTGGGGAAAAAAAAGAGATGTCGAACCCGACATTGTGAGGTCGCTGGACCCGGAACTGCCAGGAACCTTTAACAATTACGATTTTGTGAATGATAAACCGTTGATCTATCCCAACACACCCTGTCCCGTACTGTTCGGTGTGAGAGGAAATGATTATAGGGAACTTTCCCGTGTTCGGGGGATGCTGGACACCGAGGAGATGGAGCGCTGGCAGATTTTCGTTAGCAATCAGGGTACCGACGATCATCTGGTACCGACCCCGTTAGAGGAAATTAATAATTACGGTTCCGTCATCACAGAAGGGACCGTGCAGGAGAGCTCGTTCACTATCAAGGGGGGACACGTATTCCTAAAGGTTGCCGATGGGGCCAACAGCGTATATGCTGCTGCCTTCGAGCCCACAAAGAATTTCCGAAACATCGTTCGGGCCCTGTATCCGGGAGATCGGGTGAGATTGTACGGTGGTGTCAAGGGAGATGAAAAAGAAGCCGATGCACCAAGTAAGGGGATGAGGCCGGCGCTGGCTGACGGGTTTGTGAAAGTGATCAACCTGGAGAAACTGGAAATACTGCAGAAAACCACTAAATTGACCAAGATCTCAAACCCCATCTGTCCCGGCTGTAAGACAATGATGAAATCCATTGGAAAGGGCGTTGGTTACAGGTGCCGGAAATGCCACATCAGGTCTGATGAAGAAGGTGCAAGTTACCATGTGTTTCACCGAGTACTTGTAGAGGGTAAAACCTACGAGGTAGACGGAGTCGCCATGAGGCATTTGTCAAAACCACTTGTAAGAATTGGCAAGGAAAATGGAAAAAAACTTTCGGAAATCGATTTTTTCAATAATTAAAATAAAGAGCCACCGGCGGGGATTGAACCCGCGATCTATGCCTTTTTGGATACGGTGCCGGGAAACCGGCACGCGCTTACCAAGGCATCGCTATACCACTAAGCCACGGTGGCCCGCAGATTCGTACACAGCGTTCGAACGGTGCGGCAAATATATTCCTGATTTTAATAATTTTTCTTCAAAATAGGTCGAGGAATTTCATAACTCCAGAGGGAACCCAATGTAAAAAAATTAATAATCCGTTTGCGTTAGACCGGATGATGATCACCATCAGGGATCTCACGAAGCGCTATCCCCCGGGCATTCCCCGATGGAAGAAATGGTTTCGACGTTACAAGAAAGACGCTTTTATGGGCGAGCTTGCCGTTGACCGGTTGAACATGGAAGTGAAAAAAGGGCAGGTATACGGTTTCATAGGTCCCAACGGCGCAGGAAAGACCACCACGATCAAGATGTTGGTTGGCCTTATGCCCCCCACTTCCGGGACGGCACTGGTATGTGGTCTTGATGTCGTAGAGGAAGGAGAAATGGTGAGGGGCAGGATCGGATACATGCCTGAAGCACCATCGTTCTATCCACGGGTATCGGTGTTGGACGTTTTGAGATACTATTCCAAGCTTTATTCCATCCCAAGCAGGTCTATCGATAAGAAAATTTTAAAGGTTTTACGCATTGTTGGTATCGCCGGTGAAAAGTCTAAATTGTGTGGGAAGTTATCATTCGGGATGAAAAAGAGACTATCTTTGGCCCAGGCATTGTTGAACGATCCCGAGCTGCTGATACTGGACGAACCGACGGGTGGTCTGGACCCTGCGGGAAAGAGGGATTTCAGAAAGCTGTTAAGGAAACTCTCCGATAGTGGAATTACAATATTCATGTCGTCGCATCTCCTGGAAGAGGTTCAGAAGATAAGTACACATGTTGGAATAATCCATCACGGACGTTTGATCACCAGTGGAAATCTAGCGGAACTTCAGGAGAAGATGGGTAAAGAGGCGAAGGTCAAGATAGTAGTCACGGTGGCTCCATCGTCGGAGATACCTTCCTCCTCTATCAAGGATATGAAGAGTATAATTGATCTGAGGATTTCTGAAAATAAAATGACCATCGTGGCAGAGAATGGCGATATATCTTCAGAGGTTAATCGTCTCTTAGTGGAGAATAATTGTCCGGTTCGCTCCATGGTGATCGAAGAGCCTGAGCTTGAAGATATCTTTTTCGATCACACTTCAACATGAATTTCGTTGGTCCATGCCTGTTTTATATCGTTCAATGAATAACCCTTTGCATTATAGATTTCAACGATATCGTTTTCTGACCAGTACGGAGATTCCCATGGAGGTCTTCCGAGTCTTTTTCTGAATCTTTTGAAAACATCGTTGACCACTGCTATGGTAGAGGGAGAGTTCTTGAATTCAGGCGATATGACAACGATGGACTGCCATGTTGATGTGCCGATCGTCTCCGCACTGAGTTTGAAAGAGACAAGTCCCAGTTCTATGCTTATGCTCCAGGGGAAATAATCCCTTTCCCATGTCAACCTGATATCTGGTTGGCTTCCCTTTCTCCTGACCGTTTTGAGGAAATTATCGCCAACATCGGTGAGCATCAAACGGTCTTTGAAATTTCGGGGAGATAATATTTTACCCTTGCGAAGCCCTTTTTTGGAGCAACAGGGTCTAAGATGATTGGGGAACACAATATAGTGTTGGATCGTTCACACCCCTTTTGGATTATCATTAAAGATCAAGTGGGACAATTTTAACATAATAGTTGCGGTTACAGTGATCGATCTTGTAAATAATTTTTTCGGTGGATATAAAAGAATCGAAAAGTGCGAGTTCCCACTCCGCTCTGTGGCATCAAAGATGCTTGATGAAACAGTTTCATCTGCATCCTCGGAGCTACCGTTCCTACGGATATACCTACGGGTTACCCTGCCTGCAAGTGTGCGGTCAGGCTCCGGTCAATTAAAATTGCCCCAATCCGCATTTTTTCTTTGAAAAAAGTGCGAGTGCACGTTTTACTACGGTCAATCGGAGATACTCGATGAATCAAGATTCATCTGTACCCTCGGCTAGTGAGCCTACGGGTTGCCCTGCCCTCTCCTTTTTCTCCCGTTGGTCTAAAAAGTGCGAGGGCCGAGATTCGAACTCGGGAACCACTAAGGACTAGACCCTGAATCTAGCGCCGTTGACCAGGCTTGGCTACCCTCGCATCATATGCATCCGTTGATCCTGACGTTGTTGACTTTTCCGTTATATGCATCCGTTTCCTGGTCAACGGGGACCGGTTGGCAACACACTTGTTGACAACTAAGTTCAGCCCGAAGGGGTGAACGAAATTGACCAGGCTTGGCTACCCTCGCATCATATGCAATCGGTTCCCTTGTAAAGGCGACCCAGTTGGCTCGCCAAACTTTCAAACCAAGCCAGTAGGACTTGGCTCTTCAAGTAACGTGGAATTGCATCCATTTCCTGGTCAACGGGAACCAGTTGGCAACACACTTGTTGCCAACTAAGTTCAGCCCAAAGGGGTGAACGAAATTGACCAGGCTTGGCTACCCTCGCATTACGCTACTATTATTATAGAATACATAAATGATTCAGTTTGAAAATTATTTGTCAGACTCTACTTAAATGCTCTCTAACAATTTTGGAACCGGATTCTCATTCTACCTTCTTGATCTCATCCAGTATGTCCCATGTCTTGTCATATATTCGGTCATCCAGTTGAGTGAGTTCCAACCTGACCCGGAGCCTGCCGTTGTCAAAAAATATATACGCGGACTTGACCTGCGATCTGAAGCATCTTACGCTCTTGCCCTTATTGGATAGTTTAGTATCCACACATTTGATTAAACCCATGGATACCAGTTTCTTTATCTTTTTATAACATACTGCAACGGGGATGTCTAGTTGTTTACTGAGTTCCTGGGCAGTCTTGGGATACTTGAAAGATGCCGCCAGGATACGGAGGACTACCTCGTCTGCAAAAAGTTTCGCCGTTTTTAGAGCTTCCATCCGGATACACCTCTTTCGGATACGACAGATGATACGGAAATTACTTCTGCCGTCCAGGGCTGGAACGACAGGTTTGTTAGTCTTATCCGACCCCGTCCTTTGTGGATGAACACGATTCATCTAATGATATCAATACCTGGGATACCGCCCCATATTATTATTTCGTATTTTGTCAATGGTCTCCACAGGATATTTCGGCACAGTAATAGAAATTACATATAAATAGATTTCGCCGGTCCCCCGATGACCCTCTGGTTCGCTGCAAATGCAGACGCCCGACCCCCACTTTTAGGAATTGACATGAACAATATTGCTCATCATAACATCTTATTATAATGCTATATCGATCTGAGCCGTTTCCTATGATAGAGTATCACTCCCAGGGTGAAGAGGACTGCGGTCAGTATTATCATTATTACGATTTCAACCAGAACATCACCGAAAGACGCTCCGTAAGTCATTGTCTTCGTGAGGGCCTTGCCGCATTGTGTCCAGGGAAGCCAATCAAATAGTTCGAAGGATTTTCCGGTGCCGAGGAAATTCTCGGTAAAAGTGATCGTGGGTAACGAGAAAAAAGCTCCTGTGAGAAACGAAAGAGGCACTGCCACCATTGGCCCGAGATAGCCTGCCTGGTCCTCGTTCTTTGCTATGGCTGCCAGTATCAAACCCAGGGCCACTGTGGCGAGACATCCCCAAATGGCTATGAACAGCGCCAGGAATATGTTTGCATCAGGGTTGAATTGATAACCCATCAATAAGGCGATACAGAGAAGTATAAATAGTTGGGCTACCGCGATTATGGTATAGGGTATCGTGCTGCCGAAAAGCATGTCAAAAGAACTCATTTTTGTCAACTTCAGGCGGGTGAGAGTTCCTTTGCTTTCCTCTCTTGACAGCGATATGCAGACGCCGGTGGCGCTCATAAGCAGGGCAAAGACTATTATCCCGGGTACCTGATAATCGAATGAGGAGAGATCGGAAACATCAAGGGACCTGTCTTCCACAAATACGTATGGTTCCTGTGAACCAGGGTCTATCTTAACGGGAAGTGACTTGGCCGATATCGCAAGGGCGATCTTCCCTGAATTGTCCACGTATGCCTCCATTGACCCCTGGATAATCCCGCTGACAGTGAAATAGGATGAACTGGCCGGGTCACCCTTGATGACGACGTTGGCAGTTACATTGACGTTCTTTGAGAGTGTGATACCGCCGGTTCCGTTTTCTATCATCTCACTCATCAACTGTTCCATCATTTGCGATACGTTTGTCCCGTAATCGTTATATTGATCGGAATATATCTCTCCAAGTGAATCCGATATGGCATGCTGTACAAACCTCATGCTCTCTGCCGCTACGGCCTGTGAGAAGTTTCGGTGTATTATGATGCGATCCGATCCTTATCTTCCACCAGTTCCTGAGCCTCTTTTTCAGTAAGATACTCACGTATATCGAATATCTGCTGGCTAGTGTTTTTAGCATTTCCGTCGAGATAGGACATTTCTGTTAAAATATTGACGTAATTATTGCCGTGCTGGATGGTTGTGCCAGTAAGGTTGATCCCCTCGTCCATATTGATGATGGCAATATTGTAGGTAGTGTTGCCACCAGTGAATGACCCGAATGCGAATCCGAATATCAGAATGAAAATTGCAGGGAATAGAAGGCTGAAAAAGAGGGCCCCCTTGTCTCTCATTATCTCTTTTCCGCTTTTTTTTGTGATCGCCACCCATCTCATTCTCTCAACCCCCTTCCGGTAAGCGAAATGAATACGTCTTCGAGAGTGTTCTTCCGAAGCTTGACATCCACGATATTTTTGTTACCAATCTCCACCTGGTGGAATATTTCGGGTAAGTGTTTTACCGCGTTTAGCGAATTAAGCCATATTTTATTTCCTACAACGTGAACCTTGGACACTGTCTCCATTTTTTCGAGATCTTTTGCTAATTTTTCGCTGCCTTCCATTTCCTCCAGCGTCAACTCTACAACGTCTCCCTCGCCAAGATTGTTCTTGAGTTTTTCGGGGCTGTCGTCCACCAGGAGTTTTCCATGGTCGATTATGGCAACTCTCTTGCATAATCGATCCGCCTCTTCCATGAAATGAGTCGTTAGTATCACTGTTTTATCTCCCATCTTCGGGATGGTGTTGATGTAATCCCATAACACGAGACGGGACTGCGGATCGAGGCCGGGGGACGGCTCATCCAGAACAACTATTTCCGGGTCGTGAACAAGTGCCATGGCCAGGTTCAAACGCCTTTTCATTCCACCCGAGAGTGACGTTGCCCGGGTTTTTCTTTTATCCTCGAGTTGTAGCTCTCGAAGCAGCGAATCGATCTGTCTATTCAATTTCTCTTTTGGAGTTTCATAAAGGTCTCCTATCAGTCTTAGGTTCTCGTATACGGTCAAGCGGTCCCAGAGAGTGATTTCCTGGGGGCAGACCCCGATCTTTTCCTTCACCACCTCACTTCCCGCCTCTATTGTCTCCCCGTCAATGATGGTTTTCCCACTTGTGGGCTTTAGAAGGCCCACCATCATCTTGATGGATGTGGTCTTGCCCGCTCCGTTCGGGCCAAGGAATCCGAATACCTCCCCGCGTTTTATCTTAATGGTCAGTCCATCCACAGCTCGGACACCGTCGGGGAATTCTTTAACGAGATCATGAGTGCTAATGAGAAAATCGTTGGACATAGATTGGCACCTCTTTTCAGCCATAATGATCGGTCTAATTAATTCTTTTCCAGGTTTTTTCTATGTGAAATCCATACAAAAAAGATATAATCCGCAATTATTCTTCCACGAGGGATGCTGGAACTGTTTCCGTACGTTCCCAGGAAGACACAGGAGATAATAGTTGAGGATATCTACTCCTCCGCCCGGGAGCAACGAAATATAATAATTCAATCGAAGACAGGTTCGGGAAAGACCGTCTGTAGCTTATCGGCACTTCTGGGATTTTGTATGAACGAGAAAAAAAAATTGGTCTATACAACGAGAACAAATTCCCAACAGAAACAGGTGATCAGCGAAGCAAGAGCCATCAGGGAGAATGCGGCAGATGGGACCTTTGCACCAGACGAAATATTAGCCCTGCCGCTTCAGGGCCGCAGGAACATGTGTCTCCTTATGGATGAGCTTACGGAATTTAGAGAGGCGATTCCGGAAGAAATGTCTTTAATGTGCAGTACAAGGAAAAAGCGGACAGGTGAAATGCTTGAAGGTACGAATGAAGACACACAAGGAGACTTTAACCGCGCTGTATTCGATATGATGCTGCATGAGCGCATGTGTCCTTACTATTACCGTTTGCTTACCACAAATCTGAATCCGCTTAAACGATGGGTCGCCGAGCGGATCCCCGATGCACACGAGATCGTATCGAGATGCCGTGATGAGGAAATTTGCCCCTACGAGTTCATAAAGATATTGCTGGACAAGGCCCAGTTGGTGGTAATGCCCTATATCTTCGTGTTCAACGATGCAATACGCGGGCATCTAATAGACTGGTTGAACGAGGGAACCGAGGATCTGATCCTGGTGGTGGACGAGGCCCACAATCTGCCGGATTACTTGCGAGACCTGTATTCATTCACCCTTTCACGAAGCACATTAGGGACTGCAAAGAAGGAGGCGGAACGATACGGGATCGATTTTTTCTATGACGATATACCGTTAAAGCGTTTTCTAGACCTCCTTGAGAGCACGATGGTGGAGCTTGCTGAAGAATACATTGATGATGGAAATTCGGGTGATACGGTTGGGGATAATAGGTCCGTAATGATCTCTGTGGAAGAGGACGCCGTGATCCCTCAGGACGCTCTCATGACCGGCCTTATGTCGGGGCTCGTGATCACTTCCACGACCCTCATGAAAGGAATACAAAAACTTGCCTATGATGGCTACGTTATCAAGGAAAAGAAGCAAACGGACGGGAAGCTGCCCCGGTCCTATCTTCTTTCGGTGGCAACATTTTTACGGCAATGGGAGGACCTGACGGAAGAGTACTACATAAAACTCATCTACGACCGGGAGAACCCGCATCTGGAAGCATACTGTCTCGATCCCCAGAAGGGGGGCGTGATATGCCAGACCTTCCATTCGTCCGTACACATGTCAGGCACCCTAGAACCCCTCCACGAGTACCGGGACTGTCTTTCCCTTGAGAACTCCGAGCTTCACAGCTATCCATCGCCCTTCGACGCGAACAACCTTCTAACCCTTTTCACGCCGGCCCTCACCACCAGATATGCACAGTTTAACGGGAATGAGAAGATGCAGGAGGCTTACGAGAGGGAGATTTGCTCCATACTCAGACAGGATCGACGGAATACCATTATCTTTTTCCCGTCGTTCAGGATCATGAATGTTCTTACTACTGGCGAAATGATGAAAAATATAACACGTGACCGTCCAGTCTTCTATGAGAGAACGAAGGACTCGCAGGCTGAACTGCTCGACGAAATAAGTTCGTTCAGAACTTCGCCAGGAGGGATATTTTTCTCGGTAATTGGCGGACGTGTTTCGGAAGGAATGGACTTTCCGGGGGATACGCTTGAGCTGGCGATTCTGGTGGGTATTCCATATCCAAAACCCACGGCAAGGCAAAAGGGCCTGAGAAGATATTACGACATCAAGACCGGGAACGGCTGGTTGTTTGCGGTACTTGCCCCAACGGTGCGGAAGATACTCCAGGCAATGGGACGATTGATCCGCTCTGAAGAGGATAGGGGTGTTGCCGTGATCATGGACGTGCGGGCGAAACGTTTTCAGGAGTATATCGATGGATTGGAGATGGAAGAAGATGTGGCGGGGAGGGTGAGGAAGTTTTTTTCAAGTGTTGTTACCGAATCTGATTAATTATCACTTATCTTTCCATTATCGATCTCTACAACCTCCTCGTTCCCCTTCCTGAATCTCTCAATCTCCTTCTTGCTCCCCAGCAACCGGTATTTCCTCGTTTTGCTTCCCTCCCCGCCCCCCTCTGCCTCCTCCACCGAAATCACCTCGAACTTAGAATACAGAAAACTCTCAAGGGCCTTGTTGAATGCGATTTTCTTTATACACACCTCGAACTCCTTGTAATCGGGCAGGTTATCCCTTATCACTTCTATCAAGCGATCCAGGTTCTCTCCGGTTCGCGCGGAAATGCATACGAAATCGCACGCAAGGGCTCCGGCCTCTCCCAGACCTTCTATTATACTCTCCACCTTGGCTTCGTCCCCTTCATCATGGAGAAGGTCTTTCTTGTTGAAGACAGTAACTATCTGGGCGTACATACCCTCGTGGTTCATTATACCGTAAGCCGTGACCATCTTGCGAATTATCTCGTGCACGTCGTCCGAGATATCCACCACGAGGACGATCAGATCCGCGTCGAATATTTCTTCCAGTGTTGAGCGGAAGGCTTTGACAAGATATGGAGGCAAGAACTGGATGAAACCGATTGTATCGGTCATTAGAACCGGTAAATTCTTTGCGTCTATTCGTCGGGTTCGGGTGGAAAGGGTAGTAAAAAATTTATTTTCCACCTCGCATTTCTCGTTCGATAGAGCGTTCAAAAGAGAGGTCTTTCCCGCGTTGGTATAACCGGCGAGACTGGTGAAGAAACGGCCGTCGCTTCTCTTGTTCTCCCTCCGGTTTCGTCGGGTCTTCTTTATCTTATCGAGCATTCCCTCTATTTTCACGCAGCGGTTATTGATACCATCAAGATATTGCGACACCTGGAACTCGCCCCCGGTTCGGAATCCCGGGTGCTCCCCTGTCTTTGATTGATGTATCCATTCCCGTACCAGCGGTATCTCGTACTTCAGAGTGGCCAGCTCCACCTGTAGTTTTGCCTCTTGTGACCGTGCGTTCCTGACGAATATCTCCAAAATAACCCTGACGCGATCGAAGACGTCCATCTCGAGAATATCCTGTATCTTGAAAATCTGTATGGGGTCGAGGTTATGATCCACAACCACGAGCTTCACCGGGTTCTCATGAATGAATTCTTTAATTTCGAGAATCTTTCCTTTACCCATGAAAAGCTGAGGATTCCGCTTTGAAGAATTCTGGTAAAAGGTCTTTACTATAGAATAGCCGAGAGTATCCAAAAGATCCACAAGCTCGCGATATAACACCGATCCGCTTCGGTTCTGGGTGGCAACTACAACACTAAGTTCTTTCTGCAACTCGAACGGTTTTACCGGTGTGTATAACCTGATACAAATCCCCGCCGGTTCATTTTTTCTTGTTACGTTTCTCTTCTTCACGCTGGTATTTCGGTTTTCTCGCTAGGCCCAGCCTCTTTTTAAACAGAAAAATCTCGTTTTTTACCCCGTCACCCCATGTATTCAATTTGATATCGCCTATCCGTATCCTGTATTCTACCGGGATCTCCTTGCTCTTTATCTTCTTGTTCCTGAACGCCTCGATCTTTATCTCCTCCGATAGAGGCATTCCATCCGAGGTCAGATTCAGCTTTTTGAGGATTTTCTTTCTAAAACACCACATGCCGGATTGCGAATCCTTCAATCGCTTCAGGAAAAGGACGTTCATGGTAAATTTCAGCATCCAATTGCCCATGCGGTGGGTGAAGTTCATGGCCTTCTTGTCCAGCTTGGACAAACGGTCACAGGTGATAAAATCGAGTTTTTCCTCCTCAAGCATCTTTACGAGATCCGGTATGATCTCCGCCGGATAGGTGGTGTCCCCGTCGAGGGTGACGATGATATCACCCTTTGCCTTGGCAAAACCCGTTTTGTAAGCACGCCCGTATCCCCGCCTCTTTTCCTTTATCACCCGCGCTCCCTTGTTCTTTGCGATCTCCACCGTTTTATCCTTTGATAATCCGTCAATGATTACTATCTCCAGGTCTGCAAAGTCCTTTGGGATCTGATCCATCGTTTCGCCAATTGATTTTTCCTCGTTGAGAGTAGGAATTAATACTGAAACCTTCATTCAAGCACCCGTTTTACAGGAATTGAGATTTTATATTTATAACTGTCTGTTATTTATTCGGCGGAATCGGTCCCTCTGGACAACGATTCCGCTAACATTGTCAAGCTCCGTACCATTGACAATATCCAGAGAGACCGCAAAAATCGTAAGGACCCGTGTAATAACGTGACAAGAATCACGATTGAACGAACTTGACATACTCCAGCTTATCGTCCCGTTGAAATCTGCTCAACAGTTCTTTTACATCATCACCCTTACCCTGAATTATGAAGACCTCGAGGCATTTATTGTTGGCGAGATGAGAGTGTATCTGGGTGCTTATAAGTTCCTGGTAGGCGTGTCTTGTATCATCAAGGCCGGGGGCCCGGTGTGAATCATGAACGATGATGAGAACCCCTTCCACTTTTCCAACGAGTGATTTGCGATCCCTGGCCTCGGTCTCAGCGGAGCGAAGACAGACGCGGATCGCCTCGCTTCTTCCTGCAAGACCAAGGGAATCCTGAATATTGTCCAATACTTCGATGTTCTTATCGGTTAAGGAAACGCTGACGATGGGCATACATGGGAGAAAACGTAACATGATATTTATTTTTATTTATTTTATGAATTTTTCTGCCTTAACTTATAATTAAATTATTATATATTTTAGATGTTGTTGTAATATAATTATTAAGAAATCCATAAATAGTTAATAAGAAATCCTATATTCGAGATAATATGAATAACTGTAGCTTTCCTATGGGGGTAATAATATAGAACGATTCAAGCGCATCATGCACGAACTGAAACATCACATTCCATACACTGTTTTCAGCGTCGCGTTAGGGATAATAATCGTTTCTCTAATCACTGTATTTCTCATGAATATCGTCACGGATGAGCCCTCTCATGATGACAATCTGGCCAAAGATATTGATCGGCTTTTTGAGGAGGTGGATAATGGCGAAATCAATTCCAGCAAAGCCCTCACGGAGATAGGTGCTTTGATAGGCACCCATCAGTACGAGGATGAAATCCACGATACTGAAACGATGGCTGAGAAGGTTCACAGTGTGATCGAGAAATATGAGAGCGGAAATAAAAATGATACTGCTTCCACAGCCGCTATGGATGGGATCGAGAAACTGCTTGCAGATCATTCGTCCGGTCTTTCGGACCATGAGGGTAATGAGGATCGTGAAGGGGTTTCCGGGGTCTTCAGTGACATTTTCCACGTTTTCCACCCCATCCACGTCCTGTTCTCGGCCACCGCCACCACTGCAATGTTCCGCAGATATGACAAGAAGATCTACAAGGCGGCAATCGTTGGTGCGGCGGGAGCCCTGGGAGTATGCGCCATCAGCGATATCTTTTTCCCCTATATCGGCGGATTGGTATCGGGTGTCGAAATGGATCTGCACGTCTGTCTAGTCGAAAATCCCATGACCATAATTCCTTTTGCCGTTTTTGGTATCGTAGTGGGGCTCTTTGCAGCGGATGTGTTTGCGGAGCGAAAGTCCACTATTTTTTCTCATTCGGGACACATTTTCATAAGCACCATGGCCTCCTTGTTGTATCTTACAGCCTATGGATTCAGTGATTGGATGGGTGAAATGTTTGCCGTTTTTCTCATATTGATCCTGGCAGTGTTCATCCCCTGCTGCATATCCGATATCATCTTTCCGTTATTATTCGTGAACCCGAAAAACGCTCCAGGTTGCGCATGTTCTCCTGAACAAGAGCATCATCACTGATGATTGCGAAGCCATTTGATCGAACATACTTTATGGATCATGCGGATCTTGTTTGCATTGGAGAATTATTAATATGGTTTTCATGTACCTCGAATCCGTGAATGATGCGATAAAGAAATAACCGAAAAGGAAAAAAATGATCTCCAGAATAATTAGAACTTCAATTACAATTGGATCCATTCTCCCTCTTTCGGAAAAGTTTCTGGTACGTAAAATTGTTCAAGTGTGGGAACGCCATGCTTAGGTATTAATTTTATCTGAACGCATGACCCTGGATTGAGGCCTCCCCCAGTGGGTGGGTTGCTAAAATGGGTAAAATTGAAAAAAATATTAATTATATCTCCAGGTGTAAGAATTCCATCCGATGTCGTATACTCCTTCATATCTCGAAGTGTGTCATACCAGAATATGTTAATATCCGAAGGAATGGTTTTTTCCATATGATCGAATATAGTTTCCTTGATGTAGATCCGAGGACTATCTTCTATTTCTTTGAATTCCAATATCTCATGACAAAACTCGGTATTGTTGTGATTTAATAACGTCGTTTCACCGCTCTTTCCTCCATCATCTTCCCAAGAAATTTCTATAATTGTGTCATGAATATTGAAATCAGTGGATCCGGCAAGCAAACCTGTCTTTATACTGATTTCTTCCACTTCTGATCGTTCGTCATTCAAAGTGCCGGCAACATTTACAATCTTCAGACCTCCGGGACTCGATCTACGACATTCATCACATCTCGTTGGCTTGTCGTATATTGATTCTGATTTCCAGCTTCTCACAATAAAATGGATCGTGACATCATCTCCTACTTTGAAATTCGATTCTATCGTGGTTTTGTTATGATCGCCAACTACTGTTAGAGTAGGTTGGTTTATAAGATAGTCAGAAAGCTCGTTCATGCTATCCATCCAAATATTCACAGAATATTCATAATCCTCCCCGTTATGATCGAGGGAGATATTTTCCCAAATTTCAGTCTCGCTTATCCTATCCTTGACAGTAACGATATCCCCCGGTTCATATGAGATGAAGTCCAATTTTGAGGTGTCAAAATCCATGATGAGATCATAAAAGGTGACGGAATCGTCCTCCTCGGTCTCGTCATCTGGTTTTTCGTCATCACGTACAAAAGTGTATGTGAGTATCAGCATTATGATGCAAACGATAATAATCATGACCTTAAGCTTGAACATATCCTTTACCGATGGATCAGATTCACTTGTAGTTATAAAAAATTTGTGGATAATGGTATTGAGAAAAGAATTTTCTGGTTCAGCCAGACATATATTTCTTTTTAAATTACATCATAACTGGATCCATTTCCCCTCTTTCGGAAAAGTTTCTGATAAGTAAAATTCATAGAGTGTGGGAATGCCGTGCTTAGGTATTATTTTTATATGAACGAATGAACCCGGATTGAGGCCTCCCCCAGTGGGTGGGTTGCTAAAATGGGTAAAATTGAAAATAATATTGATTACATCACCGGGCGTTAGAATTCCTTCCGACATCGTACACTCCTCCATGTCGCGTCGGTTTTCGTGCCAGAATAAGTCCACGTCCGAAGGAATAGTTTTTTCTATATGATCAAATATGGTTTCCCAGATACGAACCCCAATGTGATTCTCAATTTTGTTTAATTTCAATACCTCATGAAAATAACCCGTATTGTTATAATGTTGTAAAAAGTGTTCACCCCTCTCAGTTTCCGTCGGTTCATTATCTTCCCAATAAACCCTGATCATAACTTCTTGATATAAATCATAAGGCAGGGAACTGGAAAGCACACCGGCCTTTATTTTGAATTCTTCAACTTCGTTTCTGTTATTATTAATAGTACAATTTACATTAAAAATCTTTATACCTGAAGAAGTTTCTCTAGAACCTTCGTCACTTTTTCCTGGATCATATTTTGTCGAATCCAATTTATTGCCCCCTACGGTAAAATGGATCGTGATGTTGTCTCCCGCCTGAAAATTAGATTTCATTGTAGTTTTGCTGTAATCGCCAACCACTGATAGAGTTGGTTTTTCATTGTATTCATTTAGCTCATTCATACTATCCAGCCAAATGTAAACCGAATACGAGTAATCCTTCAAATTGTAAAATATCGAATGATTTTCCTGGATTTCGGCCCTGCTTATCCTATCTTTGACAATAACCGTATCACCGTATATATACGAGTTAAATTTCAAAGTTGAATGGTTGTAATCCTTTAGAACTTCACAAAAGGTAACAGGTCCATATTCATTTTTCCACACTGGCCTTTCTCTAGGTTTTTCCTGCGGTTTTACCTCGCTTTTATTATCGATGCATCTAACATAGAACATGACTAACAGCATTATGATGCAGACGAGAACAAAAATTCCTTTTAACCTGAACATACCTTTACCTTTGGATCAGATACACTTCGAGTTATAAAATATTTATCGTTTATTTTCAGGTATAATGCCAAACATCTATATGAGCATCAGGAACATGGATACGGGAATGTGAACGAATCCTTTTCTCACGTCCAATGTGTTCCTCGTGAGCACCAGGCCTCTTCCGAAAGAACGAAGGGGTATCAGGTCGTAGCCATTGGCCTTTCGCCTGTATTTTACCTCGATGGGATAGAGACCCGTATTGCGGTTAAGTATGAAATCGATCTCCTTGCCCGATTTCGTTCTGTAGTAAAAAACGAAATCCTTTGCGTCGAAAAGATCAGACGGATAGGTGTCGTACGAATATCTTATCAGATGGTCGTTCACCACACCCTCCACGAGATGGCCTCGACGGACTGGATCCAGTACCCATTCTCTGGACAGCACAAGTGGATTTTCAGCGGGCTTCATCCACCATTGAAGGGAGTGGGTTATGAAAGGATCCTGGAAGTATACTTTCTTATTGCTTCGAATAGAGGGTCTGCCGTCAGCATTAACCTTCAACGTGACGTTTGCGATATAAAGCGCTTCCAGTGTCTCCATGTACTGGGCGACCGTTTCGTGATGTTTTATATCGGTGGTACGGGTCACAGACTCCCAACTTATGGGATCCGATATGCTTTTCAACACCCTCGACGCTACCTGTTTGAAATAAGTTTCACGGAGCCTGCTTCTCTTTACATCCCCTATCGTTGCATTGAGATAGAGAGAGTAATACCTGGTCGGAATCTTATTCCTTGTGTGATAGGCATCCACCACTGCCGGGATCCCGCCGGTCAGGAGATAATCTTCGAAATGCCTGTCCAGTTCCCCCTTTACGATAGACGCCGTTATTATCTCTTCAGGTATTCTACCGCTCATCAATTCTTCGAGAATATTGTTCTTCATATCAGGGATGCCATGTTCCTCAAGGAATCCTTTCACGCTGTTATCCAGCATTCCAACGTAATCCCGGAAGTTCATCGGAAGCAGTACCTTGTCGAGAGACTCGTTATCCCCGCCGCCTCTGCGCCCCGGCAGCATTTCGGTCATCTTTTTCATATCAAGAGCGTGAGATCCGCTGACTATAACAGTGCATCCTTTCAGATCACCCCTGTTCGCGAAATGCAGAAGTTCCCGTGTCCAGTTGTCCACGGCGCATATCTCATCGATAAAGATGTACCGGCGCCCGTTTTTCCTTTTCCAGGAAAAGTATGTACTCAGGACCCTGTTGAGTTCCTCTCCCGTATTCCTTTCGGCAGACCAGAAAAATATATTCTCCGGAGATATTTCTTTAAGCAGGTTCCGAATGATGGTCTTTATCAGCGTGGTCTTTCCAACCTGTCGGGGCCCCCTTACGGTGTATATGACATCCTGATCCAGATGAAGTTCCGATAACAGTTTTGGATGCCATATGTAGTGTTTCTTCCTCAATTCACCTATTACCACATCCTTTTCTATGCTTTTGGGTGATTTCCACCAGGGGTTTTGAATTGCCAGAGATTCTATGTTAAAATCCATATTCTCGGAATATTGCCTTGATCATATATAAAATTGACGAGAAAACCAGCTTATTTCAGTAATTAAATGACTGAAATCATATCTTATTTTACAGTTATATTGACTGAAAAGACATCTTATTTCGCCATCAAACTGACCGAAAAGACATCTTATTATACCCTTAACATAATGTATATGCATCTTCATCCCCTTTTCATTGACCATGCTACCCTTATTTTGACTCCTCTGCTCGAACAGTAGTACGGTCTGATACAACCCCAGGAAGCACCCACCGATTCATTCGTTTTAAGGGCGACTTAAATTCTGACCAAGACATCTATAAATGTAAGCCAATAGCAATAATAATGAGAAATTCGGGTAAATCTATTAATATAGAAAAATAATACGCCATTAACTTAATCGATGCCGTTGTAGCTCAGTTGGGAGAGCGTCGGACTGAAGATCCGAAGGCCGCGTGTTCAAGTCACGCCAACGGCACTTTTCTTATACTATAACACTGGTATTTTGGGAATCTTTATTTATAATTTGGCGATATTATCCGCTGAAACTACTCTATAAAGTACTTCCGGGACAGGTGATCAAATGGATGAAAAGGGGGATATCTCTGACCGAATGGAGATCGAATTAAATAAAAAGAATTTCAGCGAATGGTATAACGACGTGATCAAATTTGCAGGACTTTGCGATAAAAGATATCCGATTAAGGGAATGAATGTGTGGACGCCCTACGGGTGGAAGATAATGCGCCTGATCGATTCCCACATACGCGACGAGCTGGATGGCACCGGACACGGTGAAGTGAATTTTCCCTTGCTAATACCTAATAGCGAGTTCCAAAAAGAAGCGGATCATATCAAAGGATTCGATTCACAGGTTTACTGGGTAACTCGGGGGGGCCTCAATGAACTGGATGTGCCCATGGTGCTTCGACCCACTTCCGAGACCGCTATGTATCCCATGTTCTCGTTGTGGGTACGGTCCCATACCGACCTGCCGCTAAAGACATACCAGATAGTGAATACTTTCCGGTATGAAACGAAACAGACGCGGGCTTTCATTAGAGTAAGGGAAATACATTTCTTCGAGGCACATACCTGCCATGCGGATTTCGAGGATGCCGAGCGTCAGATAAAGGAGGACCTGGAGATAATGGACCGTCTGTCCAATAAGTTATGCATTCCGTACCTGAAACGGAAACGGCCGGAGTGGGACAAATTCGCAGGCGCGGATTACACCATCGGTATCGACTGCTTCATGCCGGATTCGAAGACACTTCAGCTGGGTTCCATTCACCAGTACAGGACGAATTTTTCAGTACCCTATGATATCAAATACGAGACACCGGAAGGCGACCATAAAAACGTTTATCAGACGACCTACGGGATGAGCGAGAGATTGGTGGGTGCGATCGTGGGGATACACGGTGACAACAGGGGTCTTATTATCCCACCCGATGTCGCCCCCTTCCAGGTGGTTATAGTGCCGATCCTGATGAAGAAGCGAAAGGATGACATTTTAGAAAAGGCGGAGTGGATACGGAACGAGTTGATCAAAGCAGGTTTCAGGGTGGAAATGGATGCCAGGGATATCCGGCCGGGAAATAAATTCTATCACTGGGAACTGAAAGGTGTTCCCCTCCGTATCGAGGTGGGCCCCCGGGACGTGGATTCGGGCCATGCAGTGGTTGTTAGGCGTACCGACCGGGCAAAACGAACGGTAAAATTCGAAGACCTTGTAGATGGCGTGGTGCAAGAACTGGATGAAGTGAAAAAGCAGTTGTATGAAAGGGCCAAGGACCTGATGAAATCCAACACCCATAACGTGACCTTCGCCGACGAAGCATACAATGTCGGCCGCGGTCTAATAAACGTCGGGTGGTGCGGTAACGAGGACTGTTCAACGGAGATGGAAACCACTCTCGATATGAGCATGCTCGGGATCGATACGACCACGGGGACATATGACGGAAAATGCGGTCAGTGCGGCTCGCCCACCAAAATGCTGGTCACCTATGCCAAAACATATTGATGTAACGTAATAGGGAAGATGAAAAAATGCTTTTCGATAGACCGAATCATTCGGGATTTATAATGATTTTCATCCTTTCGTTTTCCCTTATTTTAGTATTTTTTCCGTCGATCGAAGGAGGGTACGTGTGGGAAGAGGAGGAGCTTGGCGCCCTCAAGTACGACCACAAATATCCCTTCGTTGTGTTGAAAAAGAATGTCATACTGTACTCCTCGAAAGAGGATGGGGGGGATCATTTCGATATATGGAGGATGGCCCTGGACGGAAGCGATCACCTCCAGCTCACCGATAACGACATTGACGAGATCAAACCCACCTCTGATGACGATGGAATGAAGATTGTTTTCACCGGAGAAAAAGATATTTTCATTATGGATTTCGACGGGAGCGATCACAGCAATATAATACAGGACGTGGGCGATGGATTCACGCTTATGGATGCCACTATTTCTGCCAATGGAAATTGGGTGTCCTTTTCATCCAACATGGATAATGATACAGACAAGAACTGGGGGGACTACAATTATTTCACCAGCATACCCATGGATATCTGGAAATGCGAGACCGACGGCGACAATGCCGAACAGTTGACAGATCAAAACTGGGACGAATATTCTCCGGCTTTCTCCCCTGATGTGGGCCAAATTGTATTCGTGGCCGAAGAAAGCGCCGGGGACGAAGACATACATCTAATGGATAGCGACGGCGGGAACTGGGAGCGGCTGGTCACATGGCAGAGCAAGGATGACTCATATCCCTCCTATTCGTCAAATGGCCGTTTCGTCATCTACAGCGAAGGGAGCGATTCGGACAAGTTTGCCACCATGTATGATATAGAGGCCGGTGTGTCGTATTATATTAGCGCCGAGACCATCGATGAGGATGGTGATAAAGTAGTCGAGAAGATCAAGGGAAGATATTTTCGCTTCTATCCACCCACCGATAATGTCGATGAATTGAAGGTCATCTATTCCGCCAGCTCCGGAACATATTCTCCAAAGCTGAGCATTTGGACGTCGGAGAAAGCCAAGATCAGTTATACTGTCAACATAGGGCCGATAGAGCGAGAAGCGGGTAATTACAGAAGCGAACCCATAGAAGGAGTTTCAGTGAAATTCACCTATGGAGAAGTGGAGTACGAGAATCTAACGGACGAGAACGGATGGGCCAGCTTCATCCTCCCGGTCGGTAAACTCTCCTATGTCGAAATAAACGCCACTGTAGGAGATGAGTGGGTCACTTGGATCTCCAATAATTATCCTCCCGAATTTTCCAGCGATCTCGTGCAGATCGGGCCAATAAAGCTCCATACCGAGAAGACCGAATACTGGGGCCTTCCACTTCAAGGAGTCCTGGTGAGTTTCGCATACAAGGGTATAACATACGAGAATACAACTGATGAAGAAGGTAATGCACATTTCCGACTAGTTATTGATGGGGAACGTGTGGATTTGCTCCCCTCCGGTACTATAATAAATGCAACATGGGACGGTGAAACCCAGACCTGGGAAGACGGGGAAGATGAAGCAGAATTTCATCGGTACATGATCGGGCTGGGTCCCATTGTGTTGAAAACGGATTCATCCGGTTATTCGGGGAAACCGGTCCAGGGAGCGAAGATAGGCTTTTCGTTTGAAGGTGATGATTACGAAAATATTACCGACGAAGACGGATATGCCAAATTTGGGCCTTTCACAATGGACGAACTTCCGTCCGGAACCCTTATCAATGTTACCTACGGGGAAGAGTGGATCGGCTGGGAACAGGGCGATTATAACATCCCGAATTTCGCCAGTTACTCGGTAAGCATAGGGCCGATAAATCGCCTCACAGATGAATGGGATTACTCTGGTACAGCTGTAAAGGGTGCGATGGTGAGTTTTGAATACAAGGGGAAGCGTTACGAGAACATCACCGATCTGGATGGTAAGGCCCATTTTACTCTGGATGTGAAAAAGCTTCCCACGGGAATCGAGTTTAAGGCCAAGAAAGGGGGGGATACAATATCATGGGAGCAGGATGATCCATTACCTAAATTCTCCTATGAATCCACTACCTCTGATTGGTTCCAGGAGTACATTGGCGTGTTCATCGTTGGTTGCATTTTCTTCGTGGCAATAATTGCCCGTATCATTCAGAGGGTCGCGGTGAAAAAGAAGGGGAGGGTAGGGGTGCGGGACAAAGGACGCCAAAATCGGGAGGTCATGTCCGAAAAAGCGTTTGATACGGGAAAGAGCTCTGCCGCGAAAGGCAATGACCTGTTCAAAAGGAAGATGTATCCTCAAGCCCTTGACCAGTACCGAATAGCCCAGCAGTACTTCGAACAGGCACTGCAACTGGCGAGAATAGAGAAAGATGAAGCCCTGAAGAACAGTATTGAAGGGATGCTCCGTACCATAAGGGATAACGCTGTATCTGCCGAGATGGCCATGGATGAAAAAATAGTTCAGGACGGATATCAATCTGCTGAAAAGAATTTCAATGCTGCGTTGAAATTGCTCCGGAGTGATAATATATTCGAAGCCCGAAGGGACTTAATGGAAATATCAAGGGAACTTGAACGGCTGAGTACAGTGGCCAAAAGCAGAAACTTTACCCAGGCAATGAAAAAGATCACCACCTTTCAGGTGAGGGTAAGGGAAAACATCAATGTGGCCGACTTGAAGATGAGCGAGGGTATCGATTCGGTTTCCTTCTCAGGCGGTAGCATTGAGGCAGGCAGTGTAATGTCCATGGACGTAACTTTGAGTAGCAGCACGGTGTATGAAGGAGGATATGTCGTGGAAGAACTCACCCTAGTAAACAATCTGCTTTTTGATGTGACGTCCGCTGAACTTAAGGTGTCCCTCGACTCCAATGTTCTTCACCTGTCCCATACATATCCAACATACCCGACATCAGAAACATCAGTATCCATGGGTGTCATAGCCAAGGGTGTTGGTAAAAAGGTAAAATTGTTCTTTGACCCTCTTGTTTCCACCTCCACATATCTGGACATTTCCCTGATATACGTGGACTCTTCGGGAAAGTACAGAACCTCGCCGCTCGGCAGAAGGAATATTGAGATAAGACCCCCTGAGATAATTGGCGACCGAAACATCAATATTGCCACACTGAAGGATATAATAATTTCACAGGCCAAGTTTCAGGATTCCAGAGTATACGGGATCGATCCCAAGGTGCCGCTTAAAGATGTTCTCAGCCTGGCGAAGGAAGGAATGCATGAAACCAATTTTTCCAAGGTTCGGGACACAAATAGTCATGATATGGCATCATCATGGTTCTATGCCGTATCGGGTGACGGCCGTGATAAAATTATCATTCGTGCTTCGGTCATTAACAGCTCCCGTGTTCTTGAGATATTTGCAGCCTGCAGTAAGAAAGAACATCTGACCACAGTTCTGGCAGATATATCTCAAAGAGTGACTGCAAAGCTTTCTAAAAGGTGGCGCCAGCTTCAGCCGGTGACCCAGGTCAATGTGGAGATAAAGGACTCAATTATACAACGTTCCAACCTGGATTTTAGTGGGATGGCAGGGAACGTTCCCGGAAACATAAATATCTCCGATTCGGTTCTGACCCGTTCAACTGTAGGCGCCCCCGGAGGAAGCGGTGCTGAGACTAACCTTGGAGCGTATAGAAATCTTCTCATCATGGTTTTACAAGATGGGATCATCGATGCCAACGAGGAACAAATGCTGGCCAAGCAACGCAACAAAATGGGAATATCCATTGAGCAGCACTACGAACTTCTCTCGGGACTGAACCGGTAATTTTGTCTATTCCAGCCCAATCAGATGCTCCCAGCCCTTGTCCTCTATCAACGAAATGTCGTCACCGTTTCTCAATAAAATATCCTTGTCAGTCACCTTTCCTATTGGTGAAATGGCTGGTAGTAACTCGTTATCTTCGAATATTCTTTCGACCTTTTTAAGGTTATCTTCAGCCACTGTAAATAATAAACCGAAATCGCCGCCCCTGTATAGAGCCGCCTCAACGGATTCGTCTTCGTTCAATCCCGATATTTCCAGGTCCCGGTCCATGGGAAGCCGGTTTCGGTCCACGAGAAATCCTACGTCGTTCTGCCGGGCCAACTCGTGAAGGGACATTGCCAGGCCGTCGGAGTTATCCATTCCCGAACTAACAAAATTCGATTCCGAAAGAGATAGACCGGCCTCCACGTGAGGGAATATCTTAAGCATCTTTTCGTAATAATCATAGGCGTCTTCGTTCTTCTTTACATACCAGTAAGCACCATGCTGCCCTTTTTCAATGGCCCTCCGTCGATTAAATCCTTTGATCATTCTCAAAGCTGCAAACCCGCGTCCAAGGGTGCCAGTGATGCAAACGATATCTCCCCTGCGGCATCCATTTCGGGATATGAATCGGTCCGACTCGCATCTGCCGATGGCAGTGGGGGCCATAATAAGCGATGGGGCGAATTTCGTATCTCCACCTATGACCGGCATCTTGTATCTTTTCGCGCATTCGTGGAAACCCGATAGCAAAGATTCAAACCATGAGAGTGGAAATGAACCCGGAATCGCCACCGCCAATACGATCCCCGCAGGCTTTCCTCCTTTTGCGGCTAGGTCCGAGAGGTTAACCGCTGCCGCATACCATCCGCACAAAGACGGTGGTGCCCCTACTGGGAAATGAGTGGTCGAGCAGGTGAGATCGCTGGTGACCAGGATCAAACCACTCCCCGATGTCAATGCAGCAGTGTCGTCCCCGATTCCAACGATTATACCATTGGCTTGTAAATTATCTGAAAAAATATTACGAGCGATCTCAACGAGTCTCTTCTCTCCAACGTCGGACACGCGCATGGGATCACGAAAAAACTATCTAGGCCGTTTAAGGCCCATCTATGTTAAGGAACGTGGATACTTAAGCCTTCATTATACAGAAAAGGAACAACAGCAATCCGACAATACCGCCTACTGCAGCTCCCAGGATACCAAGTAGATGCTCCCATATCCACACTTCTGTAAGGACGCCGAATTCGAGAAACTGGGTAGCTACAACGAAGGCAACACAAAAAAGTCCTATTAGCATGAGTATTGTACCTATCGATCTGCTCTTGCCAGCACCGAAATATGCGGCAAAAATACCAGTGACCAGTGAGGTCACGCCAAACCAGAGTGTCAAGCTTATTATGAATATCGGAAAAAGGGATCCCATGAGATGCCTCCACGTCTCTATATACCTGGAAATGAGTGATACTATATATTAACTTTGTTTTTCCCTTACTGGAAATATAACCTTACCGTGGTTGGGATGTGGCAAGCCACATTTGGGTATCTTGGCATTGTCACTCTAGAACTTGATCCCGGTAAGTGTTTTTGTATCAATTACGCCCTCGATGGATCTAATACCGTCCACCACGATTTTTCCCAGTTCGTTGAAATCCTCTGTCTCGAGTTTTGCTATTAGATCGTACTCTCCGAAAAGGGGGTGCAGCTCGATGATATCCGGAAGTTCATTGAGTTTGTTGAACACTTCGTGTTCCTTTGCTGGTGCAGTGCTTATCAGTACGTAACCTATTGCCATATAATTACCGCTTTTAATATCTGAATAGTCTCTATATAATGCTTTGTATTGAATTGGAATTTTTTATCATTTAGGAAATACAGACCATCCAGTCGATTTTTTTGGACCGCTTTTTTTTCTAAAAAAAGTGGTTTTCCATCAAATTTCAGCGAGATGTGCACCCCAGCAGATGATATTGGTTGGTTACGTGTGAGAATCTTATTTTCTTACGGCCCACAGGAAAGCAAGGGTCAACACAAACCCAAGAACAATGATGCCGACCACGGCCATAACCCAGTTGGCGATACCACTCATTACCCCTGAAGAACCCTCGATTAACACCGGTTTATCGATGGTATTGTCCTGTTTGTCCTTTTCAACTATCAGGTTATCCGGGTCAACAATAACCTTGAGCTTGCATTCCGAAATATCCGGCACCTTCCACGTGAAGGCCACCATCTGAGTATTTCCCGCAAGAATCGTCCGTATTGGCATTGTTGCAACGGCCAGCCCGTCCACGTAGAGGCGGACCTGCACGTCCTCGGCGCGTATATCCCCTGTGTTCTTCACATGGACCATGACCGATACTAGCTGGCCACTTTCAATGGTTTCAGGGAGCTCGATGCCACCCACGAATGTAAGGTCCGCATTCCTAACGCTGACCGTAGACCTTATCTCCGGGAGCTCTAGGCCGGGAGAGCCGATGCAAATAGAGGTAATGTTGAAGCTGGCATCTCTGGCCGAGGCATAGCGCGGCACCTCCGCTGTGATCGTCACCCAGGCCGCTCCTTTACGGGGAATTCTGAGTGTGATTTCATTCATAACGAGGAGATCTTCTCTAATATTACTTGGCTCATAGGCTGTAGTGCGATCTAGGTCTGTTACGTCCACGGTCCTGGTGAAATCTACATATTCCACTGTCTTGATCCCTGCCATCTGTTCATCGAGGGATACACCCGAGAAGAATACGGTCCACGGCTTCCTCAATTCCGTTACCGGGTAAAGGTCCAGAGGGATGTCCTCGATATTGAGCTGTACCTCGTCCCAGGCATTTCCATCGTTCCGGACGCATACGCGGAACATTGTGAAAGCACCCGGTTCGGTAATTTCCATATCATCTGATGTGAAAATGTCAATGGAAGATTTTCTGCTTACCTGTATTGAAAGGAACAGAAATTCAAAATTCTCCTCCCCGCTGATGTTGATCATCACCGTGTAAGGATCGAAGCCGGCAGTCTCAGGAATAGCGTCTGCAAGAGCGTTAAGGGAGACAGTTATATCCAGGCGAAGGTAGAGTGTCTGGAAAGGTTCGAGTGTGATATAGTCCACCGGCAATCCCTCGAAGAAGAACTCAAAATCCCATCCCATTGCAAGCTGGGACATGAAAAAATTTGCCCCCGTCATGCCATTGCCAAGATTGCTCACAGAGAGATTCAGGGATATTTTATCTCCGGGGTTCAGGTTATAATAATCAATATCCTCCAACGAGGCACTTATTATGCAGAAACGGTTAACTATGGTAGTTAGGAACACCGAGTCAACCACCTTGTCCACGGATGGCATATTCACTTTTACCTCCAGGACGCAGCGGGAACCCTCGAGAGCACCTTCGGGCGCTGTAATAGTAACAGAAACCGTCTTACGCTGTCTGGCCTGTAGAATGATGGTAGGCATGTCGGTAATGCCGGTCCATCCCGATATCATGGGACCCAGTTGGATTTCAATACTCTCACGGCTGTTACCATTGTTCTTCACAGTTATCAAAAAGGTTACTGATTTTCCAGGGTCCACGTATTTTATGGCTTCGTCACATTCGATCTCAACTGCCCGGAACGCACTGACCTCGAAGATGAGCTCATCATCATGTTTACCCTTGGCGTCCTGACCGCTGAGCTTGGAGAGAGCTGACTCACCCACCGCTGTAATTATCGCCGTTTCACCTTCTTTCGCATCTATGGGTGGTGTGATGAATACGGTTACACCGGTAGTGTTTTCTTCGAAATGATATGATGACAGCTCGATATTTTTTATAGATACGGACGTTCCATCGAAGACCCAGCCAGGATTATGTTCAGTGTCTACGTTAACTTCCCAATCGCTTGGAACTCCCTGGAGGTCTATTTTGTACGTATCATTGATATTGCCGATGTTGTTGACGCCGAGGGTGGCCACCGTGGTTTTTCCCGGGTCCACGATTATCTTTTTCTGTTCGTTCACATCGGTCTTGACCGCCCAGTTCACATTGTAACCCAGGTCTACGATTATGACGTTAGTTGTCCAGATGGTGTCAGTGGCATTCTCCGGATCACCGGTTGAAGTTGCTGTCACATTGATAATTGCATAATCACCGTCTGTTACGTTAGTCAGCGGCGCGGTAACGGTGAGGGTGACGTGCTCTGATTCTCTCGTGTCCAGTTCGGACGTTTCTTCTATGTCCAGTGAAGCGGTCCAGTTACCCGGGACATTCGGAATTTCAAGTTTGATGGTATCCGCTCTGAGTCCAAGATTCCAGACCTCTATGTCGAATGTATGGGTTTCGCCGGGTTCATAAATGTAAACAAGAGGTTTCGGGAGACCCGTATAGGGGTCTTTTTCCCCGGAGATAAGGGCCACTTCATAGGCCCGGGGTGCCAGCCAATCGATGATGCCCAATCCGAATTCGGCATTGTGTTCGTCCCAGAAATCCACCTTGCCGTCCTCGTCGCAATCGTATGTGTCCCCGAAAACGTTGCAATCCGGTACGAAAACGGCTCGCCCCGCTCCTGTACAGTTACCGTTGGGGATGGCCAAGCATGCTGGTTCCCCATTGAAGTTACTGGAGCCATCCGTATCCGTGACGATAATTTTTCTGGACTCCGTGGGATTCTCGAGAGTGTATGCATTGGAACAGTAGTACTGGACAGTAGGTGCGTTTTCGGTGATTATGTATATCTGGTCAGGATCGTTCTCGTAACCGGGAATGTCATTTGTGGGCATGTTGTCATCACCGGGAACATTGTTATCTTCGTATATCAACCAGTAGTTATACGGGCCTGTATAGTCGTTTACATCGGTAACCACATCCGAACCCCATCTTACAAAAAAACGCATGGCAATATCATTTACCTGTGCGGGGAAATTTGAATGATCCCCTATCAGCAGCAATCCGCCGCCGTTCTTCACGAAATCTTCGATCACATCTATCTCCGAATTTCTGTAATTACCGTTGAAGGTCATGGGGACTACTAGAACATCGATATCCTCAAGTGCCTCTTTTGTGAACAGCTCACCCTCGTTTAGCAGTACGACTTCATAGGTATTTTCGGTTTCGAATGTATGGCCGGGATGGGACGCTTCCATGCCTTTTGGGTCTCGTAAAACGTCTGCAAAACTACTGTGGCCCCCCTCACCCACCTGACCCCAGCCGTGGACATCATCAGCCTCATTCGCCGGATCAACACTGAAAGCCGGCAAGTGTGCATCATCGAACATAACTTTGATAATATCGGAATCTCTGGAACCGCGTGTATATTTATTATCGCCGGATATTCCCCTTTCGAAACTAACATCATTGGCCGCATCCTCCACGGCTCTGACAGGTTTTAAGATAGAATCGTTTCCTTCAAATATCATATTGTCTTCGGTCTCATTCATCCATCCAATATTTGAGACAAATTGGGTGAAAAGTACACCTATCATTAGAATAATTATTGCAGAGCTAAATATCTTATTCATCTATTACACTTCCAAAGTATTAGGGAATCTTCTCAATTTACATTAAGGTAATGGTAATGATATTATTTTTACTCTTTTATATTAACGATAATAAATGAACAATAATGGAAGTTTGGCATTGGTTTCTGTTAATTGTGGGCAATTATTAAAACTTATGTTAAGTTCATACTTTTCACATTGATTCATTATTTGGAAAATGTTGAAATATCATTACTGCAATTCACCGCCTCTCAGAAGGGATTGATAATGGCAAGAAGGACTAAGAAAGCAGGCATAGTCGCCACATTCGGGGCACGATACGGCACCAGCGTCCGAAAGAAATACAAGAAGGCGGCAGAGTCCTCTAAGAAAAAGTACCAATGTCCGAAATGCACCTATTCTTCCGTTAAGAGGATCTCTAGCGGTATCTGGCAGTGCAGGCATTGCAAACACAAATTCGCCGGGGGAGCATATCAGCCCCTGTCCGATGCGATGAAGAATAGATTATTGATATTCAAAAAGGTAAACGAACAAATGGACCGGTGAACTCTTATGGACTTTAAATGCGGATATTGCGGGGAGATAATCAGAGACGATGACAACATTCTCAAGGTTCAGTGCACCCGGTGTGGTGGTAAAGTACTCTATAAGAGAAGGATACGCACCACCATCAAAAAGGTTATAGCAATTTAATTACATGAACGAGAGCAACATGGAAGCGAGGTGCCTGCTATCGTTCCCGATGAGTGCGAAGAAGGGAGATGTGATTTGCCGGGCTCTTCTTGTGGAGGGGGAGAATCAGGTTCCCAAAACGGAAGTATCTCTTGTCCGGGAAGGGGCCAGGCTTCTCTTGGAGATCACAGCCGAAGACAGCTCCTCTCTGAGAGCATGTGTCAATTCTTATATGAACTGGATCTCTTCGCTTAATGCCCTTATAGAAACTCTGTGACCAACAACGTAAGGACCCGATTTTCCAACTCTATGCTTTGCAACAAAGGGGGATAATATTTTGGATATACACCCGGAAACCGAAAAACAACTTGCCGAGTTCGAACATTTGAGAGCGCAATACCAGTCTATTGCCACCCATCTAATGCAGTTCAAACAGGTGTTCAGGGAGACCACGAGAGCCATTGAAGAGATGGAGACTTTGAAATCGGATGCTAAGGTGTACAAGGAAGTTGGTTCTCTCTTGATAGAAGTGGATGACAAGACGAAACTGAAAGAGGAACTCAATGAGAAAAAGGAGACTATGGAAATCCGCCTCAAAGCGCTTCAATCACAGGAGACTGAGCTGAAGGAACACCTGACGAAAATGCAGGCGGACCTGGAACTCGCCTTAAAAAAAGAGAATTGATATGTTTTCTACGGAGAATATAGTGAAATTTGATGGGATACTTACCCACCTTGCAGCGGATCGCAAGATATTCATTCTGCATCCACTGGCAGACGGGGATGCAATTGCCAGCGGGTTTGTTTTTTCAAACTTTTTCGGTGGTCGCTGTTTTATACCGGATTCAATGTCCTCAACCGGAAAGATGGTGTGCCGGTATTTGAAATACGAGCCGGAGCTCCTCACTTGTGAATCTCTCGCGGAAGCAGGTCGGGTATTTCTACTTGACTTTTCAACACCCAAAAGGATCGGTCCCTTGGCAGAATTCATCGAAGATCCGGTTATTATTGACCACCACAGCTCAAGCGCCGGGATCCAAACACCTCATTTATTTTCGTTCCCGGACCGGAGCTCCACTGCCGAGATCGCCTTTGAGATCATGGAACATACCGGGAAGGCCATGGATCCGTTATTGTTGAAAGCCGTTCTTCTTGGGATACTTACCGATTCGGGTCATTTCCGTTATGCAAACGCCAGGACCATGGAGAACACGGGGAAAATTATGGAACTCCTGGGGACTAACCTCGAGGAGGTCATGGACGCTCTCGAAAGCACAGAGAATCCGGGAAAGAACATTGCACGATTGAAGGCATCACAGAGGATGAGATACCACCGGGTGGCGGATTTCGTTATCGCCGAAAGCCATATTTCCTGTTTCGAGGGCAGTTGCTGCCGGGCGTTCCTTTTCGCAGGTGCGGATGTTGCCATCGTTGCTTCCGGTGAAAAGGGAGAATTCAGGTTAACCGGAAGGGCTAAGGAGAAACTTGTGAACTCGGGATTGGACCTGGGTCGCTTCTTTAGCTCCCTATCGGAAATACTGCCGGGTGAGGGCGGTGGGCACGGGGGCGCAGCCAGTTTTAACGGTAGGGGTAATTACAGAAATGCGTTGAAAATGGCTGTTGGGCGAATGGAGGACGAGATGGCGAGGCTAGTGGAAAAGTGAATATCAATTATTTGTATCATCTTAATTATCTACTCTTTCAGTTCCAACAACCACCTTTTTGTTTCTCTTATAGGATATTACAAAAAAAAGCGTAATCAGCCCTACGAACACGACAAAAATTATGAACTGAACCGGCGTGCTGACGTATTTTTTTATTGTACCCACCATAATAGCGATGGCGAGACAACCGGTAAAGGCACCCACCGCCACTGACAATAATACTTTCCATGGTCTCAAACCCATGAGCCTCCCCACGATGGAAGCTGTCAGGCCCCCGCTGCCCTGAAAGGGTATCATGACAAGGAAAATTATGAAAACTGCGGCAATATTTCTAAGCCGGGGATATTTTTCCAGCATGAAGCGGGACTTCCCCTCTATTGCATTGATCAATCGGCCTGGTTTCTTCCATCTCTTCATCAGGTCGATGTTATACACGATCAACCATGAAAGTAGGCAATCCATTATGGCAAGGTTTACGGCTATCAGGTACTGCCCGTAGCCGTGGAAGGAAGGCGCGGTGCTAATTAGCACGGTCTTGTCGCCGGTTACAAATGGGATCATATACAGGCCGCTGGACGCAAGGAGACGCCCTGCCATGGATTTTGGCAGACTGGCGTAATATATCATGAATACTGCGAATGCCGATAAAAAAGGTCCGAAAAAGTTTAGAAGTACCTGAAGATATTCCCATCGGTTCCCCGCCCTGTCGGCAACAATCTTGCGGTCAACCACTTTCTCCACAGCTTTTGGGGGTTCGATTATGATCTTTTTCCCGGTGACGGCAGTTTTTTTAACAACTTCTTTACCTATCTGAGCTGATATTAAAACAGCATCCTTCCCGATCTCGGCGGTTTTAACGACGGCGTCCTTCCCTATCTCAGCTGTCTTAACAACGGCGTCCTTCCCTATCTCAGCTGTCTTAACGACGACATCCTTCCCTATTTCAGCGGTTTTTATAACCACATCCTTCGATCTTTCCTTCATGGTTCCCAGTGCATACCCTGTATGAACGGGGAAATCAATTATCGTTTCAGCAACTGATCTTCTGACATATCTCCCCTTCCCCGCCTTAGCTCTGTTGTCGTTTTTCTCCTGTTCCATTTCCATCATCCCGGAAAAAAACAATTAAAATCACATGATGAATCGAGATATGCATTAGGTATTGACCCTGTAACGTAGTATCCCGGCCACTCCACCAAATGCCCTCATGAGCATGTCCCCCTCTTCGCTGGCAGAGGATATCATCTCCACCTCGGTTCCCATACTCTCTGCCATTGCATTCATATCCTCAACAAGGTCCCTCTTTTCGGAGATGATCATATTGTCGCCGCATTCCGGACATTTCTTTTCCAGTTCAATGTCTTTATCGATAATCATATCGATAGTGGTCCCATCCGTCTCGCATGTACAGTTCACTATGTCCTTTCGTATCCCCTCGCTTATCAGAAGGGTATTGAGCGCGCCAACGAGTATTGCGTTTCTCACGGAATCGATACCGTAAGTGGATAATCCGCCGTGATCCTTTCGTATCTCCTTGAAAAAATTCTCCATTAGTCGTTTTTCTCTGAATAGTTCGATCTTCTCTATGGTCTTGGCGGCATTCCCGGCCAGTTCCTTTAAACCGAAATCGTTGGTATAACCAGTATCAAAGGTGTCGATAACTTTTTTTCGTAATTCGTGGTGTATGAAATCCTTGCTGATAAAATAATTCTTCGTTGAGCCCGGACCGCCCACCAGAATGCCCTTCAGACCATCCAGTTCCCCGAAAGCCTGGTCGACACGTTCGCCCACCTTCTTGAAAAAGTCGTGAGCAGCGATCTCGATCAACCGCTCGAATCTCTGGGCGGACTGCCCGCCCTTCCCGTGTTTGCTGGGCACTCTCGAGGGAAGGTTGTGTATGCATTCGATCTGTTTTCCGCTTATGAGACCGATAGTGGCCTCGCTGCGGTCAATAACTATAAGGCCGTAAAGGTCCTCGCTTGCCAGCATGTCCTCCAGTTGATCAAGGTAGAAGTCGCTGTCGCAGCGGTAAAGAAATGTGGTGATGGGAAGCGGGGGCTCAATGTAGTGATGGGTCATGTGGGTCTGGTTTGCTCCCACGTCGTGATGACCCACGAAGAAAACCAGGCCGTTCTCCGGAACCTCCTTCCACATCTTGAGCCTGCTCAAGATGGATTCGATGGCGCCCGTCACATTCTTTTTCGTGGATTTCGATTTGATATTGGATGATTCCGAGAACTCGTTTCGAAGATAAGAACTCACGTCGTCGATTCTCTTGGTGGGTGGGATATACAATGAGATCAGCTGGGTTCCCCGACCCTTGAACTTCTTGATCTCTTCGAGAAACAGCTTGAGGTGGTATTTTTCCTTTGCTGTCAGCCTTTTCAGTTTTGACATCACTTTCACCGAATTGCGACCAGTTCTCCTAATCGGAAGAATGATATTAACATTTTATCGTTGGATATTGATAAATGGGTGACTATGGAAATCCGGTATGACTGTTAAAATAAAGAGGGGCGGCGACCCCCAGGCAAACGCCGCCCCGATACAAAAACGATAATAAAAGTATTTAGGAATCTTAAGGAAGGCTTGCCTTCCAGGTCGGTGAGCGCCGACCTTAATTAATGTTTTCTTCCGGTAGAACCCATAATCAATCGCCCCGATCAGAATCGGTTTCTTCTTCAAGCTTCACACTAAGATCCATAGACGGCTTTACCCTTCCTCTCTCATCGACATCCTCTTCCGATTTGGAGATTATTTCCTCCTCGTCAAGCCCTTCCGTATTAGTTGGAATATTTCGTTTCCGTTTTTTCATTATCAAAATGTTAATAAAACCAAACACGAGAGCAATAAAGATGACGATGAGGATCATTGTCCATGTGGAAATACCCATTTCCTTACCTGAATCCTCATCGTCTGAAAAGGGATTATCATCTACGACAATATTAAACGAGGTATTCTCATCATATCCCTCGTTCCCTTCTGCATCGCGCACGACAAGGGCCACATTATAAACGCCTGTTTTGTCGAAAATATGACTTACTTCTTCACCATACAGTTCAAAGGTTCCATAAGTGGATTTGATTTTCCATGTCCAGTTTACTATGACATCGTTATCAGTACTTTGTGTGGCATCAAAATGGACCTTTCCTCCTTCATATGTCTCATATCTATTGGCTGAGCCAAAGGGAGTCGGTAATGTCAAATCTGTTATAAGGACTACAATAGAGTCTGTTGCCGTATTTCCATCTATATCTATAACCGTCAATTCAATCGAATAGTTACCTATATTATTGAAAGTGAAATTGTCAACCATCCTTGTAAGGATTCGAGTTTTATTTTCGTATGTAAGTGTCCATCTATAGTCAGTTATACGGGCTTTATCCGAAGAAAGAGAAGCATTTAGGATAATTTTGGTACCTATTTCCGCACTTTTATTCTCACCTGCATTGGCTATAAGCGGCCGAATAAAATTTACAGTGACCTGCAGATTATCTGTGTTCCAGCTTCCTGCTGCATCGGAAACTTTCAATGTGACATCATATGTTCCTTGCATATCGAAAGTGAAGGACACCTCTTTACCGTATATCTCCAGCTCAGTATCGTTATAGACGAAAGTCCATGTGTAATTTTCTATTCCAACATTGTCAATAGAAAGGGAACCGTTGAACGTGAAACTTTCGTACTGGTCTATAACTCCATCATCACCCGCATGTGCTTTGGGCGGCTCAATATCACGAACGTTTGAAATGAGTTTGTTGGTCTGATTCCAATTGTTAAAAATATCTAAGGCATAGAAATAGTATTCAATGTCTCTTGCATCAGTTGACGGAATGATGATAATAGACCATGAAGTACCGGTGTTGTTGGTTACTGGTAAGTTAGAATCCTCTCCATTTTTAGTATATATAACAAAATTTACTTTCTCCACAGCGATGTTATCTGTTATGTTTATTGAGAAATACGCAGGATATCCCGGTTTCAATTCACTGTGCCAGTAAGTTCCGAATTCGGGACCATCATTATCCCTGACTTTGACATTCTTTTCGGAACTTCTATAATAAAGGTTGGAGCTATCCTTGATATGGATTGTATAAAACAAATCCAACGAATTCTGATTGAGAATTATGGTGCCAACCCAAAAGTTACCCGACTCTTTGAGTGAAATATTGTTTTCCAAATCTCCATGGTTCCAGTTTATGTAAACCGAGGCAACTTGGATGTTATCATAAGCAGTGATTTTGAACTCGAAAAAATCGCCGGTTGTTGCTTTGTCCAAACTGTCGTCGCTCTCCAGCATAGGATTATCATTGTCGTAAACAGTCACTATATTCAAACTATTGACGTAGGTATTGCCCGCACTATCATTTACCTGGATATTATAAGTCAGATCGCCTATACTGTCATCCAATGCTATCGTACAGCTCCAGGTGCCATCACCGTTGTTGTCAAATCCGATGTTTTTACTAAACTTTCCATGATTCCAACTGACATTAACGCTGTCGACCATGTTATTGTCTGAAGCCGTAATTTCGAATATGAACGGATCATCCGTAGTGCCATTGTTAGGTGTTTCATCTTCGACTAGAATCGGTGGCTCGTTGTCGATTATCGCGTATTTCAGATAAGCAGTGGTACCAACATAATAACTGATATGTGGTTTGTCATTGGTATCCAATACAATAGAGGTGGAGCTGGAATTACCGGAGGGGGCTACTATCTCGCTTTGCCATTGAACTCCATTAAAATAAGAATATTTTACATTCCCCTTTCCACCGATGGCCTCATAATGACTGATATGCGGATTGTTATTAATGTCCAGGAAAATAGAAGTGGACCTACCAACATCTCCAAGAAAATCCACTGTCCAAATATCCCAGAAATTCCCATTAAAGTATGCATGTTTTAGATTTTGCTGCGAATTATAGTAATAAGAGATGTGAGGATGGTTATTTATATCCAAGGCAATGGAGCAATATGTGCCTACGGAACCCCCCGAATCAACTGTTTCATTAATCCAATGGACTCCGTCACTAAATGCATATTTCAGATCATTATTTGTTACATCATAATAACTGATATGTGGTAGGTCATTGGAATCCAAAGCAAGTGAGGAATATTTACCTACGTCACCTTGCCAATCCACAGTTTCAATATACCATTGAACACCATCACTATAGGCATATTTCAAATCTCCATTGTAAGAGTCAAAGTAACTGATGTGAGGGAGGTTATTGGAGTCCAAAGCGAGAGATGTCCACATACCAACATCTCCTTGAGAATCTACAATCTCATAATGCCATTGAACTCCGTCAAAGTATGTATATTTCAGATCATTACTGCCACTAATGAAATAACTGATATGAGGATGGTTATTTGAGTCCAAAGCAAGCGATGTATAAAAACCACTCCCAAATTGCCCATCTGCAATCAGATCATGCCACAGTAGTCCATCGTAATAAGAATATTTCAAGTAAACATTGGAAAAATCATAATAGCTGATGTGCGGATTGTTATTGGTGTCCAAAGCTATGGAATTATAATTCCCTACTATTCCTTTTGAGTCAACAATTTGAGTATGCCAGTTGTTTCCCCTTGTGGCACTAGAAGAAGGATTTTCGTCTTCTATCGAACTAATGCTGACAACATCTCCCTCAGAAACAGTGTCATAATTCCAAACGAGAATGGGTCCATTGCAGATATTGAACAAGAAGAAGCCAACCAAGGTAATTACTACAAGAAACTTTGTTCTTTTCATCTGGTTCCTCCGTTATTGGATTATCACTTTACTATATAATCTCCATTATTTAACCTTTACCGCTCTCTTGCCGTTACTGTGACAGGGCAACCTCCCACAGTATAACCATGGTACCAGCCCGAATGCAGTATCCTTTGGGCCCTGGACGAATTGTAGCGCCGAAAAATTAAGCCTGTTGAATTCTTTCCCTTAGTGAAAGTCATAAAACGGAGGTGTAGGATATGAATCGATTAGCGAAAGCTAAACCCAGTTTCGGTGGATTCAGTGAAATGTTCAGACCGTTTGTAGATAACAAAAAAAATAGAAAATCCTTTAATATCTACAATGAGTTGTTATGTCGATGCCATTCCCGAGTAAATACCGACGGGCCCTGATATTTTCAGTTATTGGGACCAGTGTTATAGTCATAATAATCTTGATAATGGGCCAGATGTTCAACCCCACCGGCTATGATTCGAGGCCGTGGTCGGACGAGGACCTCGGCCCCCCTCCATTGAACGTAACTTGGGGTGATGTGGTGGCCCTGAATATTGAAGGTTACGAGCCCAGTATCTCATCGGATTCCAAAGGAGCCATGTACATCACGGGCCACAAGAACCTCGACGAGAGAGATACCTGGGATTACCTGGCGTCATGGTTCGTCATGAGCAAAGACAACGGGAAAACTTGGTATCCTCCAACAGACCCCTTTCCCAGAGGGGCTATATGGCAGACATATCTGGGCGATGAAGGGGATATTGCCGTGGATGCCAACGATAACGTTTATTACGTGGATACCTACCTTCTCGACAATCATATCCACGTTTGGGCGGACCAGGGACAGTATCAATATTCCGTCCGCATCCAGAAGACCACGGGACTGGATGACCGCCCCTGGATTACAGCGCAGGGGAACAATATTGTTCATTATCTAGGCAACAACGGTGTGGAGGTGAACGGCGGTCGATACTGGTATTACCGCTCAACTAACGGGGCACGAACCTTTACGGCGGGAGAATCCGTTCCCGGCAACGGCTGGGGTCATTTGGATGCAGAGAGGAACGGAGACCACGTATACATAATCTCGGAGAGCAAAATCGGAGGGGATGCTGATATTCGGGTATACATCAGCGACGATCAAGGCGCCACCTGGGATTTCAACAACCCCGTCGTTGTGGGACACCGGGATGGGCCGGGCCGTCAGTACCCCATTATAACGGTTGGAGCCAATGGTGACGTTTGGTGCTTGTGGAACGACGCCACGGACGGGGTTGATGAGGGAACCCGGGTCTTCGTTGGAAGGAGCACCGATTACGGCCGAACTTGGGATACGTGGAACATAACGCCATTCAAGGGTTTTCTGGACTACCCTACAATCAACGCAGGCCCGGACGGTTCCATTGCTGTGTCTTTTTACGCCACCAAGGACCTGCCGGTTTCCGACGATAGCGAATGGTACATATACGGTGCGCTGGCACTGAACGCCGGAAGCGGTAATCTATCATTGAACTTCTCGATAGCGGACCCAACCCCCGTTTATGTAGGCGCCAATCTTCACGCGCTCCATGATTTTTACGAGATCGTCATCACGCCTGATATGGCCCTGAACCTGGCCTACCAGTATTATGTCGGACCGGGAAACGGGGATAGCATGCTCTATTTCGTTAGAGGCATAGTCGAGGAGCCATCTTTGGGAGCTGAACTAATTGACGGCGGATAACGAGCGGATCCTAACCGGTTCACGGAGGATTTGGCGGATTTGGAAATGGGGCTTTCTGGTTGCGTTCGTGGTAATGGTAGTCGTTTTCATAATAGGTATGAACGTTGAGGTCCAGCACAAAAGGTCCGGGATCCCAGGGGAGGAACCCATAAAGTTCTTCCGTACTGAAGTGTCACCCGCCATCACCGCTGGGATGAAAAGCTATACTGTTAGCATATCAAATGATCAAAAGTATACCATAGAGTCGGTAAGCGCTGAGTTTCGAGGTCCCAACCTCGTGGCTCCGATGCGAGACCCCGTGACCCATGACGATTCGGTGAGTGCGGGGGGTGAGATAAGTTATTCTTTCGATATCCCCAAAGGGATCGAATCCGTGGAGTTCGAACTGATAGGGGATTCTCTACCGGGCTTGGCAGACATCAATCTTCACGTCCGCTCCATCAATGGGAGTGCCAAGTGGTCATCGGAAAGCACATCGAACGATGAAATTATCAGCCTAACAAGCTCCGATATAGAATCAGGAGGATACGGCGCATACTCTATTATAGTCACCCATGAGAGTGGGATGCGATCCGTTTCATATACACTGAGCATATCCCCGACATTCGGTGATATTGTCCATTCCCAAACACATTCGACGGCGATCCCGCCCGAAGAAACGATAAAACTGGATTATCTTTTAAATCTGGACGAAGCCCAGGTGGACGAAATGAGATTCCATGTCACTGCCCGGATAAAACTCCCGGATTCAATGATAATGGAGATACTAAAGGTCTACCGCTCCGATTGGTCGGTTGAAGTGGAACTTACTCAGGCACCGGACGAGCTAAAGGACACCGAACCGTGGGGCCCTGTTGATACGACCGGGACCATTTCGGCAGTCGCATACTCGATTGCTGTGCTGAGCGGTATTGTTCTGTGGGCGCGCCTTCGTTTTTCCGAAATGGTCAAACCGAGTTTTATCGGGCCGGTACACTGCTTCATCTCATTGATATCCCTCATTCTGGCAGTTGACCACACTGCCATAGCGCTTCAGAAATCCTGGCCATGGGGTTCCCCGGGAATGTTATTTGCATATCTCTCCATCGTTACAATGTTGGGATTTACCATTTTTTCCTTTTACGATGTTGAGGGCAAGAAGTGGCTTGGCAAGAGAAAATGGCGCTTGGTCCATCTATTCCTGACAATACTCCTTTTCATGGTTGTAATTCTTCATGTTGGGTTGATGGGCGACCACCTGGGATTCCTGAACTAATGTGAGTAGTTTCAATAAATGATAGAATGGATTCGCGGGCTGCACAAATGGAGCGAAGGTCGAATTTTTCAATTCTTGGGAAGTGAATATAATGATTTTTTTGTTGTGAAGGGTGATTTATAGTAAACCTATACTTAGCTTAGGCATTGAACAATTGTTGTCGATCTTTAGAGGCGAATACCTTAAAAGCACTACGATGAATGTCACTCATTATCCGATTAATGTCCACCTAAAAGCACTGAAACCATAAACTCCGCATTCTCACACGGAAATATGCGTCCCTGCCTCTCCCCTGATGGCTTTTCCGATATTGCCCGCGGATGTGATTATAACCTTCGTACCGCCGTTCCGAAGATAATTTATCGCCGCCTTGACCTTTGGACCCATGCTACCAGGTGCGAACTCTCCCGCTTCTAGGTACTTTTCCGCATCAGCAAGGGTGATTTTATCGAGGGCTATTTGGTCTGTTTGTCCATAATTGACGTAAACCCTGTCGATATCCGTGGATATCAAAAACAGGTCGACCGAAAGATCTGCGGCGAGAAGGCTGGAAGCTAGGTCCTTGTCAATCACCGCGGCGGTACCATGCAAAATTCCCTCATTGTCTTCCACCACCGGAATGCCCCCACCACCTACCGCAATGACGATGAAACCTCCATGTATCAGTTCACGTATGCTCTCCATTTCTATGATGCGCCGCGGAAGAGGCGAGGCGACCACCCTTCTCCATCCCTTGTTCGGTATCTCAACGATGTCCCAGTTCTCGCTCTCCTTTTTTTTTATAGCGTCTTCTTTCGTGTAAACCGGTCCGATGGGTTTTGTGGGATTTTGGAATCCGGGATCTTTCTCATCCACGACACATTGGGTAATAACCGTGCAGCATTTTTTGTCGATCCTTCTTTTCAGGAATTCATTGTAGAGGTTCTGCTGCAGCATGTACCCGATGGCTCCCTGTGTATCGGCGCCCACAGAATCCAGGGGTACCGAGTGTATCTGTTCAGATGATATCTCGCTTCTCAAGAGAATAAATCCCACCTGCGGGCCGTTCCCGTGAGTTATAACTACATCCCAACCATCCTCGATCATGTCCACGATATGCTTACATGTGATGTTGCTGATCTTGAATTGTTCTTCGACCGACTTGTGTTCTTGATCCGCTATCAACGAATTTCCGCCTATAGCCACGATGGCCGTCCTTGCCATTTCATTACACTTCCCGTGTCAAATCTAATAAATGCGCTACTGTTATATTACAAAGAATAAAATCATTACCGAAAGGGTGCAGGTGATCGCAATAACGGCAAATAACCTGGTTGTCCTTTTATCTCGCCATACATACTTTGCGGTCCTGGCAAGGTATCCGAAAAGCAGGGCCATAAGGAATAATATCAAACTTAACAGATCGATCCATTCCATACCGTTCCACTATCCCCAATAGTACAACTTCGTTTGGAGCATACATTTTGATGCTTAATCCTGGCGATTTATTCTCATTTGAGAAGCTTGCCGGAAGCACCGCAATCCGGGCATTTCACGACGACGGGCCTTTTCTTTGAAGGGATTATGACGGTGGAGCGGCATTTCGGACATTTCATTGTATCGGGTTTATCCTTTTTTTCTTTATTTTCCCTGGGTTTCCGCCGTTCTCTCCTGTCCTCTTTGGGTTCCGGCTCCCGCCTTCGCCTCCTCTCGTCGCTGCGTCTTCTCGGTTTTTCTTCTTCTTCCTCCTCCTCGTCGTCTTCTTCTGGGGGTTCCGGTTCCCTCCTGCTACGTCTTTCCCCCCTGCGCCTTCTCGGTCTTTCTTCCTCCACCTCTTCTTCTTCTTCCTCCTCCACTTCTTCTACCACATCTTCCTCTTCTTCGTCGTCGCCCCAATCGGGTTCTCCCACCACTTCTTCCATCTCTACTTCACTTTCTTCTGAAAACTCAAATTCCATGGGTGGCGGTGTTTCATCTTCTATAACCTCGAAGGAATCCTCCATCTCGATATCCGGGTCCTCGATAAGCTCCGGTATCTCTTCGATTATCTCCACCACTGGTTTCTTTTTCTTTCCACGCCCTTTCTTTTTCTTCTTTCCCCTTTTCTTGACGGTTTCCTCTCGTTCCACGGTCAGCCTCTTGTAGTATTCCGCTTTCTTTTCCACCTTTTCGGCATATTTGAGGTCTTTTCTTGCCCTTTCCGATATCTGGTGAGCTCTCTTCAAGGTTCTGCCCGCAAGTTGATATTCATTATCCTCAGTATGGATTATACCCATCTGCCTCCAGGCGTACTCGTCGTCTTCGTCAATATCGGTGAGCACCTTGAACCATTTCAATGCCTCTTCGTAGTCTCCTTCATTCTTGTGGAGTTCGGCAAGGTAGATGAACACCTCCAACTGAAGCTCTTCGTGAAGTTCATCATCTATTTCGTACCGGCTGGCGAGGCTCTTCAACATGAGCTCTCCGTCGTCACTCAGGGAGCCATCGGAAAAGGCTACCTTAAGAGCATCCTTGTATATTCTTATGTTCTGTTCCGGGATTTCGCTTTTTCTAGCCACCATAACACCCCTTTTGCTATTATATTACAGAATCACAGGGACCGATTCTGCTGAATCGAGAACAACTGGTTCTTAAGGAAGCACCTGGACCCCATTGGGTCTCTCGGGATAGAGCTAATATTGCCATTTCGATTATATAATTAACGATTATATATTATAAAAAGAGAAACATGGATGCAGAGTTCCGTGCGAAATGATGTTGGCAGAATTTATTTTCATATTTTTGAATTTTTTTATTACATCATTGTTTTTTTACGTTTTCCCCCACCGATTTCATTATTAATCCATGATTTTTACTTATAACGTTTTAATTTCGAATCTAATGTCCTAGCCATGGTGGGGGTGATGCCCTCAACCAATCGGAGGTCATCAGGTATGGCATCCATCAGCTCTTCCATGGACCAGTATCCTCCCAGATAAAGTCTCATTGCTGTGTCATCGTCCACTTCTAGCTCATCGATAAATCGTTTTATCACCGTTTCCATGGAATGTTCCGCCTCGCCGGTAAGACGTAGTTCCGCAATATCTTGTTTCTCTACATTTTCTTCTATTACAGTCGAGACGTCAAGGCCAATTTCTTCCGATGGATTTGCCTCGACTCTCTTATTTTCTACACGTTCTTTCACTTGTGCTTTTGTAATCTCTTTTTTTATCGGACCATTTTCCTTGTCTTTTTGTTCATCAGTTAGCAGATAGGTTACTTCTTCCATTTCATCCTGGTCGAATTCGTCATATATCTCCCCCACCAGTTCCTCAAGGATGTCCTCCAGTGTTATTATTCCCAGGAATTTGTGATTATCATCACCGACGATGGCCATATGAAACCGGTTCGCTCTCATGGTATTGAATACCGATGTTATGTCCTCATCGGGGGAGACAATAAACGGCTTTCTCATGAATTTCTTGATACTTTCTTCCATCCTGTTGAGAAGATCCTTTGAATTTATCACACCTACAATCTTCATTTTCTGGCTGTTTACTACAGGCAAACGGGTGTATCCCCTGTATAGCATCTGTTTCTTGGCTTCGATCGCGGATAATTTCTTGTCCAGGTATTTCACATCGTTTCCGGGTATCATGGCATCCTTGACCTTCAGATCACCGAATTTGAATACCCTGTATATAATATCCTTTTCGATATCCTTTATCTCTCCGGCATCCGCCCCCTTGTCGGCGAGATGTTTTATACTCAATTCCTGGACGTGAAAATCCTCCTTTGCAATGGAACCTCTACCTAGGCTCATTAGCCCCCGAGATATTACCTTCAGCATCGATATCAGGGGAGCCAAACCTCTCGAGAGATAATAAATCTCTTTTGCATTGCGGGAACTTATCCTCCGGTTCTTCTTTATCGCATAGGCTTTCGGTGTGATCTCTCCGAAAACAAGCAAGAGAAATGTCAATGCTCCCACTGAGATGGAGACGCCGATATTACCCCAAAGACTGTAAAAAAGAAGTGTGGCCAGGGAAGATGCAACGATGTTGACCAGATTGTTTCCAATAAGTATTGTAATTATAGTACGGTCCATATCGTCCATCAATTTCTCTATGAAAATCACATTTTTCGTTCTTTTGTGTTTCATCTGGAGAAGGTCTATCTCGTTCAGGGAAGTCAGAGCCGTCTCCGCACCCGAGAATCTCCCGGATAGATATATGAGAAAAAATAATACGGAAACATATATGACTATGCTAAATGGGTCCATCAATAACCTCAGTATCTTAGGGTTATTTGTTATAACCTTCAACCGATTATTAAAGATTGTCGTTATATTATACTAATGTATTATTTGTTGAATTCGATTTCCCCGATAGCTTCCGATAAAGGATTCAGAGAAATGAACGGAGATTAATTATATTTGCTGAGGGTTATTATACTTCGTAAAGTTATTTCAGGTGATTGAAATGGTACTTATCTTTGACGAATCATACCTAGAACACCAGCAGAATTACATGCATCCCGAGCGTCCGGAACGCCTGGAAGCAATAGTGGAAAAGATGAGAGCCGAATCACTCTGGAACAATGTAGTAAAACCGGAGCCCGCCACAGTGGAAGATGTAATGCTTAACCATTCGGAACGATATATTCGCCGGATCAGGGATTCACCTGAAGGGTATATCGACCCGGATACTTACCTCCGGAAAAAGACCTATAGCATAGCTATGAAGGCGGTTGGAGGGGCTATAAAAGCCGCGGAAATGGCATACGAGAAGAAAGAAACTTCGCTGGCTTTGCTGAGACCCCCCGGACATCATGCAGTGGAAAGCTCATCAATGGGTTTTTGCTATTTCAACAACATTGCCATTGCAGCAATGACCATGGCTGATAAGGCACAACGTATTGCAATCATCGATCCCGATGTCCATCATGGGAACGGTACTCAGGATTCCTTCTATGCCAATGAGGACATTCTGTACATCTCTACACACCAGAGATATATTTTCCCCGGAACCGGTAGTATATCCGAGGTAGGAAGCGGGAAGGGTAAGGGATTTACGGTTAACATTCCATTTGACAACGGTTGCGGGGATGCCAGTTACGAGATGGCAATGGAAAAGGTAATTCATCCTGTTATTAAGCAATTCAATCCTGATATGATAATGGTGTCTCTGGGGACCGATGCTCATTACGAAGATTTGTTAGCCGGATTGAACCTTTCCAGCAAAGGTTACGTGGACTTGTTAAACGGGATCCATGGATTAGCGAGGGAAATTTGCCATGGGCGATTTGCGGTTTTCCTGGAAGGAGGCTACGCTCTTTCGCCGTTGAGCGAGATAGTAACGGGTTTCTACGGCTCCACACAAGGAAGAGATATCTCTCTCAAGCATACCGACATATCGGATAAAAAGGGATTGGGTATGGCTACGATAAGGTCCGTATTGGATACCCAGAAAAAATATTGGGACCTATAGAAAAATCAGTGTATGTATGCGTCGGTCTTATCCTTGTCTTCTTCCTTGCTTTTCTTCGTACCATTTGACGTGATGGGATTTGCCGCAACCTCGAAAACCACTTCTGTAGCAAGACTTTCATTCATACCCGCCAACACTAGATCCTGAATTATTTCGGCTTTTTCCCGTCCCCTGTTGAGGTCGATCTGGATGCCCAATTTCAATATTTCCAGTGCCTCTTCCTCGCTCATATTCCCTATCCCGTATTCGGACATTCCAAACTTGGATAACCACCAGCGACCACCGTGTATCAGACTGCTCATGGCTGTGTTGAATTCGCTCTTGTTCAGGTATTGTGTATCAAGGTCCACCCGCAATACTATCTCATCGTTCCTGTTTGCAAGGACGAACTTTATAAATCGGCTCTCATCGTTGCGGATCAGCAGTTCTCTGAATATGTCTGCTTTCTGTTCTTTTTCCCAGCTATATGTCTCTATAGTAGTATAGATCGAAACGTGGATCACTTCATCATTTATCGCTACGCCAATGGGGAATGGAACGTCCTTGTTCTCCACCAGTAGACCTTTTTCGAGACTAGGATGTTCTCTTATATTCCAGTTCGAATCGATAATCATATTTGATGTTTCGTTCCCTTCCGAGAACCACTTTCTCACTTTCTTATACCAGTCCATTCGACCCCACTTCCATAATATTTTGCCCAATGATTTTCATGTGGTTTTGAATATTAAACGTACGCCTTTTGGCGCTAATTATGATTAGCTAATTAAAGTTTTCTGTCTATTGCCTTTACTCATAAAACATGGATTTTTCTTCTCAATTTTCTCCTTTTTTAATCCTCAGAACCTATTGGAGATTATTACAGGAAATGTGATTCCGCCATGTACTGATTCCCGGATGATTTCCTGTATCACTAAGAATACTGGGACCTATCGGTTTAATAAAGTGGATTCCCGAAGATGGCGGGGAGTTGAATAGTTATTTAAAATCGCAAGAAAATAGCAACACTTTTTTATAGGGATTTGTTATAGCGAGAAAGGAATTATACCAACCCAAAATTACCTTGAACGGTTTTCACAGAATAAACAGGCAAAAAATCAGGTGGTACGATGACTAATGCAAAAGAAGGGCAGATCATATTCATTGCTGGGCCAGTAGTAAAGGCAGACGGGATGAAAGGTGCTAAGATGTATGACGTGGTACAGGTGGGTGAGGAGGGGCTGATAGGTGAGATCATAGGTCTTCTCGGTGACCAGGCTACCATGCAGGTGTATGAGGAGACCGCAGGGGTTGTACCTGGAGAGAAGGTTGTACAGACCGAGCGACCCTTATCCGTTGCGCTGGCACCGGGCCTCATCGGAATGATTTATGACGGGATCCAGAGACCGCTGGCAAAGATCATGAAAAAAACCGGAATGTATATGGCCCGCGGTGTAAGGGTTGATTCACTGGATTTCCAGAAAAAATGGCACTTTGTTCCCAAGGTCAAGGCCGGGAAAGAAGTGTCCGAAGGCCAGGTCCTCGGTGTGGTGCAGGAAACTCCCGTGGTATTACACAAGATTATGGTCCCTCCGGATGTCAGTGGAAAACTCACATTCCTTGCTGGCGAAGGCGATTATACCATCGAGGAGATCGTGGCCACCGTGAACGCGGAGGGAAATAAAAAGGACCTCGCCATGCTTCAGTATTGGCCTGTAAGAATGGCCCGTCCTTTCGTCAAAAAGTTCGATCCCGAGATCCCGCTTCTTACAGGACAGAGAATCCTTGATGCATTTTTCCCGTTGACAAAGGGGGGGACTGCTGCGATACCAGGTGGTTTTGGAACCGGAAAGACAGTTACCCAGCACCAGCTTGCAAAATGGTGCGATGCGGATATAATCGTATATGTCGGTTGTGGGGAGAGAGGAAATGAGATGACCGAGGTACTGATGGAATTTCCCGAACTGGAGGATCCACGGACCGGCCAACCTTTGATGAACCGGACGATCCTCATCGCCAACACGTCAAATATGCCTGTGGCTGCAAGAGAGGCCAGTGTTTATACAGGGATAACCATCGCGGAGTATTACAGGGATATGGGTTACACTGTAGGATTGATGGCGGATTCCACTTCGAGATGGGCCGAGGCTTTGAGAGAGATCTCGGGCAGGCTGGAAGAGATGCCCGGGGAGGAAGGGTATCCAGCCTATCTAGCCTCCAAACTGGCAGATTTTTATGAAAGAGCAGGATACGTCCAGGTGATCGGGCCGGAAAAGAAAACGGGTTCAATCGCCATTATAGGGGCAGTTTCGCCGCCGGGTGGTGATTTTTCCGAGCCTGTGACACAGAATACCCTACGAATCGTGAAGGTATTCTGGGCCCTTGATTCTGACCTTGCAGATAAAAAACATTTCCCGGCGATCCACTGGCTCAAGAGTTATTCGCTTTATCTCGAAAAGGCCAGCGATTGGTGGAAGAAGAACGTCAATGAGGAATGGCCGGAACTGCGGGAAAAGGCTATGAAACTGCTGCAGAAGGAGAACGAACTTCAGGAGATAATACAACTGGTGGGCCCGGATGCGTTACCCCATCATGAACAGATAGTTCTCGAGGCTTCCAGGATAATCAGGGAGGATTTCCTCCAGCAGCACGCCTATCACCGGGTTGACACCTATTGTCCCACCACAAAGCAGTACCAGATGATGAAGATCATGCTGGATTACTTCGATCGATTGAACGATGCCCTGAAGAAAGGAGTGCGTATCGACGTTTTGAAGGCACAGAGGGATATGAAAGAGAAAATCTCCAGATTGAAGTATATCGACAACAAGACCTTCGACAGAGATTCCAAACAGGTTACCAAATTGATTGAAAAGACCTTCTCGAAACTACTGGAGGGGTCCAAATGAGCGAGGAAATGGTATTCGATCTGATTGAGGATGATGATATTGAGGTTTCCGGGGCTGGAAAGACGATTGAAACCTCGAAGAGTTCCTTTAAAAAATTAAAGGACAAGGAATATTCCACGGTTAAGGAGATCTCAGGGCCGTTGCTGGTGGTGGAGAAGGTGGAGAAAGTGGCATATGGAGAGGTGGTGAAGATCAGGGATCCCATGGGTAAAATGCGTCTTGGACAGGTGCTGGAGACCCACATGGACAAGGCTGTTATCCAGGTGTTCCAGGGTACAAAGGGACTGGATACCGAGCTTACCAGTGTCAGGTTCCTGGGCGAGACCATGAAGATACCCTGCTCCCCGGAAATGCTGGGACGCGTTTTCAACGGGACGGGGCGACCCATCGACGACAGCCCCGACATCATACCGGAAATAATGCTTGACATAAACGGAGCCCCCATCAATCCGTCGGCCAGGGAATACCCCAAGGATTTCATCCAGACCGGAATCTCCACTATCGACGGTTTGAACACCCTTGTAAGGGGACAGAAATTACCAATTTTTTCCGCATCCGGCTTGCCACACAACGATCTCGCTGCACAGATAGCACGACAGGCAAAGGTGAAGGGACAGGAAGAGGAGTTCGCGGTGATATTCTGTGCCATGGGGACCACTGCTGAAGAGGCTAATTTCTTTGTAAGGGATTTTGAGAGGACCGGAGCGATAGAGAGAAGCGTTCTCTTCCTGAACCTTGCGGATGACCCGGCCATCGAGCGTATCATCATACCCCGGATGGCTCTCACAACAGCAGAATACCTGGCCTTTGAAAAGGATATGCACATTCTTGTTATACTTACCGACATGACGAATTACTGTGAAGCGCTTCGAGAGATCGCTGCCGCCAGGGAAGAGGTTCCCGGCAGACGTGGATATCCTGGTTACATGTACACCGATCTTGCCTGTAACTACGAGAGGGCCGGTAGGATAAAGGGTAAGGAAGGTTCCATTACCATGATCCCTATACTTACAATGCCGGACGACGATATCACCCATCCCATTCCCGATCTGACGGGGTACATCACCGAAGGTCAGATAGTGCTGTCGAGAGATATGTACCGCAAAGCCATCATACCCCCTGTAAACGTTCTTCCTTGCTTATCTAGGTTGATGAAACAGGGTATCGGCGAGGGTCGGACCAGGGGCGACCACGATCAGGTGTCAAACCAGTTGTATGCTGCCTATGCCGAAGGGTGCGAGCTTCGAGAACTGGTGGCTGTGGTGGGCGAGGAGGCACTAACCGAACGGGACCGGAAGTATCTCGATTTTTCCGCAATTTTCGAGGAACGGTTCATAACCCAGGGGAAGGATGATGATCGATCCATCGAGGAAACCTTGGGATTGAGCTGGGACCTTCTGACCGGTATTCCCAAGGATGAATTGAAGAAGATCGACGAGGAATACATTAAGAAGTTTTATCCGCGCTCTAAAAAGTAAGCTCAAACGAAAACCTGGAGT
>JASLWR010000001.1:0-42950 GCA_030740765.1 Thermoplasmatota archaeon
ATTTTACTTCTCGGTCTTGCCATAATGTAGGTATACACAATTAACTATTATAATTATGCGGTGTTTTCGAGGACATTCCCGAATTTTTATGCGTCATTATTGAAATCGAATTTCCCCCATTGAAGTTCTGAAAACGTAATGGTATTTCGACAAACACGTTTTAATAGTATGAAGCGGCATCTGCTTTTTCAAGCGCTCATTTCATTACGCAGACCTACTGCTCTGCTGCGTCCTCAGGGACTTTACCCCTGCGGACGATACCGCGCACATTGTCAAGCTGAAAATCTCGATATTTTCACCATTGACAATATTATAAACCCCTGGAGTTTTCCTTCTATTGAACGGCTGCCGGGAACAGATAATATGGACTTTCGTACTTGTATTGAACGATGCGTAGATATCGTGGAGTCGCCCGAAAAAGTCTCGCCTGAGCTGGAGCTATCGCGAATCATCGCTCACCACGGTAAAACACCCTTGTTATTTCACAACGTCAACGGTACAAGGGTATGCGCCAACCTCTATGCGGACCGCGCTTTCGTCGCACAGTGCCTATCAACCACTCCCGACGACCTGCTTCCACTCATATCGAAAGCAATTCGGGAACCCATCAGCCCGCGCATAGTGAATAATGCGCCGTTCCTGAAAAACGAGATCTCGCCCGGTGACCTAGGTAAAATCCCGATTCCCTTTTTCTACCCCGGTGACGGCGGTCCCTATCTCACAGCTTCCGTATTCTCGGTCGGGGCCGTTGGTACCGGAAATATCTCTTATCACCGCGTTATGGTCACCGGCAGTACCACGGGAACGGTAAGGCTGGTAGAGCGCGATCTTCACCGCCGCTACAGGGCGGCCGTGGAAGCAGGAAAAGAGCTTCAGGTAGCAATCGCCATAGGCGTCCCGCCGGAGGTGGCCATCGCCGGAGCCATATCGGTTGCCCCGGATGTGGAGGAATATAAAATCGCAAATTCAATTTCTTCCATTACAGGGAACGGGGATATCGAACTGTATGAAATGGAGAACGGCTGCGCGGTCCCGGCCGGCAGCGAGTATGTTTTGCTTGGACGGCTTACGGCTGAGCTAGGGGATGAAGGTCCCTTCGTGGATATAACCGGAACCCGTGACCACGTAAGGCAACAACCGGTTCTGAAGGTTGAGCGGATATACCACCGTGACGAACCGGTATTTCACGCAATTCTCCCAGGCGGTTACGAGCATTTCCTTCTGATGGGCATGCCCCGGGAAGCAAGGATCTACGACGTAGTGCAAAACGAGGGAATCGACGTGAGAAATGTTCTTCTCACACCCGGAGGATGCTCTTGGCTGCACGGTGCAGTCTCAATAGAAAAACGAAATGAGGACGACGGCATGACGGCTGGAAAATTAGCCCTTGCGGCCCACACGTCCATGAAGCACGTTTTCGTCGTGGATGACGATATCGATATTTTTACGTACCGGGAATTAGAATGGGCCATGGCCACGAGGTTCCAGGCCGATCGGGATATGAAAATAATAACTAATCAGAGGGGGTCGTCGCTTGATCCCAGCAGTTCCGACGGTACCACTGCAAAGGCGATATTCGATGCCACCATGCCGCTAAGTGGTAGGGGAAAGTTCCAAAAGGTGGAATTGTAAAATGGAGAAGGCGCGAATAGGGCAGATCAAAGGGTGATTTGGGATGACGGCACTGGGTATGGAAGGAAAACTCGAAAAACTTTCCGCCATATATCCCACGAGGAATCCCGTTCGCTGGAAAATGGAGAATGAGAAGGTCGTTATCACCTACAAAAAAGAGTTCCGTTCTTTCGAAAGATTTCTATACCGAAAATTCGGAGGGGTAAGCCACATTCGGCGGCCGCTGGACGAGCTTGGAACCCGCATATGGATCCTCTGCGACGGCAGGAAGCACCTGGCGGAGATCTGCGCCATAATGGATGAGGAGTTCAAGGAAAGGATAGAACCGGTCTCGAAACGGGTATGGACCTTCATCGAAATTCTAATCCGAGTAGGGTTGATGAGACTCGAAAGCGCGCCCCGGGGAAATATACCGTTAAGGGTTGGTAAAAAAAAATAATTTTAATCCATATGGAGAAATCCCTTTATCCTGTGAACTATCTCTTCACGGAAACTGTGCTCTTCCTGGATGTATTCCGCTTCTTCCCGGTCGATATTAAGCTCAAGCACGTCGCCTATACGATGAAGGTTCTCGATGGGGATGGAGAACAATTTTTCACCTACTGCCACAAGTATGAAATCCATGACATCGTCAGCCTCCATCACATCGTGAACCGTGCCCAGTTCCTCTCCTTCCTTATCGAGCACCTTTTTGTTGTGCAGTACGGTTTGGATGCTGGCGTCCAGTCCAACTGCTTCACCCACAGCAACCACCATGGCCACATCCAGAAAGAAGGTTCCGAAAACGCCTTCCTCGATCTCGAAATAGCCGTCCTTGAGATCAACTATCGTACCCAGTTCAATGTCATTTGTATCCTTTACATATTTCCCTACGAGTTCGTGCATCTTATCACCGATTTATATTGTCACTCAAATGTATAATTACTCATCGATATAATGATCTGTATTACGGATAATATCTCGTGAGCGTCCGGGGAAATGGGATGGCGTCCTTTATGTTATCCAGCCCACAGAGCCACGATATCAGTCGTTCCACCCCCATGCCAAAGCCGCCGTGAGGGACCGAACCGTATCTCCTGGTATCGAGATAGAAACTGTATTCCTCGACTTTCTCTCCCATCTCCACGAGCTTTCGCTCGATCTCTTCCAGTTTCTCTTCCCTCTGACTCCCGCCGATTATCTCTCCGTATCCTTCAGGAGCAAGGAAATCCGTACCGAAAACCACCTCCGGATTATCCGGGTCCTCTTTCATGTAGAATGCCTTGACCGATTTCGGGTAATGGGTCACTATAACGAATCGGTCGAAATTCTTGACTAACTCGTCTTCCTCCACGGTTCTCAGGTCCTTGCCCCAGGTCACATCGATGCCGCTCTTCTCACGCAAAAGCGCGATGGCATCGTCGTATGTCATTCTGATAAAGGGTTTATTAAGGCTGGCCTCCAATTTCGTAGCATCCCGCCCCAGTGTCTCAAGTTCCTTTCCATTGACATCTAGAACTTTTCCGATCACATGTTTTATCAAAGCTTCGCCGTGGCGGATGATGTCCTCGAAACTCGACCACGCCATTTCCATCTCTGCGTGCCAGTATTCGGTCAGGTGCCGTGACGTCTTTGACTTCTCGGCCCTGAAGGACGGCGAAATCGTGTAAATATTTTCCAAACTGAATATGGCTGGCTCCGCATACAGCTGCCAGGTTTGGGCCAGGAATATCCCCTTCTGCTTGAAATAATCCACGTTGAAAAGGGTCGAACCGCCCTCGCACTGCACTGCCTGGAATATGGGGCTCTGGTACTCGTAAAAACCTTCGTCGCGGAAATATTCATGAATTGCTCCGAATACGGTGCTTCTCAACTTCAATACGGCGGTCATCTTCGCGCTTCGCAGCCAAAGGTGCCGTTTGTCCGCCAGGAACTCTATGCTCTGGTCCTTCGTTATTGGGAAGACTTCCGCGAAATGGACCACGGTAAAACTTTCAACCTGTATCTCGAAACCGCCCGGAGCCCTCTTATCCGCCACCGCCTTCCCGCTTATCACCACACTGGATTCCACCAGTGCCTTCTTGGCCGCCGTGAAATCCTCCTCCGACACGCTTCCCTTGAAAACCGTGCACTGTATCTGTCCGGAACTGTCTCTGATCACGGGGAACACGAGACGACCCGACGACCGGGTACGGTATATCCAACCTCGCAGTTTCACCACGTGATCGGTGTGCTTCCCGGCCAGCAGCTCTGCAATATTTACAAAATCCCGGGCAGATGATTCTTCAAGCTCGCTCACAATTGTACCCCCATTGGGAAAATATTTTTTAAGGTCGGTCAGGTAAGTATCTCGCATCCATCGTGGGTCACCAGCAGAGTATGTTCCGCCTGGGAAACCATTCCACCGCCACGATCCCGAAGAATCGGGTAGGACGATATGGCCCTGGACCTGACGAGTCTTGTAAGAGCGGGACGCGGTCGTTCCATGAATTCTCCGCACCAACGCTCCGAGAAGGGGAGATTCGGCCATCTCCCCGAAATATAACCGAGAAGCTCTTGTGCACTGGCATCCTTGACCCTCTTATCCCGTATGAACTGGTAGATATGACTGGAGTCGGTCTCCTTCACCCAACCTTCCCCTTTTGTGGCGAATGGTTCTATGGCCACCACTTCTCCTGCTTTCAGTACATCCTTTTCAGGTCCGCGCACATTGGGAATGGCCACTCCGGTGTGCAGTTTATATTGCCCAAGGCCATGCCCCGTGAGATTCGATATTGGCCTGAATCCAAATGAACGTATGGTATCCTCGATTGTGGCGGCGATCATACCCGACCCTATTCCCCCCCTTACAATGTCAAGTGCATTTAGCAAAGCCTCTCTGCTGGCCTGGATCAACATTCTGTTATCGTTGCTTCCCACTTCAACCGTGGAGGCTGTATCCCCTATGTAACCATCCACATGGACGCCCACATCCAGTTTCACCACCATACCCTTCCGGAACCTTAGTTCATCGGCGATGCAGGGAGTGTAGTGGGCCGCCTGCTCGTCTATTGCAATATTAGTTGGAAAACCAATGTTGCCCCCCAGGTCGATAATCTTCTTTTCAATGGCGTTGGCGACATCCAGAAATAGGGATCCTTCTTTTATCAGACGCAGTCCGTATTCTCTGACCTTTCCGGCAATCTTCCCCGCTTTCCTGTACTTGGCCAGAATCTCCTTGTCCATAATATCACTTATATGGGGCTAATTCACCGTGCTAGGGAAAAAAACGGTCCCGTATATCGTGAACTGAGCTGTTTCCCACTCCTTTTGAAGTTTCTATACGTCTGCAGCAATTTCTTCTTCGGGCTCTACCGCAGCCATCACAACGGCATCCGCTTCAGCCACTTCCCCAGTTACCTCTTCCGCTCCCTCTTCCACTTCCTCTTCCTCAGGTTTCTCCTCCTCCATTCCCTCGTCCGGCGTGCTGGCAGGAGCTCTAAGTATCTCAGATTTACGTATCTCTATCCGTTTCATGGGATATATCTTCTTGCAGACGCGAAATATCTCCACCGGGAGTTTACCAAATACCATACCTTTCACGAACTCGCTCATGATATTTTCCCTTGCGAAACCTTCCACAACCTCTTTCATCCTCTCGCGAATCGCCCTCTTCTGGGACGATTGGATCCTATGTTCGGTCATAGCCAGGGGTTTCACCCGGACGAGATAACCGTCTTTCGTGAGAACATCGAAAACCGCGTCCATCTTGGACCTTTTCCTCCGGGTCAATCTCCTTATGTAATCGCTTGTCAAACAATGCCCGATGAATCTGGTATAAGCGTCGTTTCCGACGACATCGTTAATCTTGAATTTCAGTTTGATATGTATCTTTGAAAAATCACCCATGATCTCGTGCAGAGTTGCATCGAGGGTCCTTCCGACTACACTACTAGCGTCATTGCTCATGGTGTTGCCTATCTCGGACTTGTTGAACATAACGGGTGCATAAATATTAAACCATTCTTTGGACTTCCATCTGTCCTTCGCCTTTCTCATCTGGGATCGTGATACCTTCTTCTTTTTCCCCAACTTAATTCCTCCTTTATGGGATTCTATGAAAAAATATTCGGCTGGTAATGTATTCCACGATATAAAGGTTTACTACACGAATGGAAATTATATTTATTTAAAGAGATGCACTCTCTCCATCCAATCTGTTCATGGGAAAAAATTACGCGATAAGTTAATAACCGTGGTCTCCCATCATTCTCTTTTAATATGGTTTTCTTCAATCATTACCCAAAATTTGCGCAAGATTGCATATCCACCCGTGCTTATTTTTCCGGGGAACTTAGACAATATAGTCTCTTATGTCATATGATTCAATATCCCGACTCTGCTTTCTGTAAATCAATTCACATGAGGGGTGTTTTATGAAGGTCTTTTCAAGAGCACTACTTGAAGGTAGGCTCGTGGACCTGCATGTTCGGGATTCCATCATTACCGCCATGGTCCCCTCAGGGACAAATGAGCCAGGATCAGCGGATGTCCTGGTTGACCTGAATGGCATGGAAATATATCCCCTTATGATAGACGTGCATACTCACCTTAGGGAACCTGGACATGGGTACAAGGAAGGTCTGGAATCCGGTCTTGAGGCAGCCCTTCTAAACGGGATTTCCAGGGTCGCCATGATGGCGAATACTTCACCCGCCCTTGACGACCCCAACATTATTCGTTCTCTCGAAAATAGAGCAAATGCCATGGGTCTTGCCGAGGCCAATATCAACGGGGCAGCAACCATGGGACTTCTGGGCAGGACAATGGCGCCAATCGACAAGTACCCGGATTGTGTCCAGGCATTAAGCGATGACGGTAAAACCATTGTGGATGAGCGGGTCCTTCGAAAGGTCTTCGAGGAGGCAAAGAGCCGCGGGATGGCGGTAATGAGCCATTGCGAGAACTATCTTTCACCGGGACACATGGAGAGAACTGAAATGACTGAATTACTGAAGATTTCTTCTGTCACGGAAGAAGATGAAGCCTGCATCATAAAGAGGAATATAAGGGTGGCCCATGAGGTAGGATCGAGACTGCATATATGCCATGTTTCGTCCATAGAGGGTATCGAGAGCGTGGCAGAAGCAAAAAAGGCAGGCTTACCCGTCACCTGCGAGGTGACGCCGCATCATCTATTCCTGTCAACGGAGGATATCGACTACAGTGACGGATATTACAAAGTCAATCCGCCCTTGAGGACCGAAGAAACGCGAAAATACCTACTCCGAGCACTGATAGATGGAAAGATAGATATGATAGCCAGCGATCACGCACCGCATGCCATGAATGAAAAAAGGTGTCCGATTACTGAAGCCAGTTTCGGTTTTTCGGGATTTGATTCCTCTTTTCTCAACATTTACACCCATCTTATAAAGCCTGGAATGATCACTAAGCACCAGTACAATATGCTGACGGCAGTCAACCCCGCCACGCTTCTTTCGGTTCCACCAGAGAAAATCGAGGTAGGCGGCACGGCCTCCTTTATGGTAGTAAAAGAAGGGAATTACGTGTTGAAGGAGAAATATATTCTTTCCAAGGGTAAAAATAATCCTTTTATCGGAAAAAGATTCTCAGGAAGGATCGAGATGGTGGTAAAGAACGGCAGGCTCTATAAAAGGAGGTATACCGGATGAAAAAGCCGTTGATACACATTGGCAAGATCGCACAACGGACCGTTTTCACATGTGACAGGATCACATACATTCTCTTAAAGATTGAAATCCAAGGAGAACTGAAGGCATCACCCGGACAGTTCATAATGCTTGAAACGGGAAATGATTCCTATCTGGACAGACCTTTCTCGATCCTTCAACTGAGGGAAAGAGAGCTTAGTTTGTTGATAGAGGTGAAAGGGAGGGGGACGAGAAAGCTCCTGTCCATGAAAAAGGGTGATTCGGTCAGGTTCAAGGGGATTCACGGAAACGGATTGGGCCCGATTGAGAATTACTACGGAAAAAAAATTGCCCTGATCGCTGGCGGGATGGGAATAGTTCCCATATTTCACCTAGTTTCACAGTTCAACATAACGGGGGGGGGGCAAATCCAATTGTTCTTTGGGGCACGTTCCCGATCATTCTTCGATGCGCTGGATAAGCACCTGCAATTCAGCGAGGTACTGGGGGGATTCAATAAATATCTCGTTCCACTCAAAGAAACCGGAAAAACAGTGGTGGATGTCTTTCGGGAATATGTGGAAAAAAACGGTGCGCCCAACCATATCCTATCATGTGGTCCGGAGGGAATGCTGAAATCGGTGCAGGAATTCATAATGGAGACGGGAATAAGCGGCGAACTGATCCTGGAGAGGCGGATGGCATGCGGACGGGGTATGTGCATGGCCTGCCCGGTAATGATTTTGGATGGAGAAGCAGATATAATTAAAATGGCATGTACCAAAGGTCCTGTGTTTGCGGTTGGCAAGGGAAGGAAGGTGATCTTTTAAATGGCACTATCGACGTTATTCCTTGGCAAAAGGTTCCGAAATCCCATTGTCCTGGCCTCAGGCATAGTGGGTTATGGGAAAAAATTCGATGAAGAAGTTGGACTGGATAAGGTTGGCGGAATAATTACCAAGACGGTTACTGCACTCCCGAGACCGGGTAACCCGCTGCCCCGTGTAGCGGAGGTTGATTCGGGCATGCTGAATTCCATTGGCCTAGCAAATCCCGGAATTGACAAATTTATAAGCGATCAACTCCCCTATCTCCAAGAACACAAGACTAACATAATAGTGAGTATCGCCGGTGGAACCTCGGAGGAACTAGTGCATCTGGCCCTGCTATTGGACAATATCGAATATATAGATGCTCTTGAATTGAACCTTTCCTGCCCGAATGTAGCTATAAAAATGCAGACCTCGCAAGATCCCCGGGAAACATTTCGGGCCGTTGACGCGGTAAAAGCGGTCACACGAAAACAGTTAATAGCAAAGCTTTCCCCAAATGTCAGCGATGTAGTTGAGGTGGCGCGGAAGGCTGTTGAAGCCGGTGCGGACGCTCTGTCACTGATCAACACGCTTGGGGGGATAAAGGTGGATCCCGTGCTGAGAAAATTCGTTCTGGGTAACGTAACCGGCGGATTGTCGGGGCCGGCCATAAGACCGGTGGGAGTGAAGATGGTATATGACATAAAAAAAGAATTGGATATCCCCGTTATTGCCCATGGTGGAATTGTGGATCAGTGGTCGGCGCTGGAATATCTTCTTGTAGGGGCTGACCTGATTGCCCTTGGCAGCGGTCTATTCAAGAATCCGGATCTTACCGAAGAGGTATCTGCCGGACTCGAAAAATACCTACATGAGAACGGGGCCACTCTTGCAGACATAAGGGGTGAGCTGTTATGAACTTTCTCGAAAAATACGAAGATCGGAAGACACATACAGGTTCCAGACTGGTAGTGGGTTTGGATCCGGTTATAGAAAAAATGCCACCGGGGTACGATGAGATCGGACGCATTGCAGATTTCTTTGAAAAGATAATCGATGCGACCCACAAGCTGGTGCTGGGCTACAAGCCGAACATAGCGTTCTTCGAGCAGTACGGGCCCCAGGGCCTCGAACAGCTGAAGGGCGTCTGCCAGCGGATACGCGGGTACGAGGCGCTACTCATACTGGATGCAAAAAGAGGTGACATCGGGCATACCAACCAGGCGTACGCAAGGGAGATATTCGAATACTACGATGCGGATGCGACCACAATAAACCCCCTTCTCGGATTTTCCTCGCTCGGGGAGTTTCTGGACTACGAGGATAAATATTTATTTGTACTGAATTTCACGTCGAACCCGGGCAGCGAGCAGTTCTTTTTGTACGGTGAAAAACCACTGTACAAGGAGATAAGCGACGAGATATTCCGTTATTCGAACTGCGGCGCCGTAGCCGGGGCCACGAAACTCGAATACCTAGAAGAGATATCGAAAAGGGTGGGAAATTCAATAATTCTGGTTCCGGGGATCGGTGCGCAGGGAGGCTCCGTGGAGGGATCCATAGAGGCTATAGGTGAGGATAAATTAATCTTCAATGCTTCGAGGTCCATTATTTATGCTTCCCGGGATGACGGGTACCATGAAGCGTCAGGGACCAGGGTAATAGAGATCAACGAATTGGTAAAAAAGGCAATGGAGAGGGTATTGTGAGCGACAACGAACATATAATATTGGAACGGTTGCGGGAGTCCGGGGCCCTTCTGAGCGGTCATTTCCAGCTAAGTTCTGGACTCCATTCGGAGAACTACATACAGTGCGCGAAAGCCCTGGTGCGCCCCGGCGACGTCCAATTCTTTGCACTGGAGCTAATACAACTTCTCCCGCTGGTGGATTACATCGTTTCACCGGCCATCGGCGCGCTGGTCATCGGGTACAAGGTGGCCGACATAATGGGTATCCCATTCGTGTTCGCGGAACGGGGCGGGGACGGTAAAATGACCATCAGAAGGGGGCTTGACGTTCCTGCCGGTGCAAGAGCTGCAGTGATAGAGGATGTGGTGACCACGGGGGGAAGCGTGAGAGAGGTGGTGCAACTGCTGCAAAAGGCCGGGGTGAAAGTACTGAAAGTGGTCTCCATGGTGCGGAGGAACGACATACGGAATTTCGAGGGGACCCCATTCGCCTCGTTGGTGTATCTCAACTTCGAGCAGTTCGAAAAAGAGGCGTGCCCACTCTGTGCAAGGGGACTGGAGATGGAGAAACCGGGCAGCAGAAAGAATTGATCTATATTTTTTTCTCGGCTCTCGAGTAATAGGAGTCGAGCATTTCCTGGGCTTCGCGCATCAGGGCCCGTTCCTTTTTCGTGATTATTCCATCGTTGAGGATGGACATCTCGATCTCCTTTATCCTCCACATGACGTCCTCGTTCTCCTGCCTGTCAATTATTCCGTCCTCTATGGCCGCTTCAAGCCGTCTTTTCAGTCCGGATACCATCGCATTCAGTTCATCAATATTGTCATCAACCAGAATGATCACCTTTGTTTGTAAAATCGGGAATGTTCAAACCTCCAAGGAAGTAATGGTTTTTAAAAATTCTCCATTAGTTTTCATTCCGTATTTCTTTTATCTGTAGGTTGCGCATTGAAAAATATAGCCAAAAGGAAGAATTCAGCTGAATCATTGCAAGGAAATCACAGCTTTTTATCGATATTCCCACCGTAGAAAATACGAGCTATAAGCAAGATCCCCACGATCAATACCAGGAGAACGCCGATAATTATGATCAATATTCGATAGTATCCCATGGATTCCTCTTCCTTTGAGCCAAAGGCATCGTATGGTGCACTTTCTAAATTCCAATTCCACTTCAATTCTCTGGATTGGAAGCTCGCAGTAATAGCAGAACCGTTCTCGATGGATTCCATCGGTCCCTCGATCCATGCGATACCGTGAACATCGCTAATGTTCCAGTAACTTTCGCCATTCACCACATAAGAAACATTTATCCCTGAAATCCCGTTGCCATCACCATCCAACCAGGGCCCCACAGTGACGAAAAAAGAAATGGGAGTCGCACCCTCCTTTCCCATACGTATGGTCCCTAACTCTATATCGGAACCATTGATCTGTATGATTTCAAGGTGGGGTTCATACCCTGGCGAGGCAAATGCTATCCGGTATTCACCATCCGTTAGATCGCCCATTTTGAACTCTCCGGTGGTGTTATCGAAAAATGGGACCGAACTCTGGCAGCAGGTGTTCATTGTCGCATTGGGCGGTACTATCCTGCCGGATATGGAGGAATCTCCGATCTCCCCGGGCGCTCTGGTGGAATTTCCCCCGGAAGCGTTATGACCGTGTATTACCGATATTGATCCGGTCAATAATATAATGATCAGGATACAAAAAAAAAGCCTCTTCATGTATGCCGCCCTGTTATTGGATATGGATAATAAGCATATAACGGTGTTATTTAATAATTAATTTGCTTTCGTTTTGACCACAGGGTATCTGGGATATTCAAATAGGTATAATAATATAATTACTATGTATTAGCATCCGTTCCAGGAGGCTTATAAATGACAGAAATGGCCAAGATCAAAAAATTCATAAAAAAAGCGAAATACGATAATATTACCCAATATACCAACGGCTTCAAGGTGAAGATCCCGGGCAAAGAAAGGGTCATAGACCTCTATATTATTCTAAAAGAATCTTCCATAAGCTTCAGATGCGAGGGTTTGAAGATATCGGGGGGAGACCTCTGCGGCATATTCGAGCATCTTCTGCGCCTGAACAACACTTCCTTAATGGCCAAATGGGGACTCAACGAGGACAGGGCCGTATTCGTTGGTTACGAGCGATTGCTGAAGGACCTGGATTTTTCAGAGTTCTTCGGGGCCACGGAAATTGTCATCGGGGCCTATGAAGAGCATATGGAGAGCCTGAAAAAATACTTATGAACATCATTCGGATCTTTCGAATTCTGCTATCAATTCCCTCTGTTTTTCCGATAATCGTTTGGGTATATTCACCCCGATTACGACATAGAGATTACCGTATCCTTTTCCACCCATTCTCGGCATCCCCTTCCCCTTCATTCTGAGTTTTGTCCCCGGTTGTATACCGGCCGGCACCTTCACCCGCGAGTGTCCTTTCATTGTGGGAACTTCTATCTCCGCCCCCAGTATGGCCTTGTAAAATGGAATTATTATATCACGGTACAGGTCATCCCCTTCCCGCCTGAACTTTTCATCATCCGTTACCTCCACCCCGAGATAGAGATCGCCCGGAGGCCCCCCCGGCCCCCCAGCATTTCCTTTACCGCGCAGCCGCATCTTCTTCCCGGACCTGATGCCCCGGGGGACGGTCACGCTGATATTGCTTCTTTCGGACCTGCTCCCCCGACCCCCGCAGCGGTCACAGGGTTTGGCAGCGGTTTTCCCCCTTCCCCCACAGGACGGGCAGGCGCCAATGCTCATGAACATCTGACCCATGCCGGCGGAGCGCCCGCTCTGTATTCTCCCGCTGCCCTTGCACTGCGGGCAGGTTTTCAGCTTGCCACCTTTCGCCCCCGTCCCCTTGCAGTCGGAGCAGTCCACGGTCCTTGGAATGGTTATGGAGACCTTGCCACCCTCGTATGCCTTTTTCAACGGAATGGACACCGTATACTCCAGATTCTCGCCTCTTTGGGAGCGGCTCCCGCCCATGCCGCCGAACATTGAAAATATATCGTTGTCGGAACCTCCCCCTCTCCCACCGAAATCCCGCATGAAGATATTCATCGCATCGTTGATGTCAAAACCAGACGTGTAACGGAACCCCCCGGCGCCGAGGTCCTGGGCATCGTGGCCAAACTCATCGTACTGTGCCTTCTTCTCACCGTCCGAAAGCACCTCGTAAGCCTCGGTGGCCTCCTTGAACTTCTCCTCGGCCTTCTTGTCGTCCAGATTTCGGTCTGGGTGGTACTTCAAGGCCCGTTTTCTATACGCTTTGGTTATCTCGTTGGAGGAGGCGTTCTTCTTGAGACCCAGCACCTCATAATAATCTCTCTGTGCCATTGTGAACCCTCATATCATCCGAGATAAATAGAAAAAATTTTAAGCGTGAACGAAAAAAGAGATAAGAGGAGCGAAATGCCCCTCTTATCAACAATATCAGTCCACATCGTCGTAGTCCACATCGACAACGTCTTCGTCCGCATCACCGCCACCTGAAGCTCCCTCGAAACCGGTGTGGTCCATATTATCTCCAGTCCCCTGATACATGGCCGCGAACAGCTGTTGCGATATCTCCATGAGTTCCTCACACTCCCTGTCGATCTCGTCGGCGTCTTCACCCTCCAAGGCATTTTTCACCTTCTTGATTGCTTCCTTCACTTCATCTATCTTGCCTTCATCGAGCTTGTCCTTGTGCTCCTTCATGGCCTTTTCCGTGGAATATACAAGTGTGTCCGCCTTGTTCTTCGCCTCTATGAGCTTCAGTTTCTCCTGATCTTCCTCGGCATGGGAATCCGCTTCGCTCTGCATCTTTTCGATCTCCTTGTCCGACAATCTCGCAGTGGCTGTGATGGTCACATCCTGCTCGTTACCAGTGGCCATGTCCTTCGCCGACACGTGAAGTATGCCGTTGACGTCAATATCGAACTGCACCTCTATCTGCGGCACGCCTCTGGGAGCCGGCGGGATCCCCGTCAGCGAGAACTTGCCAAGCGTCTTGTTCTGGGGAGCCATTGGCCGCTCTCCCTGGAGGATGTGTATGTCCACCGCAGGCTGGCTGTCAGCAGCGGTGGAGAATATCTTCTTCTTGGACGTTGGAATGGTTGTATTTCTATCGATTATCTTGGTCATAACGCTGCCAAGGGTCTCAATGCCCAGTGATAAGGGCGCAACGTCCAGAAGCAGGAGATCCTTCACCTCTCCACCAAGCACACCCGCCTGGATCGCCGCGCCTACGGATACGCACTCGTCGGGATTGATATCTCTGGAGGGCTCCTTGTGAAGATAATTCTTTATAGCATCCTGCACGGCAGGTATCCTGATGGAACCCCCTACCAGAAGTATCTTGTCTATATCCGACGGCTTGAAACCGGCATCCTTCATTGCCCTCTTGGTGGGACCCATGGTCTTGTCGATGAGATCACTGGTCAGTTTGTTGAAGGCGGCTCTGGTAAGATTGTAATCGATATGCTTTGCCTCCCCTTCAACCTGCGCTATGAAGGGTATGTTTATGTTCGTCTGCGGTACGCCGGATAGTTCGATCTTGGCTTTCTCGGCAGCGTCCTTCAGCCTCTGCAGCGTGGTGGGGTCCTTGCGAAGATCAGTGCCGTTCTCTTTCTTGAACTTCCGCGCCATCCAATCAATTATCTTCTTGTCGAAATCATCTCCTCCAAGAAGGTTGTTCCCGCTTGTGGACTTGACCTGGAACACGCCTTCCCCGATCTCGAGAATGGACACGTCGAATGTGCCGCCGCCAAGGTCGAATACCAGTATGCGCATCTCTTTCTCCTTGTCGAGACCGTATGCAAGGGCCGCTGCAGTGGGCTCGTTTATGATACGCCGCACCTTCAGACCGGCAACCTTCCCGGCATCCTTGGTCGCCTGGCGTTGGGAATCGTGGAAATAAGCAGGGACCGTGATCACGGCCTCCTCCACTTTCTCACCCAGGTAGTTCTCCGCATCTTCCTTCAGCTTCCGAAGGATCATTGCGGATATTTGCTGTGGCGTGTACTGCTTGCCACCCATCTTTACTCGATATTTTGTCCCCATTTTCCTCTTTATGGAGGCAACTGTGTTCTTGGGGTTCGTTATCGCCTGTCTCTTCGCGATCTGACCCACCAAACGGTCCCCGTTCTTGGTCACGGCCACTACTGATGGCGTGACCCTTGCCCCTTCCGCATTGGGAATTACCGTGGGCTCGCCGCCTTCCATGACGGCAACGGCGGAGTTTGTGGTTCCAAGATCGATTCCAATTATTTTTCCCATTTTTCATCACTTCCTTTTTGATTTACTGATATTGATTTTGTGCTTTGTCCTTATCCCATTCCACTTTCTCGGGAGGGATGAAGAAACATTATTGCTTTCCATGCCATTTTTTAAGCACCTCTTCGGTGGGTTCCTCATTTCTTTCCGGTGACTTTCGTTCATTTGATTCCATTGGGTCCATTTGCAGAAACGCTTGAAACGGAAAAGCGTTCCCTTCGAACAGAATGTTGACTGCAAATCCTTCTTTCTCGAACATCATGATGTTTTCCATGATCGCCATTGTCCTGATGAGGTTGAATATCCGCATTTTCATTCCTCCGTGAACAGCTCGTTAAACATTTTTTTCACTGCTTTCTCGATCACCTTCACCCGCATATCCATCTCTTCCGAGAGCGAATCGATATCCATTTCGTCCTCCTCGATATAATAATATAATATCTTCCGGGTAGTGTAACTGTCCGCCATTTCCCCGATCACCTCGCGCCCAACCCTCAAAGCAACTGAGCGCAGTTTCAACAACATATCTCGCTGCGACTCGCGTTTCTCGATCTCTTGGTTCATTCTCCTGATCAATTCCGATATGCTTTTCAGACATTCCCGGGAATCCGGAGTGTTGATGCACCGCTCCAATTCGCGGCCAAAGCGGATGACCTTCTCACCCACATCTCTGGTTGCCGCATCGGAGACAGTTGGTAATTGGGTTCTCAAGTGTTTGGACTGATCCCGCAGTTCTGCCCTGAACGTATCAGGGGATAGATATATCTCGATGGAGAAGTGCGCTGCAGGGACATACTGTTTCCTGGGCGGGCCCCCCGGGCTTCTTTGCATTTCACTTTTTACAAGACCATATTCCTCCAGCACTTTCATATGTTTCATTATTGACTGCTGCGACACGTTCAGTTCCTTCGATAACTGGAGCGGGTAATGCCTTTCCCTCGTCAACTTGGCCAATATCTGCCTTCGAGTAGGATTCTCCAATACCATCAACAGCTCGTCGATGGAAATGGCCTTATCGGCGGGGGCTTGCGCACTCATGGTTAACAACCTCGGGTTGTATACTCACATTTAACAACAATGTCGTTTGTGCTATATAAACATTATTATGAAAATATTTAGAACTGGAATGTCAATGAGAAATACCTAACCCGGATTACCGAGAAACAATACGCAAGGGTTTCATTAGCACTAATGGCGAAAAAAACTCTATTCCAGATTTATCAAGCGCATCTCGCCATGGTCTTCTTCATCTATCTGTGACAAATATTTCGGAGGTATCTCCTTAGCGATGAATACAGTACTACCAGCTTCTCCAATGGAATAGCCTCCCAGTATGGCTCCCTTGGCGTCAACCCGAATGATGACCGGTTCATCGACACGGAATTTCCCTGCGATCATGGCAGAATCCAATGTCTTGCTTAAATGCACTTTCTTTCTATCCACCGGCATCAGGCCACTTTCCAGCAACATATCCGTTTCCGCATGGCTAGTGGGATAAAAAAGCACGTCGGGAATGTTCGTTTGCGGTAGATCTGGTTCCACGTCAATGGTATGTCCGTAAGTTGCGCGTATCGAATTACCCACGGTTTGATAACGTCCTTTTTTGTCAGTATCCACCATTGCTCGTAAGTGATGCTGTCTCAACCAGTAGAATTGCTTTCTTCGGCTCTTGATCGCTTCGATCAAACCTATGAGATCCACCCAACCGGTGTGATCTATGGGTAGATTGAACTTCGCGGGAAAATGGCGTAATATTCCAGCCATCATGCGTCCGATGGACTCCATTTCACCGTCATTCATGAGAAATTTTCCCGGCTGATCGCAAACAGGGCATCTTTCACCCCGATAATAACCATGTTCCAAACATGCTCCCAACATATCCATCATCTCTTTGAATCAATAAAAATTATAATCATTTTGCCAACAATCGTTCCATATTTCGGTTGATATTGGATAGCAGTTCAATGATCTTTTCCTGACGTTCGATCATCAGGTCCTGTTTTAACCAGACAACTTTCCAGGGGGCCTGTTTCAGTTCCACCTGACTCTGAAAAAGCCCTTTCCCTGCTTCCTTCATAAGTATGAAAATCTCTTCCTCGGTTCGCACCCGCTCATTCCTCATACGCTCCAGAATATCACCATCCGGAAGGTTCCGGTCGCCGTGGAGGCCAGCTCCCACAGGGTCTGCCTTTTTCTCAGTCTTCTTTCTCATTTGATGATCACCTGAAACCGCTGATTGTTGACTCAATCTATTCAGCGCTATTCTAAATATCCATATTTAAGTATAATCATGGTAAAAGTCATCGAAGATACTTGCCCGATCGCCTTTCAATAGTAACTATCCTTCAATGAATAGCATTATTTATCAATTAATATATGGGAGTTGTAACCATGTCAAATTTTTTAAAATATAGATCATTAATGTCAGGACAAAAAAGATGTAGCATTCCACTCCCTGGATAAAGGATTTCAGGCCATCACAACGCATCGCCCATATCGCGATCCGGTCTTCCTTGCATGTCCCATGCATTCTTATACGATTCCATAGGCATGGGAAGGACAAATCAAAGGTCTCAAAACATATTAATATTATTAATTGTATGGCCACTGCGGTGGGACAACATACCTAATTATCGGACCTGAATTGTACTATTGCCCTACTATCAATGTTAAATAATACCAAATATCCGAGGTGAATATTTTGAGGCAAGTGCGTTTCAACGCCAAATTATGTGTCACATGCCATTCTTGCGAGAATGCGTGCGCACTGGTGCATAGTGAAGCCAGCAGTACTTCAGAGATATCCCAATTGGGTCTCAATCCTATTTCGCGCATCACCATCATCGAGAAGAAGGGAAGACCGAAAATGATAAGATGCGTTTTCTGCAAGAAACCCAAATGCGTGGATGCCTGTCCTGAGAATGCCATAATCCAGCAGGATGACGGTTACGTGTATATCGATGCCAAGATATGCGACGGATGCGGCAACTGTATCGCGGCCTGTCCATTCGACGCCATACAGATGACCAAGGAAGGAAAATCGGTGAAATGCGATCTATGTTTGGATTATGAAACGCCTGTCTGTGTCAGTCAATGTCCGACAGATGCCTTATTATTAATTGAAAAGGATGCTTAACTGATACGGAGCATTATTAAATAATACTTTTAAACCTTTAACCAACAACAAAGGGGTAGAGAAAATGGTTGATATTGAAGAAAAAACCAGCGATCCAGTTGCAAAAGAGCTTATGGAAATAGCGAAAGAAAAAGGTCTGGACACCCTGTGGGACCGTTTAGATAAACAATCACCGCAGTGCGGATTCGGAGATACGGGTCTGTGTTGCAGGATATGTCTCCAGGGGCCATGCCGTATTAACCCGCATGGTGGAGAACCCAATAAAGGCGTTTGCGGTGCGCGAGATTATACCATAGTGGCCCGAAATCTCATTCGAATGGCCGCAGCGGGCTGCGCGGCACATTCGGATCACGGTCGGCACATTGCACATGCTTTACACGCCGTGGGAGAGGGGCATGCACCCGCTTACGGAATAAAAGACGTAGAAAAATTGATAAGGGTGGCGGGAGAGGTTGGCATCGATACGGATGGCAAGGATCCGCTGGAACTTGCTCGTCTGGTGGTTGAAAAGGGTTTCGATGATTTTTCCAGGCAGACAAATGAAGCATGCAACTGGTTCAAAAAGATGATGCCGGACAGCATGATCGAACTGGCGGACTCGCACAATGTTCTTCCAACGAACATAGATAGGGGTATATGCGAGGTGATGCACAGGACGACCATGGGTTGTGACGCAGACCCGGTCCCGCTCATATTTGGTGGTTTGAAAGCGGCGCTGGGCGACCTGACGGGGGAGAATTTCAGCACTGAAGTTTCGGATATCCTGTTTGGCACTCCCAAATTGATCGAATCGGTAGCGAACCTCGGGAGTTTGAAAGAAGATCATATCAATATCTGTGTGCACGGTCATAACCCGGTCCTTAGTGAGATTATCTGTGATATGGCCGAGGATATGAAGAGCGAGGCGGAAGCGGCCGGAGCAAAAGGCTTCAACATTGTCGGCATATGCTGTACTGCCAACGAACTGCTGATGCGACGCGGTATCCCCATAGCGACGAATTATATGATCCAGGAGCTGGCCATTGCCACCGGAGTTATTGATTCCATGGTGGTGGATTATCAATGTATCGCCCCGAGCCAAGGTTGGTGGTCCCAATGCTTCCATACTCAGATGATCTCCACCCAGGAGATTACAAGGATTCCGGGCGATATGCATATCGAATTCCACGAAGAACATGCGGAAGAATGCGCACGCGACATACTGAACGTCTCAATTGATGCCTTCAAGAACCGTGACCCAAGTATCGTGCATATCCCAAAAGTGAAGAACAAAGTGGTAGCCGGTTTCAGCCTGGAAGAGGTCGAGCGTATATTTTCATTGATGAATCCGGTCGGTCCGTACGATTATATTGCCGAAAAGATAAATGATGGGACCATAAAGGGTATCGCACTACTTGCCGGTTGCAACAATGCAAAAGTAAAGCACGATTTTGCCCATAACACCGTGGCAATCGAACTTGCAAAGAAGAATGTTCTTGTCCTCGCTACTGGCTGTGCGGCCCAGTCATACGCCAAACACGGTCTGCTGACACCGGAAGCCGCAGAGAAATATGCCGGAGATTCACTCAAGGGATTCTTGAAGGAAGTGGGTGAGCGGGCCGGCATCGAAGGCGGGCTCCCATTGATAATTCACATGGGTTCCTGTGTTGACAATTCGCGGGTCCAAAATCTGGTAAGTAAACTTGCCCAGAAGATGAATCTGAAAATATCCGAACTTCCCATCGTCGGGTCCGCCCCGGAAGCCATGAGTGAGAAAGCTGTTGCCATAGGTAGTTGGCTCGTGACCACCGGTTGGCCAACTCATGTCGGGGTCAATGCCTATCACAAGGGTAGCCCTATTGTTACCGAGATCGCAGAGGTTACAGCCCACGACGTTTACGGAGGTTTCTTTGTCTTCGAGCAAGATCCCATAGAGGCGGCGAGGAAGCTTAACAATATCATAAAATACAGGCGGTGGCGGCTCGAGATCGGCGACGACTCGGAGGGTATCTACTGGGATGGTACTACAAGAGAAGACGAAAGGCCCAAGCTCACACAGGAACAGATATTCAATAAGGGCATAGACGGGGCGGTCATAGCCACCGGCTATGCGGAATATCTCCTAAATCGCGCTATTACCAGATTTGGACGCAACGCCAGGATCGAATATCCCGGGACTGGATACTATCTTCCCTGCGTCATGGCATGGTACGGTGTAAGGGTTGAAACCCTGGGGCAATTGCCGATAATACTCGGAAAGGTAAGGGGGAAGATAAACGAGGATGAGAGAACACTGGAGACCGCCATAGCTTCGGGAGAAGCAACCATGATTGCCGCCGAGATAGTTGAAGCTATAAAATATATCGATGGCAAGGATCCGTATGAGGATCATCCGAACTACAGCGGCTTCGTTTCCGATGTGGTGCTCAGAGAACTTGGTATCGGCTTCGTCGATGATACGATTCCCGGGGCAATCGTTCTCGTGGGAAAGGCAAAGGACTCCCAGGCACTGAAAAAGGTAGTACGTGACGCACAAAACAAGGGTATGCTGATCATCGCCACCTTCGACATAATCCAACAGATCAAGGAAGCCGGCATCCAGGTGGGGGACAAAAAAGGTCTCGACAGGATGCTTTTCTGCGTTGGTGAGTTCACCCAGGCTATTCACGGCCTCAGTTTCGCAATTCGAGCTGCAATGGTATTCGGAGGGAAAGAGCCCGGTGACAGAAAGGGTATATATGAATACATGGCCAAGCGTCCGAAGGTCGTGGTCATACAGCTGGGCCCACTGGACGATATTAAGATCGCTGCGGAATTCGCAGTCTTGTTCCATGGGTCTCCGACCATAACCGACCAAGATATCGAAGAGATCCCAGGGAAATACGTGATGCAGAAGGATTACGACCAGATCATTTCCACTGCCATCGAGATCAGGGACATGGTCATAAAGATGGGCGACGTGGATGTCCCCGTGGCCTACGGCCCCGCCTTCGAAGGCGAGACGGTAAGGAGGGGCGGAATGGCTATCGAGGCCGGTGGCGCCTCCAAAACCCTGTGCTTCGAGTTGTGCAAGATGAGGGAAGCCGATCAGGTGGAGGACGGTAAAATACAATTGATCGGTCCGGACCTGGATGAAATGGAAGAAGGAGCCTCGACAACGCTGGGAATGTTCGTGGAAGTATACGGCAAAAAGATGCAGGAAGATTTCGAGCCGGTTCTCGAAAGAAGGATACATCAATTCATCAACTTTGCCGAAGGCGGTTGGCATACTGGACAGCGCAATCTGGTATGGATACGATTGAGTAAAGCCTCGGTAAAAGAGGGCTTTTGCTTCAAGCATTTCGGGACCATACTGTACACCATGATGCACCAGGAGTTCGGCGCCATCGTGAACAGGGTTCAGGTGACCATCATAACCGATCCCGTGGAGCTGGAAAAATGGAAGGAAGAAGCCTGGAGATCATACGAAGAGAGAGACTTGAAGATGGCGGACCTCACCGATGAGGCGGTAGATACCTTCTACACCTGCTCGCTGTGCCAATCCTTCGCCCCCGATCACATATGCATAATCAGCCCGGAGAGACTCGGATTGTGTGGTGCCGTAAACTGGATGGATTGCAAGGCATCGAAGGAGATCGCTCCCACAGGGCCCAACCAACCGGTTCCCAAGACCGGCGTCATAGACGAGCGGATAGGACAGTGGGAAGGGGTCAATCAGGCAGTGAGGGAGTACAGTCACGGGAAGATAGAGATATTCAATCAGTACAGTCTCATGAAGTATCCTATGACGAGCTGTGGCTGCTTCGAATGCATAGTTGCCATGACCGCCGATGCCCAGGGTTTCATAGTCGTGAACCGTGAATACGGCGGAATGACGCCCATCGGAATGAAATTCACTACACTGGCTGGATCCGTTGGCGGCGGCAAGCAGACGCCCGGTTTCCTGGGAATAGGAAGAAAGTTCATTGTGAGTCCCAAGTTCATCAGGGCGGAAGACGGCTTCAAACGCCTGATGTGGATGCCAAAGCAATTGAAGGAAGACATGCGGGAACTTATGGAGAAACGGGCAAAGGAACTCGGGATACCAAATTTCCTTGACAAGATAGCTGATGAGACAAATGTTACAGACCCGGCCCAGCTCATGGAATGGTGCATAGAGGTCGGTCATCCGGCCATGGCCCTTCCCAATCTGATGGAATTTATGTAAAGGACGTGAAATAATGGTTTTCGAAATACCCAAAGAGAAATGGAGCGGAAGTATAAGAGAGATCACTCTCGGAGCAACGAAAGAAGAAGGAGGCACCAGGACATCCAAGGTGATCATCGGCGGTTCCAGTGCTCTGCCTTATTTGAATTTCGAGGGGAGTGCGGGACGAAAAGCGGCACTCTTCATGGACGTGCTGGACACACTCCCGGTGGACTTCCCATCTGTGGTAAAGGAAGAGTTCGGTGATGCCATCAACGACCCTGTCTCCTGGGCAAAGAAGTGCGTGGAGTTTGGAGCGGAGGGCATATGTCTGAAGCTCGTAAGCACCAATCCTGAAGGAGAGGGGGTGGGGAACGAGGACGCAGTCAACACCCTGAAGGGAGTGCTAGGAGCTGTGGGCGTACCACTGATCGTTTATGGTTCCGGTCATTTCGACAACGACACAAAATTGATGGAAATGGTATCCGAGGCCGGAAAGGGAGAGCGGCTTCTCCTTGGGTCGGCGGAGGAAGACTGGTACAAATCCATTGCCGTTGCATCAATGGCGAACGGGCACCGTGTTATCGGGTTCAGCAACATCGACATCAACCTTGCAAAGCAGATAGTTATCCTCCTGAAGGATTTCGGTATCGATCTGAATAATATTGTCATGGACCCGCTGCAGGCAGCCCTTGGAGTCGGCCTGGAATATTCCTACTCCATTATCGAGAGGATCCGGCTGGCGGCTCTCATGGGGGACAACCTTCTCCAGGCTCCCATCATATGCGACCTGTCACTTGCATGGGGCGCTCCCGATGTGAACGAGGGAGACCGCCTGGGAGATCCGGTGAAACGTGGTATCGAATGGGAGGCGGACACTGGCATGAGCGCTCTTGTAGCCGGTGCCGAGCTTCTTGTGGTTCGGAGCCCGTCTGTTCTCCGGAAGATGAAACAGGCGGTGGATGAACTTTACCCGGGAGGTGATGAATGATGGCGCTGAATGCAATGCAAATATTCATGCAGTTACCAAAAACCAACTGTGGCAAGTGCGGTTTTCCGACCTGTCTGGCCTTCGCCATGCAGCTTGCCAATCAGAAGACCTCTCTAGACAGCTGCCCGGACATATCCGATGCAGGAAGAGGCGCTCTCGAGGGTGCTGCGGCACCACCCATCAAGAAGGTCAAGTTCGGGCCTGCGGGAGCGGAAGTCGAGATAGGCGACGAGACAGAAATGTTCAGGCACGACAAGAAATTCTTCCACCCAACACTGCTTTGTCAGGTAATATCCGACGATGACGGCGATCTGGAAGGGAAGGCCTCGAAAGCCAAGGACTATGAATTCGATCGTATTGGCCAGGTAATGAATCTTGATACGGTGGCGGTCCGGGCATCGGGAGACGTGGGGAAGTTCAAGGAGTCTGCGGAAAAGGTCAATTCGCTGGCCGGAAAACCCATGATCCTCATGGCAGACGACGCAGGAACCATTGAAGGAGCGGCCCGCTCCCTCGCAAGTGCGAGACCTCTGTTGTACCGTGCCACCCAAGATAACTGGGAAGCCATGGCGGGTCTGGCGGCCGAGCTGAAATTACCTCTTGTTGTATACTGCGAAGACCTGAACGGACTGGCGGAACTCTCGGATAAGGTCAAGGGAAAGGGAGTCGGAGATATTGTGCTGGATTTCGGGCCGACAAAACTTGGCGATGCGCTGAGAAATCTCACCATACTACGCCGCTCGGCTATCAAAAAGAAATTCAGGCCCTTCGGTTTCCCGGTACTGCTGGAAACAAGCGCTACTGATCCCGGTCTGATGGGGGCGCTGGGAGTGGCAAAATATGCATCCATCGTCTTATTCGAATCGGTTCCGGTTTCGACGATATATCCAATAATGACTCTTAGACAGAATATATACACCGACCCGCAAAAACCACTACAGATGGAAGCGAAGGTGTACGACATCAGCGGACCTACCAACGAGAACTCGCCACTGATGCTTACCACGAATTTCTCACTGACCTATTTCATCGTCAGGGGGGATATCGAAAAATCGAAAATACCTTCGAAACTTCTCGTGGTGGATACTGAAGGATTGTCTGTGATGACGGCCTTTGCAGCGGAAAAGCTCACGGCGGAAGGCGTGGCGGCGTTCATAAAGAAACTCGGTCTCGAGGAATCTGTGGCACAGAAAAGCATTATCATCCCCGGTCAGATAGCCCGCATGAGCGGTTCTCTTGAGGAAGAGAGCGGCTGGAAAGTAATTGTTGGGCCACGAGATTCTTCCGGTCTGCCGAAATTCCTGAAGACACAGACGAGCTAGTTAGGGTAAAAATATCGGCGGGGGAACCCGCCGATCTTCTTTTTTGTATAAATTTAAGTCTTAGTGTAACCAAGGCACGTCCGATATTTTCGGGAGCCTTTCTTCAGTTCACACGGTATATCATCATCACACGATATTTCCACATCATCATGGAGTCAATTTCATATTCGTTTGGCGCATTATCGATTAACAGCTATTGTAATACTAGAAATAGAAAAAATAAATAGAAAGAAGGTTTTCGTATAATACGATATGAATAATTAGATGTGAAGCAAGAACAAATCGATTGCCGACATATTCATTGGGGATGACATATGGAAGCCTATAAGGTGGCCATTATAATTGGTATTTTTGCAGTTGGTATCGTACTAATTGTGGTTGGACTTATACTATATTCGATCACTGTCGAAGAAGAAGCCCCCATCTATTTCAGCTCCAGTGACGGCCGGAATGGGACCATGAATGTTACCCAGGAGACACAGCCATTCGGACTTTGCGGTTCTGTTCTTTTCAGTCTTGGATTCATTGTTTTTATTTTAGCCATAATATCATATTATATTATTAGACGGGAAGTGGATGACGATGGTGATCAAGAAAAGGATGATATTTACAAAGATATTTACAATAAATAAAATAACTTATTCGAGTATGAATGATGTTTGAACACCCACTGGAAAAAATATTATTTGCCAGAAAACCGAATGAAAAAGCATATTATTAGATAGTCGATTCAGTCCAATATGTCGGAACTAATTTTCATACTGATCTTTGGATTCATTATGCTTGGTCTGGGTGCTTTTGCCCTTATCACGGGAAAGCTTCTTTCCAGACGTGGGATAACTCGCCGGGAAGAGAAGCCAGTATTATACTGGATAGGAACCATCTTTTATCTGGTAATTGGTGTTGGATTCTTATCTTGGGGTGCAGTGTCCTTCATTAATTTCTAAAGAAATCAATGTAATGAGCCCAGCAGGAATAACTCTCTGCGTTCCTTGAGGACTATTGCTTCCCGCGCTGCTCGGCTCTAACTTGTACGTATGTCTGATCGGTTCCCTGCTCTCAGACGATAGGCCTCCACCAAATCCCTCCTCCGTTAACTGCTGGTACAATGACATGAATGCTCTACCCAAGAAGTTCGCAAACTCGCAAGTTATACGAAATTTCGTCAGCGCCTCATGTATGATAACGAACTGTATGTTTCAGGAGCAATCAAACGAAAGAAAAAATACTAATTCTGAATGTCTTACCCCCTAACAATCGATTTTTAAGAACGCAATTCATGACAAGATCGTAAAATGTAGCCGTAAGATTTATTACTCTTTTGATATATATACTTATACAACAAATGCGGAGATTTTCATATGACACATGAAGCGGTGATGGGAACTGAGATACTCCATTACCCTCAACTTGATACGGTTTTAATGGTTGAGGAGTTCGTCAAGGAGCATAGTGGTGATTTTAAAAAACGTTCACTATGGGAACACCTACCCAAGAAAATGATGTATCAGACATTCATGGTCATATATGACTACCTTTTGGATTCAGGTAAGATCGCACGGGATTCAGAACACAAGATTTGTTGGATATGGAATCCTGAACTTGTTGCGAAATACTTGCAGAATGAAGCATTGGCCATCCGATAATTTCCCTATTCATGGTGTTGCCGATGAAATCCAAAGTAGTATTTGCTGATGAGACGGTGAAAGAAGCATTTGACCGATTACAGGATTCCAGGACCGAAGATCAGAATCTCTATCGATGGCTAAACAGAGCATTCGATGACTTGTCTGAAAATGCATTCTGTGGCATTCAAATCCCAAAGAAGTTAATCCCGAAAACATATTTGAAGAAGTATAGTATCGATAACCTATGGAAATATAATCTCCCAAATGCTTGGCGTCTTATGTACTCGGTGGCGAGGGATGAGGTCATTGTAATCTCAATCATTCTGGAATGGTTGCCACACAAGGAATACGAAAGACGTTTTAACTACTGATCGAATTTTACTAGAGGTTTATATGAGTTTTCCCGACATTTTGAGGATATAAGATTGAAGATTAATAAGATTGCTCCCGAAAAACATTAGTTACTATGAGGAAAACGAAAAATTACCGTTTTGGGGCTTCTTAAAAGTGACAAGAGGAAAGAAATGAGCGAAGGAAATCCATCGCATAACACAGCTTTTAAGAAATTCTCCAAGAACAATCTTGAAGAACTCCGCCCCCCAAACGATTTTCCGGCGTTGCCGAAAAACTGCGTCGCACCTTTGGTGCTCCTTGCCACTAACGGCCTCCGTCCCAACGAAGTTGAATTATTCAATTATTAGTTTGATTTTGATGAACAAATTTTTTATAATGAAAAGGAATTATTAAGAAAATAAATGCCTTGTGGACCGCTCTTTATGACTTGACCCAGGTAAAGAAGAAATAACAATGATAATCAAGACGAAGGTAATCTCCATAATTGGATTATTGGTTCTCTGTGGATTTACCCTGCTACCATTTATGAAATCGGAGCAAATTGAAAACTCCGAACCATCAACACCTGAGAACTCAATAATCGACCTTAACCCAATCGTTGAAACGAACAGATCTGCTAAAAAAAGATCCCAATGGTTCATCGAATATGCAGACCCTGTAAAGAATCAAGGTTTGGCTAGTTCAATAGCACTTAATAGTAGAGATTCACCATATATTTGTTATGGTGGCGACGGCGATCTTTGGCCGGAGTGTAAATTGACATATAATAATGGAAGAGAATGGGTATATGTGAATTTAGGATATTGACAGGCCCCTTCGATGACCATTGATTACAATGATGATGTTCATATCTGTTATAAAGGGTGGTATGGATTAATATATGTTTTTTTCGATGGGGATCAATTATTTGAAGAGACAGTAAGTAACACATCTAACTCTTGGTATGAAAGTTCCATCCAAGTCGATAGTAACAATAATCCTCATATTAGCTATTATGATCATGTGAATCGATCCATAATGTACGCTTATCGTGATGGTTCAAATTGGTATAATCAAATCGTAACTGATCCAGGTAATGCTCGGACAATATCTTCCCTTGCAATAGATAATAATGACAATCCACACATTTGTTACAAAGATAGAAACAATGGTGACCTTAAATATGCCAATTTTACTGGTATCGAATGGTTAAATGAAACTGTTGATTTGGATTGTAGTATAGGAAAGGGGTCCATAGTTGTAGATTCAAACAATAGGCCCCATATAAGTTACAGGAACATGACTGTTGATAGTCTAAGCTATGCCTATTTCAATGATACCACATGGTTAACTGAAACCATTGATTCCGATGGAGATCATGTTGGTGCCCACAATTCAATAACATTAGATCGCAATGATCTCCCACATATCAGTTATAGTTACTGGTCCTATGGTGCCTCACCTAAAAGCGACCTGAAATACGCATATAACAATGGTACTGAATGGCAAATCGAAACTGTTGATCATTTTGTTACAGGTTACTTTACATCTGTTGCTTTGGACTCGAATGATTACCCTCATATCAGTTATTATGCAATACCGGGGGGAAATTTAAAACATTCGACGAATGATCCAACATGGTCGGATATTTTTCCTCCATTCATTCATTCAGACAACAGCCCAAAAAATGGAACAACTGGAGATGTTTTCCAGTTCAATCTCAGTGCTTTTGATAATATCGAACTTGAGTCAGTATATATTAACTGGAGCCAGGGTGAATCAAATCACAATCAATCCCTAAAATTCGTAGACCGTATTCGGATAAATGATAACTGGATAAGGAACATTACACTCAATCGTTACACCACTGATGACTTAACATACACCATATATCTTAAAGATACTTCAAACAACTACAAGATCAGTGAAAAAAAGCTTATTCATGTTTTTGATAATGACAATCCCACACTACGTAATGACTTTAGTACTGAATCTGGTACGACGGGGGATAGTGTTTATTTTGATATCTATACTGAAGATAATATTGGGATTGATAATGTTCACATAAATTGGACTCATGGGATTAATAATGGCAATATTTCTCTCCAACAAAATCTAATTAGTTGGATAGGCACAATTAATCTTAGCCACATCCTTGAAGATTTTTCCTACACCATTTATATCAATGATGCTTCCGGAAACTGCTACATTAGTGAGGTAAAGAATGTGACCATAACCGACAATGATATGCCGGAGATTCTCATCGATTATACAACAGGTAAACCGACAACGGGCGATCCATATCGGTTTACGTTTTTTGCCACAGACAATATCATGCTGGATGAATATCATTTCAGCTATACTTACGATGACAAGAAGTATTGGTATGAAAAAATGGACCGCGATGGCTGGAATTATTCCCTTAATATAACCATTCCCGACAATTCGACTAGTGTAAGTTATTGGTTCAATGTATCCGACACTTCCAGGAACTGGAATAATCTAACACATGAAGATAAAGTAGTACTCGATAATGATCCTCCTCAACTCATCAACGATTATACGAGGGATACACCCATTGCTGGCGAGGAATTTCGCATATCCCTCGATGTTTCAGACAATGTTGGATTGTCCGTTGTTTTCCTAAACTATTCATTAAACCATATGACTTATGAAACTCAAGCTCTGGATTTCAGTTCAGAGACCGATTTATGGAGGTGTGAGATAAATATCCTTCCAAATGCAACATCCTTGATTTATCACGTCTACGCTAAGGATGAGAGTGGTAATTTATTGAATACTTATAATCCCGTAGAGAAACCGAAGGAAGTGAAAGATACAACACTCCCAATAGCAGAAGCAGGTGAGAATGTCACCATCCAACAGGATAGCCGAATCGTCTTTGATGCCAGTAATAGTTCGGATAACATCGCTATAACCGAATGGAGGTGGGAATTTCGTTATAATAAAAAGAATGTTCTGTTAGATGGCAACACCACTTCTTATGTTTTTAGGGAAAGTGGACGTTATAAGATATCCCTATATGTGACGGATGAAGAAGGCAATGTTGGTGAAGATTGGTTCTACATCACGGTTATTGAAGATGACGAGGAGCAAAATGATAATGATAAGAGTAAGGTAAGCTTTTTCACAATATATAAATTGATAATAATTCTAGTTGTCATCGTTGCTGTGACAGTAATTTTTTTACTTGTGTACAAACATCGGACCAAAAATCGGGACAATAAGATGAGTAAAACTGAGAAAGAGCAAGTAGAAGAGGCAAAAGGGACTGTAGAAGCAATTTTAGAAGAGGAAGTCAAGGAAAACGAGAAATAACCTGAGTCCGTAGAGAAAAGGAAATTTATTTCTTGATTTTGAAAATGAAATAATCAGTGGCGGTCCACAGGAAGTAATAATGAATAATTCAACACCCACGTGTCACAAACTGGGCTTCACGGGGGACTTCTGCTCCCCTCCGATGCTCGGGCCTAGCGGTTTTGCATACTAGTATTTTCACGACTCTCGGCTACCCCCTCCACTGCAACTTCCTTACCGCCAATGGCGATCTCAAGGGGTTGTTCCACACCGATGGAAGTTTGGAAACTGGGCAGGCGTCATTCAAAATTTAATTTGAGTTATCTTGTTGGAAATAATTCGTTATCTTTCATGTAAATTAAATAGAAAATGATATTATGATACTTGAACAGTTTAAGATAAAGAACGAAAAAAGGTGTTTGGACGGAAGTACAAAAAAAGTTTTCCATCAAAACTTACATTGGATATCAATCACTGTATTGTTTAGCCATTTTCCTCTGTTTCATAATAGGCTGGAGCGGATTAGCCTGGGCGGGTCATTTCTTTTTGGAATCGTCCTTACTCATGGGAATAATCATCCTCCTGATAAGTATCGGTGCAGTCTATGGACTCATTAAAATAATCAAATTTACAGCGGAAAGGAAACAAACAATCTCTGAAAAATTCAACTTTTTTGATATCCTCAATATTCACCGGCAAAAAACCCGTAAAGTTATATTGATCACCTGGAGAATAACCAAGTCAGCTTTGTTGATCTACGTTGGTGTTTTTACTGCTATTTCCTGTCTTTTCCTTGCATTACAATCCCATGTTCTTTATCAACCAGATAATTATGTTGATAGAACGCCCCTGGATATCGGTCTGACTTACGAAGATATCTCATTTTCTACTTCCGATGGAGTGCAACTGTCAGGATGGTACATTCCTGAAAACTCGTCGAAAGGAACAATTATGTTTTGTCATGGAAATGCCGGAAATATTGCTGATCGATTGGCGTATCTCAGAATATTACATCAACAGGGATTTGACGTCTTCATTTTTGATTACCGAGGTTATGGAAATAGCGAGGGAAAAACCACTGAGAAAGGCACCTATCTGGACGTAGAAGCGGCTTTTGGTTATCTGGTCCAAAAGAGAAATGTTTCCGAGAATGAAGTAATTCTATATGGACGTTCTCTGGGGGGTGCTGCAGCAATAAATATTGCACAAGAACACCTCCCGAAAATGCTTATTATTGACTCGTCATTCTCATCATACCAAAAGATATCTTCGGATGTTCTAAGTAGTCTTTTTCTCCCGATTCCTGTAAAAATACTTGCAAGATTTGAGTACAATTCAATCGATAATATTCAGAAAATAACCTGCCCTGTTTTGGTGATACACAGTAGAAATGATAAGGTAATTCCGTACTCCCATGGTAAGGAACTGTTTGAAAATGCCAACGGACCGAAGGAATTATTAACAATTTCAGGTACGCATAACGAGGGTTTCCTTAGTTCCGAAAACTATGAAACTGGTCTTAACGATTTCATTGAAAAACATCGACATGGTGAAATTGTTATAAGCTGACCATGCTGTTATCAGGATATATGACATTATATAGATTTGGGGTGTTTGCTTGAAATATTAAAGGGAAATGGACAGAGGTCAATCCTCCATCGACCTCCACAAAACTCCACTTCCGTCAACTGCTGATCCAATGACAGAGGTACTCACACAAGGATTTCACAAACTCCCAAGTTATGGCGAAATTATATTAAAAAGTGAAATACTTAAAAAGCCGCCTGAAGGACGAAATCGGATTTTTTATAGGAATTTATAAATAGTGCACCTAATGTATGTATATATGAGGTATAAAACATGTATATTAAACGGACAATTTCCATTCCCGAGGAATTAGCCAAAGAGGCTGAAACGTATCTCATAGGAAAATATTATGGAAATTTATCAGAAGTTATTCGTGATGGCATTCGACAATTACTATGCGAATATAAAAAAAGGCTAGATGTCGATTCAATCATACGCTTGTACAAAGAAAGACGGATCTCACTTAGAGGTGCAGCAGAATTGTTGGATTTGCCATTAAGGGAGACCTTAACAATATTGGCCGAGAGAAAGACATACATACATTACGGAGAAAAGGAGCTATCTGAGGATTTAAAATGATCGTTGTAAGTGATGCAACCCCATTAATTCATTTATCCAAGATTGATGAACTTCATTTGATAAAAAGATTGTATGAAAAATGCTACATAACTCAAACCGTTTACAATGAGACGGTCGTAGAAGGACAAAAATTTGGACATCATGATTCAGATCTGATAAAAGATGCAATTGGTCATTGGTTAGAAATTAAAGATCCAAAAGGTGATGTCGATCAGTTAATACAGAAATATTCAATCCATTTCGGTGAAGCTTCTTCCATACTCCTTGCGAAAGAATCATCCACTCTTTTATTGATTAATGAAAGAGACGGTAGAGAGGTAGCCCGAAAAGAAGGTGTACTAGTAAAAGGAACTCTCGGCATTATTGCGGACGGTGTGAAAGAAAAAAAGATAAATGCTACTTCAGCAATAGCGATGTTAGAAACCTTTGAAAATGAACCTAATGAATTTTGGCTTGATCCGATAATAGTACATGAAGCCATTAAAGTGATTTCAGAAATTGGGAAAAATAAACAGAAAAGCTGATGATTCTTTTGTTGTAATTGATAATTTGGCATTTCAAACTTAAGGATTCCTAATCGATACTGGAAGCCTGAATAGGCTCCGCATAACAATTGGGATATGAACTTTCACCATTAATATGATCACTGATTGAAACTTCCCCTGAAAAAGGAATTATCGGCGCACCATAAGCTCTGTGTTCATTGGGGGACTTCTGGCCCCACAATGGTCGGTGCTACCGCACACTCAAAACTGGCAATCTATCAATATAAAAAAAAAGTAGAGAATCCAAGTATTCCCTACTCACAACATTTTCCCTTTTTCTTCTCTTCCGTTTGTTCTCCAGTTTTTTTTGCATTTTGCTGCAGACACAACTCACACATTTTTTTCACCTCCTTTTCTCTTTTTCACAATTTCCCGAAACCCATTGACCCGTTCCAATATTTTCTTTCAGTAATCCGATATTATCGGCCTAATTTCCACGTCATATATCGCCATGGTTGTTTGTTGAATCGGTTTCGGTTCGGTGGCAAAGTTTGAGTTTATAATAGGACTCAAATACTTTTCATAATAAAGTAGATATAGTATTATAAGTATTTATACTATCAAGTTTAAAGTAATACAGTTACTTTCCAGGGAGAATGTTACTATGCCTAAAATTGGTAAAAGATGTAGTGCCGATCCGGGAGAAACTGATTTTTGTCTGTGCCCGGTCACCGGTATCATAGAAACTCTTAGCAGAAAATGGACTCTACTGATCATTGGATTACTCGGAAACCATAAAAGATTACGATATAACGAAATTATGAAAGAACTCGGGGGGATTGGCCCAAAAACACTTTCGGACCGACTAAAAGAACTTAAAAAAGAAGGGCTGATCAATCGGGAATTCTTCTCGGAAATTCCACCCAGAGTAGAATATACATTAACGGAAGATGGGATTGCGTTAAGGGATGCTATTATCCCATTAATGAAATGGGTGGCGACGAGAAATAATCAGTGAGATAGAAAATGAAACTAGACCTTGTTACCCTTTGATAACATCTCTCGCAAACGAATATCTGCAAAGATTATAGGATAAAGCCACGAAAATCGCAATCGTCGAGAAATATTGGACTAAAATCACCCAAGAAATATATATAACTAATATATATCAAAGCAGTAGCATGTTCTTTTCTAAGCGGAGACAGCCATTGCATGGAAGAGTTAACGGAAAACTATCGATAAGTCTTCTTGCCGTCATCATACTGTCGCTTCAACCCGGTTTAGTATTGGTAGAGGCTATCGGGGAAAGCGGCACCCGAACCGAAGCGGTGGAATCTATAGAAGAAACAGATATTATTCTTCCGAAACTCTCCTCCCTTAAAAACGATATGCCAAGCGAAACCCTTTCCGCATTCTCCCCTAAACCACGCGGTTCTTCGATCATCGTTGAGAATGACGCCATGGGTGGGAGCTGGCTCGACGATTTCAATGACGATACCGGACTTGCAAGGTATGATGAGTTCCAGGTGCGCGGCGGCAGGATCGAGATGGACTGGTGGGACTTTAACTGGAATTACCGCCGGGATATATCGGTCCAGGACCAAAGCGGCGGGAATCTTGCAGATTATCCGGTAGAGATACGGCTGAACCTCAGCAATTTCGATTATACTAAAACGAATGGAAACGGAAGCGATATCAGGTTCGTGGACGGTGACGAAATCAATTGTAAATACTGGGTAGAGAAATGGAACGCAAGTGGCGAAAGTCGTATAATGGTCAATATCCCGAACATTCCCGGCAGTGGGGAGAGCATGGTCCGTATGTATTACGGAAACCCAATGGCCCAGAGTGAGAGTAACGGGAGTGCTGTTTTTTCTCTCTTCGAGGATTGTACCGAAAATAAGCTTTCCGGCAAGCTGATCTCCTATACATTCGGCTCCGCGACGAATACTCTGGTCCCGGATCATGGCGGCAGCCTGAAATCCACCCGAGACCTGGAAATCGGTCTCGACGGGTATGCCATAATGAGCCGTGATAAATACTATCCGGGAACCTCGATTTCCTACGACCAACTGGCCGTGAAGAACCCCGCTGGCAATTTTGATGCCATGGATGCTAGGATACTGCTAGTCGCCCCGAATTACGATCCACGGGCGCCCGCGGACGAAAGCATATACATGTCGTACTCCATAAATTTTCTTACAAAGGTCCTGCAGGCAGCGGAGAACAAGGGTGCCGGAAATTCGTTATTCGAAAACAACTCCGTCGTTAGAGATTGGAATGCTTTCAGGAACTTTCGGATAAACGTTCTGGACGATACAAATGTTGAACTGTACTACAAAAATGAAATTCAATCGGCACTGTCGCTGAATAACTCCCTCCGGAACGGTTTTTACGTGATATACGGGTATTACAATGCTTCGAATACAGGCCTTGGAAACGGACACGCCTACGAATTTTATCTGGACAATTTCATCATCAGCAACTATGTATCCCCACAACCCATGGTCCGGCTCGGTGATGCGGAAAGTGCGAATCTTACCGCCTCGTTGGAGTCTGTGGAAATTGAGCTTCCCATATCATGCAACTGGTCCTATCTCGGTCTCGTGAAGTCCGAACCCCAGGGCACCTACTTGAACATAAGCATTCTGGACGCCTCCGCCAATACAACGATACCGGGATTCGAAAACATCTCCGCAAGGGGTGCCGATCTTTCCAACATCTCCCATTTGAATATTCCCTCTATCAGGCTCCGGGCGTGGTTAACGGCAGACGGCGACCTGAAACCGACGCTGGAAGCCTGGGGCTTGGAATGGCGGGCTGAGAACGCATGGCGGGATAGTTTCATCACTTCGACCCGGCTAATTGATGACAAAAACCTCTCTGCGGAAGGAAATCTTTCTCTCGCTCAGAACACCGCTCTCCCGGGTTCTAACGTTACCGCCTACTGGCATTTCGACGAATGGATAGGCAAGATAGCGACAGACGCGTCCGGTAACGGGAACCACGGGGAGATTTCGGGCCCTATCACGTACGACGGGTTCTTCGGAGGCGGCCTGAAATTCAACGGGAGCAATAGCGTAGTTAATGTTGGCGACCTGGGAATGTTCGACCGTTTGACCGTGGAGATGCGTGTAAAACCGGATTTTCCCGCCAACGACGACACGCAGATGCTGTATCGACTGTTCACGGGAAACGGCACGTCGGCCATGTACAACACTGTAAACGACAGTTTCATCATCAGCCATCGGATGAACGATTCATCCTGGATCACCACCGGTGATCTCGCTGGGGCCGGATCGGTACCGACCTTGCTTGAATCCTCAGACGGTACGATATACGCGGGAACCACTCCCAACGGGGACGTTTTCAAGAGCATGGACGGGGGGGTGACCTGGACAAATACGGGGAACCTCGCCGGAGCCACCAACGTATCCTCCCTCATTCAGGTATCCGGCGGTGCGATTATTGCCGGGACGCTTCCAAATGGAAAGATATTCAAGACTAATCCGGGAGCATTGAACTGGGTGGACTTGGGCACTGTGGGAACGCAATCCCCCAATTCGGTCAACTGTCTGATGGAGAGTTCCAGGGGGTGGTTGTATGCCGGTACGGAAGGGGTTCCGGGGGAAGTTTATCGATCACGGGACGGCGGGGCATCATGGGAAGCTACCGGCCCCTTTCCCGGCGGGACGCTGGCTGTGAATTCACTTCTTGAAAGTTCCGACGGGTCCATCTTTGCAGGGACTGATTATCTCGGTTCGATATTCAGGAGCAGGGACGACGGCGATACCTGGCAAGCCACAGTGTACGAGGAAGAACCCTTGATCATCCAAACTCTGCTGGAGACCAGCAATGGGGTCATACTTGCCGGGGGGGAACTACCGTACAAGGGTTCCGGAGCTCGGGTTTACAGGTCCGAAAACGGAGGAGGGAGCTGGAACATGGCCACTCTGGACATCCCCGATCATGCCGTACATTCTCTGATAGAAACTTACGACGGTACGATTTACGCCGGTACCGGAGATCTCGCATCATGCATAGTAAGATCCACGGACCAGGGGCGGACATGGTCTTTATGTGTCAGTCTCGGTTCGGGTGAAACTTATTCCCTTTTGGAAAGCTCTTTTGGCCGTTTCTATGCCGGTACATCTGACAACGGGGGAGTTTTCGAAGTACCCACCAACGTTACCGCTTCCACACCTCAGGGATTTTCGGGGGATCAATGGATCCACCTGGCTTTCGTGGTGGATGAGCTGAATACTACTATTTATATCGACGGTTTTGAGAGGGGGTCCGTACCCGGAACGTTCAACTCCGATCTCTCGGATTTTCGAATCGGTGGCGACAAGTACTCCCAGGAAAGCGATGGGGGCCATCCCACGGGCATGAGAAACAGTTCTTTTCGCGGTATAGTGGACGAAATGGTCATCTACGACCGGGCATTGAAACCGAAGGAGATAGCGGTTCGCGCAAGTGCTTTCCGCAATCATTCAACCTTCCGTTCAGCGAACATTTCCATACCTGAAAACAACACCTGGGACGTTTTCCACGCAAGTGCCGTTACACCCAACGGTACCGAGCTGAACCTGTCCCTGCATGACGCTGGCACAGGGAAGGTAATAGCTTGGGATAACGGGACTGACGGCGAGTTCTCTTTAGACCTTACACAAATAAACGTGTCGGATCATTCCATGGTCTACATCAAGGGATACATGCATTCCAACCGGACTAAGAGCCCCCTTTTGAATAACTGGGCGCTGAACTGGACTCCCATGAGGCCCCCGAGATTGATACTTGATATCCCCGATATCGCCACTCCCGAAGAGAATCTTACCGTACACCTGGTAGATCTAAGTCCCTATTTCAGCGACCCTTATTCCAGTATACGAGACCCGGTTTATACCGTAATGGGATTTGACGATTCCAATATTAGCGTCGAGGTGGAAGGACACTGGCTCAACGTTATTTCGCTTTTGGTGAACTGGACCGGTAGTGCAAGGTTCATGGTGAATTGCACCAACTTCTACGGTCTTTCCACCAATAGCAATATTTTCAACATCACCGTCTTCGAACTGAACGACCTTCCCGTTTGGTACAAATCACCCCCGGCCATAATCATGGAAGAAGACATTGAAATGACCACCTACTACTCGCTGGAATCATATGTCAGGGATGATGAGAAAGACATTGTAGATTTTACTGTAACGTGTAACGACGGAAATATATCCGCATCCTTGGATGATGAAAATCACATCACGGTAATACCAAAAAAAGATTTCTTTGGATCTGCCACTATAAACGCCACCGTGTTCGAAGCCGGAAATCGATCAAACCTTTCCAGTATAACTATATCCGTCACTGTGACCCCGGTGAACGACCCGCCGGTTGTGACTCTTCTGAGTCCTGCGAACAACAGCATTATGTTTTCCACGGACATTAGTCTTTCCTGGGATTTTTTTGATATAGATGACGACCCCGAAAACTCAAGTTTCGAGGTGTACATGTCCAAAAGCGATCCCCCGGGTTTCTACATGGGGGGAGTGGGATCCCCAGCTCTTAGCGTCAGGGACCTTGAGGATGGATCCACGTATCATTGGTACGTTGTGGGAAACGACGGCAAGAATTCAGCCGAGACCCCTAACGGCACCTGGAGATTCACCGTAAATACCTCCGCGATCCCCCAAGTAAGGCTTATCTCACCGGAAAACTCCGCTGTCGTGAATACCTCTTGGGTAAATCTATCCTGGAGAATTATCAATCCACTTCCGTTTTTGACATACCACATCTATTTCGGCCATGAAAAGCATACTCTCGAAGAACTTGAGAATACCACCCGAACTTGGTATCTTCTTGAAGATCTTGAAGACATGTCCGTTTACTGGTGGAAGGTCGTTCCCCGTACCGCCGAGGTCCAGGGAATCTGTGCATCCGGGGTCTGGAACTTCACCCTGGACAGCTCCTATGAGATCCTCTACAACCTGGACATTCATTTCGAGACAGACGAGGTCAAAATAATTAGAGGACGAAATTCCACAATCAACCTCACTCTGGTGAATCTTGGCAATACAGCCGTGGAGGTTAAGCTCAGCGTCACCGGTCTGCTGGCGAAGCATGTGGTTTTCAACCGGAGCGTCATCGTTCCCAGAGGAGAGGAGATCGGATTGGAGATCACCGTTTTCAACACCTCTGGGCTCGATATCGGCGAATATTCTCTTAATCTAACGGCGGCCTTTGTGGGAGGCAAGCGCGAAGTGACGATAAATATCCGGGTGACGGATGAGATTGTGGGACCAGGTAATGATGACGATGATGATACGGACGGTCAGGATGCTGCCACGGGTCTGAATATTGAATGGTGGTGGATCGCCAGTGGCATCTGCTTTCTTATTGTACTGGTTCTATTTCTTTTATATAGGAGGAAATATCGCAAAAAAACGGTTACGGGGAAAGAGGGCGATACGGTGAATTTGGGTGATGAAGACCGGGACGACCAGGGGGAATTGGAAGTTCTGGAACCGGAAATCGAATATATTCCCCCCACTGGCACCGATGATGACGTAACGGAAGAAGCGTCGGAGAGTGAAGCGGGATCTACCGGGGTACATTACGGTTACACGAGAAAATCGAAATCCGGGGGACCTGTAGTGGTGTCTCCCGATCATTACGTGAGAAAAGAGGGAGTCGGCCGTATTACGGGCAAGACACCTTCGAAGGCGGATACGAAGCTTGTAAAGAGGGTGATGAGTGGTGGGGGCGAGCAAGTTGAAAAGGGGATATCTATCGAGACCGATGACAGGGGAAAGAAACCCCGGCTGGCGCCTGCAGAGAGATCCGTTTCCTGCAACATCTGTTTCGGTATAGTAAAGACCGGGCTTCCATTGGTGACCTGTCCATGCGGGAAAAAATATCATCATGCATGTTTCGAGAGGGTGGAAGAATGCCCGAACTGCGGGGTTGATATCTCGGAGATTGAAATCGATGAGGAGAAATTTTCATCGAAAGATAGTTCCGAAGGGATACTGGAATCGGATTCCGACCCTGCGGAAGATGAATTTGAGGAAGTTCTCATTGTGGAAACGTTCCCGAGAGATGGGGAAAGTGAGAAGACATTTGAAGGAGATGACAGTACTGCCGAAGAAATAATCCAGAAGGAGAAAACGGCGGGAACGAAAACGGCAGAGGCGGCAGGTGATGATTTTCATATCGAACTTTGAAGATCCATGAAGTATCATTGATTCCGTCTAGCTTCGCACCTAGTAGTATCCTGAAATACCTTCACCCCCTCGATTCCTGTTAACTCATCATCGTTAGGAAATGTACCCTAACTGGGATTCTACCATTATCATTAGATAAGTTCTCTTTATTATATGGACCTGCTCCCGTTTCACTTCGGGGCATCAAAGATACCCCTGAGCCCTCGGCTATGAGCCTACGGGCGAGCGTAAGGAACGCAGGTCCGGCACCAAAAAAAGAATTTGAATAATGGACAACCCACATTTGAAATGTGGGTATCATCCTCGGAAACATCCGAAGAGGTATTCATCCCCCGTTTAAAACGGGGGTCTTCTGCTGTTTCCTACGGATAAAAGGGGCCGGACGGCCCAAGGTCGGCGTTGGCGACCCTATAACTGTCGTGAAGAAGTATTAATTGCCATTTATAAATTTACACAACAGTTCCCATTTCGAGGCGGGATATTTGTAGAATTTATAAATCCGTGGTTCACATGTAGCTAATGAGCAAAATGAGGAAATTTATCACATTTGACCATGGAAAATGAGAGCACATTTTCGTAGCTAGTAGATATTCATTCGGGGCCAACCAGCCCCGAGGTTGGCTTTCGCCGACCCTTTATATTGATATTATTTTAACGCTCTAACGAGGCCGTGCGTTTCTTACGTCGCACGCCCTCGGGGAAGTACATCTGGAGGGAGGGAAAGTAATCCGGGATAACACATCTAGCTTCGCACTTATTACAATATGATGATATTGAAGATTGGGCAATAATTATATACAGTGATACAGGTAAGGGTATTTCCAGTCCTTGTATTCCCATGACGGAGTGGATATTCTACTCCTTGAAAAGCACCGGGGGAATAAATAAAATGAAAACGATATCTTTTTTCAGCAAGGCCAATAAGCCATCCGCAGTAAGGGTGCTTATGGCTGCAATCACCGTCGTATTGCTGATAGCAAACATTTTCCCCGTTGTGCCGGCCTCCACCGAAGGCACGAGAAGCGATGGGACCGGGAGGGACATCAACACGTTCTACTTGCGTGGTTCGAGTCAGTTATCTCGTGAAAGTCCAACCAGCAGCACCCCACAGAGAATATCCATCTCACGGGCAACGCCTGGCAACCAGTGGTCCCAGGTGGGTGTTTGGAGTTACAGCGTACCTGAATACCGGGCAGAGGTGAAGGGGGAGCTGTCCGTCAGCTATACCCTTTTAAACACCAGGATCGCACCTGTGACCACCATGAAGCTGAATTTCACCCTCAAGGGATCTGGGAACCAGATAGAGAACAACACAATCTCTTTGAGGGGCCTTTCCGGTCTCCGAACCCGGACCGGTACTGCGACCTTTGACATACCCACTACCTATATCATGCAGAACTCCGCACTCGAGCTGGAGATAAGCGCCCAGATATTCAGTAATAATATGGAATTTCTTTATGATTCAATTCTCTACGACTCGGCGCTCGAGATCGACTATTCCGATGCAAACTACCCCCCTGTGGCGAATGCAGGTAGCAACATAAACATAAGGGAAAGGGAGGTAGCCGATCTGGTCGGGACAGGTACGGACACTGACGGTTATATTACCCAATACGAATGGGATTTCGAGAGTGACGGAAACTACGACTGGGCCTCCGCATTAGGAGGGCGCACTAGCCATCGTTATATCGAACCGGGTGTTTTCACAGCGTCCCTGAGAGTGACGGACGACGATGGAGCAGTCACAATCGATAGCTGCACTGTTACTGTGGCGGAAAACAATCCTCCCACCGTTACCATCACCAACCCCACCGACGGCCAGGAAGTGAATTCCACAGTTGCCATATCGGGTACGGCAGCCGATGAGGACGATGGCGATAGGATAGACAGTGTATGGGTCAGTTTCGACGGTGGGTTGTGGCATAGGGCGGTTGGGACGGATAACTGGCTGCTGAACTGGGATACCACCCTTGAAACAAATAGCGTTCACTTGATATCCGTCAAGTCCAACGATTCACTCCACGAATCGGCGGTCCGATCCCTGTCTGTGACAGTGAACAACGTCGGCATCAACCCCAAACCTACCTGCAGTATCAATTCCATACTACCCAACCCCGCCTTCAAGCTGGATAATATCGAGTTCAAGGGCCTGGGGAACGACGACGGGACCATAGTGGAATGGAGCTGGTCTTCTTCCATAGGCGGTCCGTTGTCCAACAATCAGAACTTCACAATGAATTCTCTCATACCCGGCAATCACACCATATACCTCAAAGTGAAGGATAACAACGGTTCCTGGTCCAATTCGGATTCAAGGTTATTGATGATCAAAGAATTCTCCAGACCGAAGCAGATAAGTTCCCATGTATCCGCGGATGTGGAATCCAGCACCATATTCGACGATTACGGTGTCTTCTGGTGCTCCTGGTCCAGCTCGAGAGATGGGAACTGGAACATTTTCCTCAAGAGTTCGGTGGACGGGATCGACTGGAGCGCACCCATCCGTGTAAGCGATGAGCCTTCCACCCAAAGAGAGCCTTCGCTACTTCAACTTGACAATATGAGTTATGCGATGGCATACAGCTCCGACGCATCGGGAAACTTCGACATTTACGTGAGATACTCCCAATGGGGAGGATATTGGTCGACCCCGGTCCGGATGACCAACAGCCCCTACGACGAGACACAGCCCTGTATCTACCAGCGCGGAGACGGGAAGATATTTTTAGCTTATTCAATTGATGACCCCGCACCCATGGGAACGTCCATAAAGATATCACACGGAAATTCCCTGTTGTCTCTGTCTCAGCCCGTAACTGCCACCACCGGCTTATCCTATAATAGGCAGCCCTCACTGGTGGAAGGTACAAATGAAAATATTTCCGTGTTGTTCTCAAGCGACAGGACGGGGAATTTCGAAATATGGCAAACCGTGTTCCTGGGCCTGGCGAACTTTTCCACAGCCAGTCGGATTACCTATACGGTGAAAAATAATTACTTCCCATCAATAATGCAAGACAGCACCTACATGTACCGCCTGGTTTACTCCGACGATACGGACACCCTCTATCTCTCCGATACTGTCGATCTTATCCATTACTCGGAGCCCTCGGTGGTTCCGACGGATTTCCAG
>JASLWR010000001.1:42960-170939 GCA_030740765.1 Thermoplasmatota archaeon
CCCTGCATCTTTCAGGACGCACTTGGCTCTTTCTGGGTTACCTGGGACTCGAATGAACCTGGGAACAAGGATATTTACGCACTTTCGTTCTCGGGTAACTCGCCCCCGCAAACCGTTATTAGCTCTCCTAAGGACGGCGAAAACTATTTCACCTCCGACTCCATACATTTTGATGGGAGTGCGTCCAGCGACCCGAACGGGAACGAAGAACTGGACGGCTACGTGTGGAGATCGGATAAGGCGGGGCAGCTCTCAACGCAAGCGGTCTTCTCAAAGAACCTGTTGGCCGGTACACATAATATCACTCTCACCGTATCGGATATTCACGGTGCAAGCTCCACGGCGGAGGTCACCGTGGTGGTCACACTGACACCAAACGAAGCTCCTAACGCAGTTGCCAACGTGAGCATGACCAGTGCCAGGGTGAACGAGGAGGTCACCTTCGACGCATCGGAATCCAAGGACACGGACGGGGATTCACTTTCATACAAATGGGACTTCGAGTCCGACGGCGTTTGGGACGATTTCAACCGGACCCCTAACCATTCCTTCAATAGCACGGGTACCTACGTGGCCACTCTAATGGTGGAGGATCCCAGTGCTGCCAACGATACGGATACTGTAGAGATCAAAATAGAGAAAAATATACCCCCAATAGCGAGGATCGACGTTGAGTTCAATGAGATAAACGTCAATACAACTATTCAATTCAACGGCAACGGGACCGACAAAGATGATGATATGCTCTATTTTTCGTGGGATTTCGACGGGGACAGCGTGGTGGATTCACAGAGCATCTCGCCTACATATAAATTCACGAAAAGGGGAGTGTATACTGTCAACCTGACTGTTTCGGACCCCTTCGGGGGTAATGGCACAGACGATCAGATCATCATAGTCAACAAACCGCCGGTTGCCGTACTCGTAGGGGCTTCTGCAGGGTTCGTGGGCGAGCCCATAACATTTTTCGCCGGGAACTCCAGCGACGAGGACGGCGACGAGCTGGAATACAACTGGGATTTCGAAAGCGACGGCGAGATCGATGCGGTAACTGAAGAGGCTGAACACACTTACGAAGAAGCAGGGGAGTACACTGTGATACTATGGGTTCTCGACGGTCGTAATGGGAAGGATACCGAAGAGCTGGACGTAGTAATTAGAACGAGGAACACCCCGCCGGTCTCGGAGGCCGGGGATGATCTTCACGGCAATATCGAGGACGATATTCAATTCGACAGCAGTGGCAGCTTCGACCCCGACGACGATATGGACGGGAACGGCGTTATAGACGGCGGCGAGGTGGATAACCTCACCTACTCTTGGGATATGGGCGACGGTAAGAAGAAGAAGACGGGGACGGCTCCCAAATACGTGTACGAGGAGGCCGGGGAGTACACCGTGACGCTGATGGTGACGGATGGAGAGGACGCCAGCGCCAATGACACTCTGACGGTCTATATCAACACGCCACCGGAGGCACATATCACACTGCTCAATACGGGTGAGATAAAGGCGGGGGTCGAGGTGGTACTTTCAGCAGTGGATTCCGAGGATATTGACGAGGACGAAGACGGGGACCCGGACGAGCTGGTATTCACCTGGGACTTCGACTACAGCGACGGGATATCGGAAGAGGAGACGGGAGAGGAAGTTAAGCACGTCTACGAGCTTGAGGGCGTATACGTCGTCACTCTCACCGTGGACGACGGAAAAGGCGGCAACGATACAACTACCCTCGATGTGAGTGTTCAAAAAGCGGATGATGACGAAGTGGTACTGGATACGCCTTCCATTGAAATCGATAGTCCAGCAGACGGCAAGAAATTCACATACAAAACGCGAAACGTCGAGGTAGCAGTATCTGCGAAAGGCGATTTTATCGATAGAGTGGTGATTACATTTTACAAGGGTAATTCTGAGATGGATTCCCAGAAGTTTACAACTGACTTCGACGAGATCAGTACTACGTTTTCCATCAAATCTGCGGGGAACTACGAGATATTTGCCCAAATATTCAACAACGAGTATCCCGGCTACACCGCTTTTGATTCGGTTAACATATCCCGCAAAGTCCCGCCGGTTGTGCCGCAGGAAACGGAAACGGAGGACGAAGGTATGAAATTCATCCCGTTTCTACCGGAAGGCCCCTTGTACCAGTACGGCTTCATCGGCCTCGTGTTGGTCATAGTGGTATTTCTTATAGTGGTGATCAAGAAGAAGAAGCGCGGAGGAAGCGCGGAAAAGCTGGAGGCCGGGTCGGTGGAAGTGGAGGTCGCCGAGGTGATCGAGGTGGAAGAAGAGGAGGCGGAGGAGGATATTCCCATCGAGGACCTCATCGAACCCATCACACAACCCATACTTTGCCCAAAATGCAGTGAAACCTTCGAAGTGATGGACTACGGAGTGAGACCTCTGGCCATGAAGTGCCCGGACTGCGGGGCCACCGGAACGATAACGACACCCGTCCCGGAGGTACTGGAGAAAAGAAAGGACTGGGCATTGACCGAGCGGAAGAGAAAAAAGGCGGCACCGGCGAAAAAGGAAAAACTGCTCCCGGCGAGGTCGGCGACGGAGATCATAGACGAAGGGGTCAAGATAAGGTGTCCAAAGTGCAACAAGGGTTTCACCACGAGAACGAGAAAGAACATCACATGCCCCCACTGCAACGCCAGAGGAGACGTACCAGCTGCGGAGTTCGATAAGCTCAAGAAAAGACAGCAGCCGCCCGAACCTAAAAAACTCCCTCCCGCTCCGGCGGACGCAGGCAGGAAGAAGACCGTATCGAAAGTATCTAAAAAAGAGATACTCGATAAGCTGTCTAGCTCGGCCGAAAAGGTGGAATGCCCAAAATGCGACGCGTCTTTCTTCGTGGAAAAGGACGCAAAGAGGATCAAGTGCCCGAGCTGCGGTGTGAAGGGGAAGATGGGGTGAAGTGGTAGTCCGAAATTACTAAGCCCCCGAGGAACGCAGAATTCATGTACTGATTTTTATTTTGAATATATACGACAATGCCTCTTCGTTCTATAGAGGGCCTGCTCCCGTTTCACTCTGGGGCATCAAAGATACCCCTGAGCCCTCGGCTAGTGAGCCTACGGGCGAGCGTAAGAAACGCAGGCCCGATTCAAAAAATAACATAAATTATACGAAAGGGCCGTGACGGCCCTAGGTCGCTCTAGGCGACCCAATATATATCATAATGAGATTTCACTAGTCAAGGGCTCAGGTGTATCCGCAGGTATATATGCCGAGAATACAGATGAATGTTGATTCATCGAGTATCTATCTGATACGCCGGAGTGAAACGGGCGCAACCCCTATAGGAAGAACGCCTGAAGGGATTAAAGTATCCTGGGATCGCACAGTCGGTTTAAGTTCAAAATTCTATTCTAAATGGGCAGTCCCGTTAATCTCATATATCTTAAAATCAAACAACATAACCCTCAAAGAAAAAAAGGTACTTGCATTCAAACCATTGATTTCGATTGAATCATTCTTTGTAAGATACCTGTTATTGTCAGAATCGTTAATTGCAAGCCGAACCATATGATCCTCAGAATATCGTTCAGTAACACCGCCGGAAGGTCTTAACTTGATTTCCCTCTCCGGTGTGGTCAACACAATCGATAGAATTTGAAAATGTGGAAACCTCTCATTAATATTGGTTACATTAATAGTGATATTTCCTTCACTATAATCCGGTGCGCTCATAACAAGTATTGGATAGTTACCGTCATTCATTCCATGTGACACCAAGAAACTACATTCCATCATCCAGGTGAACTTATTATCTTTGACCATAAACTCATATGCACAATTTTTCTCAAGATTATTTATTCGGAAATAATCACCGGAATCGAGAAAATTGTTCTGATCCATATCATTAATGGAAAATGTGGCCCCGGAAAATGAATCGCCAATATCTTCTAATGGAATGTTCATCCCATCGTATATATTTTCATGACTGATGCGTTTAGGCGCTCGACCCGCCTCAGTCAAATAAATGTTTATCTCCGATATATTCAATGGATCTCCATAACACTCATCGATCGGTATGATGTGAGAATAATCTCCAGCGGAAATTTCTTCCTTCACCAATCCCAAAGTGTAAAATGGCATATGTTCGGGCGTAAAGAATGGGCCATTATACCAGTTTAAAATGACATTTGTCCCGGATGTAATTCCACCCACATTAAAAGAATAATAATTGAATGTATATTTGTCTGGCGTTGGTTCAAGTTCAATCTGAAAGGTATCTTCTATACTTAAGTTCCCATCTCCATCGTTATCAATAATATCAATTCTATCAGGCAAATAACTCTCATCATTCTTTTGTTCAGTACAATTGTAATCACAGTTTGATAGTTTCATCAGTTCGATGCATTCATAATCCACAAATGCAAGGAATTCTTCCATAAAAAAGTTTGTATCCGAATCTTTAAATGGATATTTCACCTCTTCAAGATCTTTCATATTGTCCTTAAAATTATTTGAAGAGGCAATCTTATTAAGCGAAGTATCATAATATTTTAAGGAATATGTCTTGTTATATCTGATGGAATTGACTTGTAGGTCAAAGGTATCATCATTTTCACCTTGATCATTACCAAGTAATCCCAACCCTCCCCAAAATGATACTCCCTGAAGGACCTCTTCAATAGAAAGATACCAACCTAAAATCAATTCTTCGATATATACTCGTTTTATGTTATCAACTTGATATTCATGGAACTTGACTTCAGTGATACAATCTTTTCCCTCTTTGTATTTCCATGTATAATCGCCGATAAAACAGAAAGGTGTGTCGATCTTTTCAAATTCTACTACTGTGGCGTTACCATAAGAAGTTTGAATTAGGTTAGATGAAATTACTTTTGCCTTGAATTTCACTATCTCGCCATCGGAATAGACTCCGTTTTTGAATTCTTCGATATCGACACGGAACTTATTCAGGAAATTCTGTACCGATATTACCATTTGGGTATGATCGATGATGCGTTGGAATTATCCTGGAGCGTTCTCGATCTGCTTCCGGCAGTGCTATCTGTATCGTTGGCGGATGTCAAACTGGCCCTGTTCTATAACAAGAAATATCAAAAACTAGGAATACCTCCCCGGGATTTCATACATCTTGCGGTCATGGTAAATAACGGTCTTGATAAGATAGTTACAGCTGATCAGCATTTCAATAAGTTCGAAGAGGTGCAAAGGATCGATCCTGCGGACTTTATCATTTTATGAGGAATATACCACATATGGTCGGTGGAGAAGACCTCCCTCCCTTAAGTCGGCCCAACGCCGACTATGAGGGCTTTGCCCTCATTCATTGATCATAATAATTATTTGGGGTCGGGCTTGCGTTTGGCTGGAGCTCGCAAGCCCTCTTTAGTTTTTCACCATAATTGTCGAAGGGAATGGCTTGTACAAACACGGCGTGGGTTACGTCGAGCGGCGTGGAAAGATCGAAAAGAAAAAGGAATTGAAACTGACGTTCAAAAAGGACGTCCTGAACGACCTGCTCAAGAGCCTGTGCGTATTCTCCACCGGCAAGGGGAAGGTCTCGGACATCTCCTACGAGACTCCTGAGGACATCTCCAAGATACTGGAGGAAAAGGCCATAAGGGTGCCTGAAAGAGAGGCGATGATAGGTCTCTTCAGGCAGTTGAAGGGTTATGCGGTGGAGATAGAAACGAATACCGAAACCATCAAGGGCAAGGTGCTGGGAACCCAGGAAGCGAGAGTGTCCAAGAGCAACCAGCTCAATATTCAATTGGAAAGGGGCGAGGAGAAGAACACTGTAGTTATAAAGGACGATGACGACTGCATCAGGAATATCGATGTGGAAAAGATAAGCAAGTACAAGATTCGAGATCCCGAGGCGGCCAACAAGGTTTATATTTGATAATTGCTATTTGGATGGGGTCTCTATACGCCCATAAACAGGGATTACTCTGTATATGGGAAATTCAGGTTCTTGTTATGGGGCGATGAGAATGGGGGAAGTCCCCTTTGGAAGAGGAGAAATAACGATGAACGGATCCAATGATTATGCGATTAAACGTGTTGGGGTTCTGGGGGCCGGTAACGGCGGTATAACATTTGCAGCCCATTTTCTGGATACCCCGGGTGTTGAATGGGTGTCCCTCTACAACCGCAGCCCGGCGCGGCGGGAACCGATCTGCGCCCGCGGGAACCGGATATTTTCCAGAGGTGAGATAGGCGGTCCCGGAGGAAAGGAAATGAAGCTAGCTCTCGTTACCGGAGATCCTGTTGAAGCTTCCCGGGATGCAGATCTGATAATAATGGCAGGCATCCAGCAGGCCATAGACCCCATCGGTAGGGCGCTGGGCAGCCACGTAAGGCCGGATCAGGTCATAATGATCGGTTCGGGAACGTTGGGTTCAACCTGGGAGATGAGGGCGTCACTGCGGGCTGGCGGGTGTAAAGACCTGCCTGTGGTTGGTGAGTTCAACATCCTTCCCTATGCCACCAAACTGGATGATGGAGTGGAGGGGAGAGTCTGGGTGCGGGGGGTCAAGAAGGCCCTGGACGCCGCTTTCGTCCCGGAAGAAGCGGTAGACCCGGCGTTTCGGGCAAAACTGCTTGAAATCTATGATTGTCTGAATATATTCCCCGATGTTCTCTATACCGGTCTATCTGGAGCCAACATGGTGTTCCATCCCGTGGTGGTGATGCGAAATCTTCACAAGATAGAGGCCGGCCGACCCTGGCGGCTCTACGAAGAGGGGGTCACACCGGAGGTGAGCGTTCTTTTTGATCTCGTGGACAAGGAACGAATGGCAATTGCCCGTGCCTGCGGCATAGAGATGGTGACAATGTTGAAATTCCTCTCCACCGCATACCCTCCCTTTGACGGTGCAGAGGTCACCAACATCTATGAGTGGTTCCGTTCCCGCATGCGTTCCAAGGAAGGCCAGGTGCATCTCGAAGCGGTGCCCGGTCCTCTTTCCGTCAATGTAAGGTTGATAGAGGAGGACGTACCCTATGGAATGGTTCCACTTGAAGCCCTGGGAAACATTGTAGGAGTGGCCACGCCCACCATTTCTGCGTTCATCGACGAGGCAGTTGAATTGATGGGGGTTGATTATCGCAAAACGGGCCGCTCCCTTGAAAAGATGGGGGATGAGATGCGGGCATCGTTGAAGAGAATCGGTGGGAAGGATGACTAGAAAGCCCGTGTTTGCCGTTCTGGGTGCCGGAAACGGTGGGTTCTGCATGAGTGCGGACCTAACTTTGCGCGGTTTCGAGGTTCGGCTCTTCGAGCTCCCCGCCTTTGCCCATACAATAGACCCGATAATCGAGCGCGGTGGTATTGCCCTGCGGGGGGTTGTGGGCGAGGGGTTCGCCAGGCCGACAATGGTCACCACGGATATCGAGGCGGCCCTAGGCGGAGCCGACGCGGTCATGGTGGTGGCGGCGGCAATGGGTCACGGGGCCATAGCCAGGGAATGCGCCCCCTTTTTGGAGGAAAATCAGGTAGTGGTACTCTGTCCGGGCTCCTGCGGAGGCCTTCTGGCCTTCCGCCATGCGCTGCGGATGGAAGGTTTCAACAAAAAGATAATTTTGGCTGAAACAGCGTCCCTTATGTATGCTGTGAAGAAGGAAAGCGCAAATAGGGTTTGGGCCAGAGGGCGCAAGCATAATCTGACGGTGGGGGCCCTGCCGAAGGATAAAACGGCTGCTGTTCTTGAGCTCTTAAGTCCGGCATATCCGCTTTTCGAGGCGGCCCCGAACATATTGGATGTCACTCTGAGCAACCTGAATAACATCACCCACCCGGCCCCGGCGCTCACCAACATAGGTTTCATCGAGGGCTCCTGCCTTGACGAATGGCTCTTCTATACCGATGGTATGACGCCGGGTGCCGGGCGTTTGGCTGATCAGCTGGACAGGGAGCGTTTGGCGGTGATGAGGGCCTACGGCTTGAATGGAGCCTCTTCGGTGGAGCTGATCCGCAGATTCTACGGTCACCAGGGGATGAAGGGCAATAATTTTTTCGAATATTTTCACGATTCACCCATCCATAGGAAAACAAAGGGGCCCCGAAGCACCAGGGACCGTCTTATCACAGAGGACATATCATACGGTCTGGTGCCGATGGCGGCCTTCGGGGATGTTGCAGGAGTGCCTACCCCCACCATGGATGCCTTCATAACCCTGGCCGAAGTGGTGAACGAGGCCGATTATCGGAAAAGCGGCAGAACCCTGGAGAAAATGGGGTTGAGCGGCATGGACGTTAATGACATAATCGGGCTTGTAAATAACGGTTACTGAGGGTGAGCCTGAGATTTCAGCCCCCAACTTGGCGACAAATGGCAGCCTATGAGCACTGTTACATCCGTGAGACCGATCTTGTGCAGGGGCAGCTTCTCCGGGCTGGAATTACCTCCAGTATACCCCCCAGGCCGTTAAAGAGATCTCCTCTCATTCGGTCCACCATTTCCAGAGTTGTATCGTGTGTTATCATCTCATCGGTCATCCCGGCCCCGTAATTGACCGGAAGCAGTATAGGTACATTGCACATGTTGAGTTCCCTTTCTACCACAGGAAAGGAGGAGAAATTACGCAACAGGTACGTAGCGGAACTAGAGAAACAGGAAGACAGATTGGTGGAGATGAAGGAAGAGACCCGGAAGTACGCGGGCAAGATCCGAGAGCTTCAGGACATGATCAATGATAAGCTCAGGGGAAAGCTCTTCGACAGGATAAAGAAGTTCTTCACGGTTTAGGGTAAGTCACGATATAACTGTGTCACAGTGTGGAGGCCGGTTCCCCCGACAGCCAAGGTGGAGGGCTATCGTGAGATCCGATCCGAACGGCATGCTCTAAAATACTCTATCGAAATCCATCAGATCAAAGATGAGCGTCCCCTTTTTCTCGGTTCCCTTGGCAATTATTCCATAGTGTTTTTCATAACCATTCATGGATGTTTGCACCGATTTTCTTTTTAGTTTCGATATAATTTTGTCTGCCTCCCCCGCTTTCAGATCCCTCCATTTCACCTCCATGAACAATGCCTTTTTCTCCCGTTCATTCATTCCGATAAGGTCTATTTCCTCGCCCTTCCTCCACCATCGGCCCAGTTTCTTGATGCCGAAGGGCAGCATTTTCTTTCGATTCAATTCCAGTACGAACTGTTTTGCGATCTGTTCGAATACCCTTCCCACGTATGCATTATGATCCTCTCTAATATCTTCCACGGAAAAAAGCTTCTCTCCGATCCCCGAGAGATTCGGGTATATGAACCTGAACCAGAACGATAAAAAATTATCCTTCAGAAAATACCGTCCCATCCTCGATCTCTCTCCCTCGGTTACCGGTATTTCTCTCTTTATGAACTCGACCTCCATTAAGTTCCTGAGATAGGGCGTGATATCGGAATGTCTCATTCCCAGATAGTTCCGTATCTCCACAGGGGTGTTTTTCCCATTCGCTATTGCTTCCAGTATCTTTTTATAGGTAACAAAATTCTCAAATTCGTACTTCATGAGAAAGTCGATCTCATAACTCAGGAATGAATCTACACCCGATACTTCCTCCTGCAGCCATTCCCAAAATGAATCCCTCATTTTTTCGAGATAGTACGGCACTCCGTCACAAAGGCCGAATATCTCGCACAGTTCATACCATCCGGCTTCCGGGAAGAATGAACGAATATCTTTGAAATCCATCGGACCCAGCTTGATCACTCCGGTCTTCCTTCCATAGAGAGGGCTTTTGTAGCTGAGAATATTCTGCCCCATCATGGATATTGAAGAACCAAGAAGTATCAGCTTTGTCCTCGTCTTGGATAATTGTGTGTCGATGATCCTCTGGAAAAGTGAGATTATTCCCGGAAATTCCTTGATCATATTCGGGAACTCATCGATGATCACGATACGATCCCTCAATAAATTGAATATGGCCTCCCAGTCGTCAGCGGCATATGCCATATCCGGAATACTTTTTTTGCAATGGTCCTTGAAATGTCTAATGTTCGCGGACTCGGTTGCAAAATAATAGATATGTTCCCGTTCTCGGACACACTCCAGGATCAATCGCGTTTTCCCTATCCTTCTTCTGCCATAAAGGATAAAGAATTCGAAATTATCACTATCCAATCTTTTGGATATGGCCTTGATTTCCTCTACTCGGTTCACAAACATGATAATCCAAATTATGATAAGTTCAATTATTATATAACTATTTCCCTCTGAATTATTACATGTACCAAAGAAAATACTATCTCATATCCGCCGTCGGTCACTTCGATCCCCGAGGCAGAAGTCTCGGGAGAAAAGGAAATTCGGACCGCACTCCAGTTTAAAATCAATCTATTTCCACAATAAAGAAGATATGATACCTAGTAGTTTCTTATCCAAACTTGAAACTATATCGATCGCAATAATGGTGCAGAAAATGAACCTGAAAAAATTCGACGAGCCTTCCACTTTCTATAACGTGATCAAAAGGGATTTTTCCAACAATCTAATGGAAAACGACCTGATGCTGGGCCTTACCCGGCTGCTCCGCGACTACCCCAAACAGTTCAATAATTTTTATTACCTCGCAACGGTTGAACAAGACGGGAAAAGTGTTCTTTCGGCGTTCTTGACACCTCCCTGGAACATTCTCGTTCACGCGGCGGATGAGATTGACGAAGTTCCGTACCGGATACTGGTAGATCACCTCATCGTGAATGAAATATCTCTTCCGGGAGTTAACGGCAGAACGAATGTTTCTAAACGCTTCGCAGACATCTGGTGCGCTTCCGCGAAAACCGTAAAAAAGATACACACGGAAATGCGATTGTTCATTCTAACCTCTGTAAATAAGGTTAAATTGGCCAGAGGGAGGCTTGTAAAGGCGGACCCCCGTCATTACGACCTGCTGCTGGACTGGGCGCAAAAGTTCCACGAAGATGTCAGGTTGGATGTCGGTGATAACTACTTACGCAAGCATTTGGAAACGACGGTGGAAACGGGAAATGCATTCATCTGGGTGGACGGGGAACCGGTCTGCATGACCTTCCGCGAGCGGCCGCACGATGACGGGGTCTCCATAGGCTACGTTTACACTCCCCCCAAACTTCGTGGTCATGGTTATGCCACGAGCTGCGTTAAAACTGTAAGCGAAAGGACGTTGCGGGAAGGATACGGGTACTGCTCTCTTTTCACCGATCGGGCCAACCCCACGTCGAACAGTATCTACAAGAAGATAGGGTATCGGCCGGCTTGCGATTATCTTTATTACCTTTTCGAATAAGTGTCACTTCAGAGCTCCCGCGGGTCCAGCTCGATCTCAAAAACAGTGGGCCACTTTTTCCCCGTTACGAACAAACGGTCGCCCTTTTCGTCATAGGCGATCCCATTGAGCACCCCTGCTGTGGTAGCACCCTGCCCTCCCAAAAGACCTGTAAGATCGATCCACCCGGTGACGTTTCCGGTCTCCGGCGATATAACAGCTATTTTATCCGATTTCCAGATGTTTGCCAGTATCTTCCCATCCACATACTCCAGTTCGTTCAGATGTTTTACCGTTTCACCGCCTGCCGTCACCTGTTTTACTCCAAGAACCTCGAAGGAATCGGGATCTAAAAAGGTCAGGGTGGAACTGCCGTCGCTCATTATCAATCTCTCGCCGTCGTGGGTCAGGCCCCAGCCTTCCGTTGAGTAATAAAATTCATCCATCTGTTCGAAGGTTTCCAGATCATAGACAAAGCCGATGCGTTTTTTCCACGTCAACTGGATGATACTATCTCCGAAAATGGTCATACCCTCGCCAAAAAACTCGGCGGAGAGGTTATACTGCTTCAATATGGTTCCAGTGTTCGCATCGACCTTTCTTATATCTGAGGATCCATAGATTCCCGTACTTTCGAAAAAGGTTCCGTTCTCGAAAGCGAATCCCTGGCAAAAGGCGTTGACATCATGGGGAAATGTATTCACTACGGTGTAGTTGTAATTGACGGGTGCCGGCCCGCTCGGCCCATCATCCTCATCATTAGTCCCATCGGAGTCTGACGGTCCCTCATTCTGGAAAACGAGTATCGGAACGACGATCAATAATAATGCCGCTGCCACCGCAATAAAACCTGAGAAAATACCTTTCATTTTAATTACCTTCTAGTCTTGGTTTTGTTCATCGTTAACGGTTCTCTGTATTATTTTAATTTTCTTCTGCACTACTTTTATATTAACGGGTTTTGGCGGATCGATTTTCTGCAAAGCTAGCTCTCCAGGCGCGTCATATGTAACAGTGCTATCGGCATCCGGGGTTTCCACCGCTGTTTTCTCTGCCGCGATCTCTGTTGTTTTCTTACCCCTACGCCAAATCATCAGAAAGATACCGGCACCTAGGAACAGGCCCAGCATCGCTACGATCCCCACACCTGCCGAAAGTGAAAGAGCCAAGCCCGAATCCTCCAAATTCTTTATTACGAACTTGCGGGAAACTGCCTCACCCTGTAGCAGCCCGTCATCCGCAGTCAATCGTATCAAGTAAGTACCGTCCTTCACACCCCCAGTATCCCACATAAAGGCCCCATCGTTCCTTTCGTTCTCGGCAATGACTTCCCAGCTATTTCCACCATCCGGGCTGACGGATATGTTGATGAGAAGCACCTCCAAATCAGCATCTTCGGCTCTCCACCTGATAGGAACCTTCCCCGCAAGTATCTCACCGTACAAAGGCGCCTTGATAGAGATCTCCGGGGCATCCGGGTTGTATATTCGAAAACTGCCCGAACGGTCCGCACTCTCCATAGCCCAAGTAGATAGGTCTTTTACAGTAACCTTGATACGGTAGTTCTCTCCGTCAGGAAACTCACGCGTATCCCAATCGTAATACCAACTACCAGGAACATCGCCCTCCATGAAATCCAGGTCTTCCGCAATATCGATCCATTTTTTTCCATCTGAGGAATAAGCCACATCCGCCGTAAGCAAGTCCCTGTCAGCGTCAGATGCATTCCAGCCAATTCTAACCGTTCCCCCTAGTATCTCGCCGCCCCGAGGATAAAAAACATTCACAATGGGAGGATCGGGGTTGTCGATACTGAACGGATCGCTGACGGCCACTCCTCGTAGCGAATATTCCGACATGTCTGTGGCCGTTATTCTTAGTTGATAATTATCTCCATCCGGGACCTTGGAACTATCCCATTCCCATTTCTCCATATCACTCTCGCCGCTGGTGATATTTATCCATTCCCCAGTCCCGTTCTTCCAGGCCACATCAATCAAAACACTGTCGTCATCGGGGTCCCAAATGTCCCATTCTATATCTACTATTCCCCATAGTGGATCAGCACCGCCAACCGTAAGGTTTGAAATCCTCGGTGGGTCGGGGTTATGAATAATAAAAGAGGAATCGGAATCATCCTTCCCCTTCAGCTTCTCCGGCGAGTCGTCCACTGCCTCGAGCCGCAACCAGTACCCCCGCCCATCCGGCATTTCCGAGGTGTTCCAGATATAGCTACCGTTGTTCGGTAAACCGGTTTCGAGAATTCTCCATTCATCCATAATTCCCTGTTTAAAATATATAAAAATAGAAAGCGTGTCGTTGTCCGGATCCTGGGCGCTCCAGTTCACAGGTGCAAGGCCGCTGATCGTCGTCTCCCCCTGTGGTGAAATAAGTTGAATCACTGGCGGATCGGGATTGTAAAGCGTGAAGGGACCAAATATCGGGCTTTCCCCTCTAAGGGAATGGGGTGATGAATCGGTGGCATTCGCTTTCAACCATAGGTGACCGTCCGGCGCCATACGCGTGTTCCATGGATGCGAGCCGGAATTATCGCGGTATATCGCAATCTCGCTCCAGTTGAACATATCGGAACTGTGGTAGAGACCCACGGAAACACTGTCACCATCCGGGTCATAAACCGTCCAGTTGAGATACACCCGGTCCTGGAGAATGTCGGTCGGGTCAGGTGCTTGAAGCGTTATCATGGGAGCATCGGGATTGTAAACCTTGAAGGTATTGTTGGAAGTATCGTTTCCAGACAAACGGTCAGCGGAATTGTCGGTAGCCTCAACCCGGATCGTGTATGCGGGACCGTCTTCCCCCAGGCTTGTATTCCAATAATAAATGCCGTCATTTTCCTCATTTTCCGCAACCAAAAACCATCCGCTGCCGTTGTTGGCCGATATTTTTATTGCCAGTGCATCCCGGTTGGCATCCTCGGCGTGCCAGGTGATGGGAACTGTTCCATTAAGTTCTTCCCCACCGTCCGGTGACCGCAAAAAAACTCGGGGGGCTTGCTCCACTCTCAGGGGAAGGTCGGACACCAGCGAGAAAGGCTGTGGACCCGAGGGTATTGAGAAACCGGTGACCTTCACTCTCCACCAACCGGGGTTCGGGTCCACTATCTCCACCTGCTCCACGATATTTAACCGATCGGGAGAATCGAAAACCGCCTGCGAGAGGGGAGTTGAGGGATCGAGCGTATACGGAAAATATTCATTTCCTAAAGGGTCCGTAATAAGAAGGTCGATGTCGTTTATAAGTTCTTTCGCACCATCGTTGGGGGTTCCGGCCTCCAAATCGTTCCAAGCGAGAGTAAGCTTTAGACGCTCGGCACCGGGTACGACACGGACCGTATACTCTATTTCGCCGGTATTATCTATCTCGTCCTCGATCAACAGTGTTGAATTCTCCGAATCATTTTTTATTATTTCTGCGGACGCCCTTGCTCTCACCTGCCCGTACCCGGTCATGTAATCCGGACCATAGTACCCCCCGAGGTGAGTGCCGGACGAGCAGATATTCACTATGTCCCTTGAGCCGTGAATGATAAGAGCTTTTAGCGTGGAAGAGGCGAGGTCCTCCTTGTGATTTTTGCGGTACTCTTCCACTAGGAGGGCGGAGATACCCGAGACATGCGGCGCCGCAAGGGAGGTTGCCATGTAGGGTCGGTAAGCACCATCAGCCCTCCCGTCGGTGGTGTTTATGTTGTCGTCCCCACCAGGACCCGGAAAGTTCCCGTAGGTCCCACCCGGAGCCATCACTTCGGGTTTGAGCCTGCCGTCGTCGCAGGGCCCCCAGTTGCTGCCGGAGTAAATTTCGGTATGTGAATGATCCTGGGTATGGATAGTATCGGGGTCTCCATCATCGTCATACGTTGCCCCAACCACTAGAACGTTCTTTGCGGTCTTGGGTATGTTAATGGTGCCGAAGTTGACATAATCCGTATGATTCATATCCGTTCCACCAAATCGATCATCCCTCTCGTTGCCGGCGGAAAACACTATCAATGGGATTCGATCATTTCCGAACTCGTTCATTGATCCGGCGGCCACCAGATCGAACCAGCGGGATTTGCTTCCGTAATCGGCGAAACCGTCGTTATCCGTGAAGCGCGGGTCAACACAGCTCGGACCCCCTGACCTGGTGACTATGCCCCAGGAGTTTTGTGACACGTAAACGTTACGTTCATTAATTGCATCCCCGAAGGCCCCCTCCCCCTCGGAGAAATTGAAGTTCACCTTCCAGTATGAATAGAGCTCCGCTTCCGGAGCCATACCGCTGAGATTTCTATTCTGTATCGGTCTTCCGTTTCCGCACATGACCCCTGCAACAGCCGTGGCGTGACGGTGGGTCTCCGGAGGTCGATTTGAATCCGAAGAGGGACCTTTCGGATCCGCAAGATTCACCCTGCCCGAGAATCCGAGATGGGTATCCCGAACACTGGATGAATCGTAAATCATTAGCGGTATGCCATCTCCAGTCAAGTTATAAGGTGCTTTCGCGACTAGATCCACTTCCAGCTCCGGACGTGAATAATCCAGGTCTTCCTCATTTCCCACTGGCAGCGATTCCGGCTCGATCCATTGTATGGCATCTTCATCCATGAGCTTGGTAAGGATTTTATGATCATCTGCGTCAATTATGCATGGGAGGCCATTGAGGATCGGGCTCCAGCCGCCAGTTTGGATAGCTGTCCCGTGGCCGGAAAGTACCAGCCTTGCCTCATGCTGAGAAACGTCCGAAAAAAAATTTACGAAAAGATGAACTTGTCCCTTGCTGTCCGTCCACTCCGGGTCGGTAATTTTCCGATAAAGAAAATCATTCAGAGCGGGGGATAAGCGGTCCTTTGGCTCTATTTCTCCTGCCCAGAGTATTTTCGGGTCCATTATTAGACGGGGGATGGCCTTGGTCGATACGGCGGCAAACCAAGCATTGGTGTGAAGATAAGCCCCGGAAAGAAGCTTTACTCCGCAATTCTCAAGACTTTCTCTCTCGTTCTTAGACGGAATGCTCGCGAACTGGAGAATAATGTGCATCTTTTGATCTTTTGGAAGCTTGGTGGTATCCAACGGTTCAGTTTGCTCCGTTATTTCCCTTGAGTGGAGCAAGATGCTGAATTCCCCCTGGGTTTTCCGCCTCGAAAATATTCGATCATCCAGGGCAGGTGCCATTTGCGGTCCGCCAGTGGAGCTGACGAATAGAAAATGTGGAGTAATGAAAAGTGTGAGAATCAGGCCAAGCGTAATGATCCTTCCCATGGATTATCGATAACGGGAAGCATATTATTTATTTTTCACTGGATTCATTGTTTTGGAACTCAACCATACGCTCGGCTATACCTATACACGAGAGAAGATCATCCAGGGTGTTCTTGAGCATTCCCGGTTCTTGGCACTGGCATTGAAAAAATATCTTTCGACCGTCCAATCTTGCCGTAACGTAACCCTTGTTATCAACATCCACAGCTCCGAATATGCTTTTGGCCTTCTCGCTGCTGTCATAGTTCAGGGTTATAACCCCACTTGATGTCCGTACACTTTTCTCTTCCATACCCGACACTACGTTAAACTAATGGTGTTTGGAGACCCAAAAAGATCATCTGTCGAAAAAGATGTTCTTCGAAGAGATGGAGACGGGAATCCCTATTGCCACAGTACCTTCGATGAGGCCCAGTCGTTTGGCTATGACGCCGGGCCGGAACATGACCCTGGAATCCAGGTTCAACGTGGAAGCGGTCCTTGCCGCCGAGCCGAGGGCTATGCCAAGGTCAAGAAGCTTGAAACAGCAGTTGGGACCTGTGAAATCCCCCGATAACGTTTTTCCGAAATCCTTGCAGCCATAACCGCAAGCCTTGCAATCCGCCCCAAGCGGCTTGTGGGGTTTTACTCCTACCAGCAGCAAGCCGTGGCACTGGAGAATGTTCATACCATCGCGGATATAATTTGCCTGGCCGGTCTCGTTTCCATGTTCCACCATTGTCCTACCGACAGTTTCCAACTCTTCATCGTTTAGGATAACGGTGTTCAGTGAATTCTGACCCAGCCCCTTTGGAGACGTTATTGCTGCTGCCTCCATTATACCAAGGCAGTGTTTTACCGTTTCTCTCAAGCGTTCTTTAAGCATGTTCATTCCTCAATAATATCAAATATCCCCTAGGGAGAACTTTATCATCATTATCTCGAACTCCAGCCGGTGCTTGGATTCGTTCCAACCGGACATGTGTGAGATAGGGGACCACCGTTGGAACTTCTCCAATATTTCCCCCTGGTAGACCGACTTCGTCAGTTCCTTTTTGTGGGTCCTGTATATGTTGAGAGCCCGCAGGAACCATTTCTCCCTTGCATGGTATAATCCAAGCCAGAAAAAATTATCCATCATTGAAATAAGAACGGTTGGTGAAAGAGAAGTACGGGTTCCCTTCAGAACTGAATCGCCTAATTTCGCGAGATTCGCCCCTTCGTCGAGAATTCCCTTCCGGGACAACTCGCGGCTCAACTCTAGTATCCGCAGCGAAAAATACTGTCCTGGCGGGAAGACCATGCTGTGAAGCATGTCATTGAAATGACGCATGTCGATGGTAGGGAAGGTCCGGTAGGAGGAGGCTTCTATCATGGTGTCTCTGATGGAAAGTAATATCTGGATATTGCCATCGCTCATTTCCCCATTGTTTTCGATCAATGCGGTAAGACTTCCCGTCATTTGCAGTTCCATTTCCCGTGCTGTGTCGTTGGCAGCCTTCAGATAAGAATCATTAATTCCTACAGGATGCTTCATACAAATCTCCAAATAGCTTCCTTTAATATTAAAATATTATATCGAAAAGAAATAAATAAATAAAAACCCGCTGTTTGTGAGTAGGGAACGGGAATCTTGGGTCAATTGATACCCCGATGGAATGAATTATAATTCCCGTTATAAACTCAACGGAGTGTATATCCATGATAAAAATAAACGATTACCGCGGGAATGAAAAGTTTGACGAATCCAGTATCCATTACGGTCACGAATATGATGATGAGGACGATCCTTTCATAGAGTATGATGAAGACGAGGAAGATAGCGATGATGAACCGGAATATGATGACGACCCCTTTGGGGGACTCGATGACGAGGAAGAAGAGGAGGGGGGCGATGACGAAGGATCAGGGGACGAACCGGAAGATGACGACGATCCTTTCGGGGGATTCGATGATGATGGGGACGAAGAAGAAGAGAAAAAAGAAGAAGAAGAGGAGGAGGAAGAAGATTCGGTAGATTATGACGACGATCCCTTCGGGGGATCCGATGATGATGGGGACGAAGAAGAAGATGAGGACGTGGGAAAGGACGAAGCAGACGAAGAAGAGGACAACGAGGAGGAGAAAGAAGAGGAAGAGTATGACGACGACCCCTTTGGTGAGCTTGCCGATGGGGGAGAGGAAGATGAGGAAGTGGAGGAAAAGGAGGAGGAGGGGGGAGAGGAAGAGGAAGAAGAAAAAGAAGAAGAGGAATATCTACCGCCACCTCCGGATGATGAGGAAGAAGAGGAGGCTGAAGACTCCGTGGATTATGACAAAGAAGAAGGTGAGGAGGAAGGAGAGGAAGAAGATTCGGTAGATTATGACGATGAAGAAGGTGAGGAGGAAGGAGAGGAAGAAGATTCTGTGAATTATGACGATGAAGAAGGTGAGGAGGAAGGAGAGGAAGAAGATTCTGTGGATTATGATGACGAAGAGGGAGAGGAAGAAGACTCGGTGGATTATGATGATGATGAAGAGGAAAAAGATGTCGAAGAAACCGAGATCGAAGGGCCCGAAGCGGACAAGATATATCTGGGAAGAGTTGGAAATAGAAGCGTCCAGCTTCCCGTTGCTACATTGAAGAAACATTTGGTTGCCCTAGGCGCTTCCGGTTCCGGAAAGACCGTATTCGGAAAATGTATACTGGAAGAGGCCACGAGAAACGGTATTCCATCAATAATAATGGATCCCCAGGGCGACCTGGCCTCCCTGATATTGATATCCAGCGAGGAAGAATGCGAAAAGCACAACATTCCTCTGGAGATACTGGAGCAGTACAGGGAAAAGGCCGAAGTGAGGATATTCACACCGGCATCTTCGAGAGGAATTCCATTGTGCATCAATCCCCTAAAGACACTTCCGGCGGATTTTTCACCCGAGGACGCCATAAAAGCCCTGGACACCATCTCCAACTCCATTGCATCCCTCCTGGGCTACAAGACGGATTCGGATTCCGGGAAAGCCGCAGCGTCCTACCTCTACCACATCCTTGAAACAGCATGGGGGAGCGGCTTCGAGGTTGAGGACTTCCGCACCCTGGCCAATATAGTGGATAAACCGGAAACCATGGATATCGAGGATTCCTCGGACATCATAAAGTCGAAGGAACGGGAGAGGCTCGCGCGAAAGCTGAGGCATCTCACAATGGGGATCGAGAAACTTCTTTTCAGCTTTGGATTCCCTCTGGACATGGAGGAGCTGCTGACTCCCGTGGAAGAGGGAAAGACCACCGTTAATATCATCTATCTCAATACTCTCTCGTCGGAAGCGCACAAGCAGTTCTTCATAGCCGTTGTGGGAAACGAGCTGTACAGCTGGATGCTCACGCACCCGTCGAAAGAGGTGCAGGTACTGTTCTACATAGACGAGGTGGCACCTTACCTGCCCCCCCATCCCTTCAATCCCCCGGCCAAGGGCATCCTGAAACTACTTTTCAAGCAGGCCCGGAAATACGGCGTTTCATGCATGATGTGCACACAGAACGCAGCGGATGTGGACTACAAGGCCATGGCCCAGGCCAATACCTGGGCATTGGGAAGGATGATGACGCCCCAGGACCTGAAGAAGGTTGCCGGAATGCTGAAATCCATATCGTCAGGCGAGGCTGAGAGCATTCTGAACAGACTGCCCACACTGAAGGCCGGCGAGTTCATACTGGTATGCCCTGACGTTTTCGATTCGGCTCAACAAATGAACGTCCGTTGGCTGGTGACCCAACATGAGACACTGGAAGCGGAGGCACTGAAAGAGACACTCCCTGATAATATTCTGGAATACTTCGAGAAGAAGTCTAAGAGCATGGCCGCAATAAAGAGAAAGGAGAAGCCTGCACCGGTGGAGGAGAAGGTAGAGGAAAAAGTGGAAGTGTCGAAGGAGACAATCGAGCCTCCGAAACAGCGCTGTGCGAAATGCAAGAAACCCTTGAAACCGGGGGCTACCTTCTGTACGAAATGCGGGACCTCGGTGGCCGGTAAGAAGAAGGAAAAGGCTCAGGTATGCACCAAATGTAAAAAGAAATTGAGACCGGGGGCACTGTTCTGCAATAAATGCGGAACGAAGGTGGGTGCTCCCGAGAAAAAGCCGCAAAAACCGAAAAGGACCTTCTGCAACAAATGCGGTAATACGTTGAAGCCCGGGGCAAAGTTCTGTACAAAATGCGGGAAGAAGTTTTGAAAACGCCTGTGTAGTATGGATGCACGATATGGCAGCCAGGCAGAAAATAAAGAGTCGGCCTGATTATTGAGTAGGGTCACGTCTCTTGTAAAAATGAGATGTACTGGCTCATCTTGACAAGTATGGTGAGCGAGTATGGGTCGCCTTTATATGAGAAGCGCAAGTAAATCTCATCAATTCTAAAAGATTCTCAAGTGAATTCTTCGTATTTTCTAGCAATATTTTTTTCAATATTCATAATAAACCGCTGTACTTCTTCATTTTTAGGTAATTTCGAATGATATAAATATATCGGCATTAACTTATCAGATGAAACTGCCTCTCCTTTCACATTTAGTGTAAATGAAATGTCATCCTTGACATCTAAAGATATTCTTAATTCATACATTGATTTCACTACCTTCTTATTTATACACCATTCACATTGAGATATCCCCATTTGATCAATCATTTTGGATATTATTACCAATATTTTTTCTCGTTTTTTATCGGTGTGATCCTTTGTCTGGCAAACCAATATCCTTCGAAAATCCCGATAATGAATTACTTGAACGTAAGATATTGAGATAAATAATATTGAAAAAAACACGCTTACTCCAAGTACCTCCATAGTTGGTTTAAATATGTAAGGTATACTAATAACAGAAAATATTATGACCGTTAAAAAAAGGAATCCAATTTTTCTAAATTGAATATTCCTTTTCTTTAATTTACTTCCATCGCGATTAATTAAATAAGATGATAGTATCAGAATAGACATCAAGTACCCAATATTCATGGCCAATGATAAATATTCGAAATGTTTCCCAAAACTACCTATGTAAAATATTATTGGATATATTACTCCAGAGAATAATGATAAAATTAATGTTAATTGGATTGGGGGATTATGCCATTTATGTTCATTCAATCCTTCATCCTTATTTCCCATACATAACAACCGTTTTATCTCTTTTCATACGCTTTTTATTACAATATAAGAATGAAACTAATTTTTACTTTTCCTAATACTACTATAGATTTATCATCTATAAACTTTCTTAATGTTGAATTGTGATATTTCGCAAAACAACGATTCTTCGAAAATCCGGAAAGGATAAAAAAATAATGGACCTGCCTAAAGCAGACCCATTACCTTGCCAGCCAGTTCCTGTCCGTTTTTGACGGTGAGCTTTCCACCATCATTGTGGACGTAACTGTTGACCTTGAATTTATCCTTTCTACCTTTCACTCCACCCAGTTTCGTGCTGGCTTTCACCACTCCGCCTTCCGATTTCGTCTTTATTTTCATTTCGCCGTTGCCCGTGGTCACGGAGAAAGAGTATTTTTCCGGTTTATGCTTAATTTGACCGGACTTCTTGCTCAGTCTCGGTCCGCCAGGGGTCTTTTTCAACCCGCCGACCGGATATCCCTGCTGCTGGTAGATCCTTGACATTTCTTCAACAAGGAAATCATCCATCTTGTGTGCCGTTGCGGCAGCTTTCATTCCTTTTTTTATTTTTCCGAAAAAACCCATAATAACACCGTTCTCCACATCCGAATGATGCTATAATAATATTACTTCGCCATTACCGGGCAGGATGAAATTATCGTTTTTGCACCTTTCCGTAATGATTTTCACCTGAACGAAACGTTCCATCCACGACCAGATCGCTCATTTCCAGTAGTGTTCGAAATTCATCATCCGTGAAAAGATGATAGTATCTCGGCCATTCATTCACTCCGCTTTTCCAAGGTATAAAAACGTCCCCGCGCTCGAAAAGAAGGTGCTTCTCCCATATATCCAACAGTTCCCGGAATTTCTCCAGGTCCCGATCCCATACCGTTAAAAGAGCCCACGCCCCGGGCCGAAGTACCCGTGAGAGTTCGTTAAGGGAAGCCAATCTTTCGTCGTTGGTGCCAAGATGATGCAGCGAAGCAATATATAACCCTCCATCGAACTCATCATCATTGAAAGGAAGTTCGGTCATGTCACCGTGTATGAAATCGCAAAGGTGGCCCACCTCTTTTTCTCTGGCATTTTCAGTCGCTAGCTCCAGAAGTTCCGGCGACATATCAAGTCCGGTGACCCTAAAACCCCGTCCGGCCATGTAAACAGCGTTTCTACCGTTGCCGCAGCCAATATCGATGATATGATCCCCTTTCGAAAAAACCTTGATAAAGTCCACTGTAGCTGGCCAGGGCCGACGCCGAGTGGCATCAAAATGGGTAGCGATATTCCCATATGTAAGCATAAGATTCTCTCGTACAAAAATGCTTTTCGTGGCGGAAGAATCCACTTCCCACAACGAAGAAAAAGGTCTTGGGCTTGCATCCCTCGCCATTTCGATTACCACGCTGTAAACCCAATGAGAGTGCCTGCGGTGGCTTTAAAAAAAATTATCCGCGATAATACTTCTCTATTTGTTTTCGAAGATCCGGATCGGTGGTCTTTTCCAGTGCTTTCTTGAAGGTATCCTGGGCTTCGCCAAACTGGCCGTTGTTCATCAAGTGGGTTCCAAGATTGATGTAGGCAAAAATGTACATCTTTTTGCAATTTACCGCCTTGGTATACGCTTCAATGGCCTTCTCACCCTCATTGTTTTTGGAATAGAGGTCCCCCAGCGCCGTCATGGCTTCGGCAAATTCCGGTTGATTTTCAAAGGCCAGGGTGTATTCCGTCACAGCGGCGTTCGGTCTATCGGTCTGACCGAGAAGATCACCGTATCGAAGATGCGCTTCACCGAAGCTCGGGCATATCTTCGTCGCGGCGAGATAGTTCTTTTCGGCCTCGAACATATTACCCTTGTCCTGGTAGGCCAGCCCGTCATCCATCAGTTGTTTTGCCTTCTTCTTGTCCATGAACTTCATCGTCACCACCTCTCGGATACCTGAATCCGACCCACACTGGCTCCCGCATCCTACGGTCAAGCCTATTCAAGATTGACCAAAATGTCCAATCTTCAAAAGTGAGATTATGCTACACATTGAACTTATGATATAATTAATATTCCACTGAATTTTCCAAAGGGCTCCGTTTCCTAGTCGGCCATTGGAACATAACCTTTCAGAGTTTCATTCATACCGTAGAAAACCCGGACCCAGTATTTCGCTCTCATCTCCGGGTCGTATTCCACCCAGTGAAGTCTCCACTGCTCATGCAAGGTGAACAGGTCATAGAACAAACGGGCAGCCTCCATTGGATCTCGTCCGAGACGGTAGGCATTATCACACACCGCCTTTATCTCGGTCCACCGCACCTTTGTGGAATCATCGAGGAACTGGCGAAAGTTCTCTGGCAGCATACCGGCTTCCAGCGGCTCAGTCTCGAACATCTCTCCCGCGTCGAAGGAGTCGTGAAATTCTTTTAAAGGTGTAGGCAGATAGTCATGGAACATTTTCAACCAACCTTCGCTTCCATCCGGTATATGCATGTCGCATATCTGTGCAAGTTCGGTCACCTTTTCCCGGTTTCTCCGTATTTCAATCCTCTCCGCGAGGGTCAGTCCCTTGCATGGAATGGAATAACCTATGGCCACGTTCTTCGCACACCAGTCGGAGCCCATTCGTTTGATGTATTTTTCCATTATGTGTTTCTGGTGACTGGAGAATGCCAATCTCACGTCCCGCATGAACAGCGGGTCGGCCCAGAGATCCAGGTCCAGAACCATCATGGGGGAATCAAGCCGTATGTCCTTCGGCCTCAGATGTCCTTCGTATATCTCGAAGACCTTCTGGTACAGGAATTCCATCAATTTACCCACCGCATCCTGCATCAGGTTATGATCTCTGGGAACGTCGGGGTTCCGCTGGTGGGTGGTCTCGGTGCATATGCCGCACCCCTTGATAAGCTCGAAGGCCGGCGTCCCCTCCCTGATCTTGCTTGCATAATGATATCCCTGGCCCGTCATTAGTTTCAGATACTCTATGCCGTAACCGTCCAGTATCTTCTCCATGGCATCACAAAATCCCTCCATTCTCCCGAAGACACCTTTCTCGTCCCTGAAGACCTCGGAGTAATCGAAAGGATTGTAATATTCGAGGTCAAGCACGATAAGGTAACAACCTTTCTGCCAGACGCTGGTGAAACCGTCCAGATTGTGGTCGAGGAGCCAGTCCAACCGGGGAGGTCGGACGGATTTGAACGATTGAAAATGATTCTGCTCGAGATATTTTCCGAATCCCACGAGGTATACGGAATCTTCGGTATATTCAAGCATTCTGTCCTTGAAAGCATCGTCACAATAGTATTCATTCATTTGGATTTCTCCCGTATTTTCGTCCGTATGGGTGCATTAATATTTATTATTATTATTGTAATATTTGCGTCATGTTGAAAAAGCGATATCATTTCCGGAACTTAGAAATGCATTTTGAGATATTCACTACGGGATTTATATGTAGAAAAGTTACAAATGGGATCAGTCGATATAAAGTGTGAAATGATAGATATGTTTTATAGAACACCGTTTTGCGTTTCACAAGAATAATAATTATAATTTATTAAAGGTCGATTTTAGAACAGAACTGACAATAAAGTGACATCCTCAACAAAAGTGAACGCAGGACCTGGGTTTTATTCAGTAGCCGAGCGGGGTAATCTCGCCAGAGTACCGCACTGCTGTGAATAATGCTTTCGATAGCATTGGCTGCCTTGGGTGGCCGGCCTAACATGGTTTCGCGCAGAAAGCGCAGGGGGGAGGAAGGGCGATAACGCGGTCGAATTCGGAGGTTCACTTCTACAAAATCATGTGTTGTTCGTGAAACAGTCGAATAACTCTCCTTATCCGAACATTTTATTCGTGAATGGGAGTTATACGAAAGTCATGGTGTGCTGGATGACGAGTAAACCAATAATATTGATCTTTTTCAAGTCGTATACCAATATGAAGATAGATTTATATAGAAATAAATATTGTATAATATTGAAGTCGGTACTCAAAGGAGGCAATGATTTGAAAAGGATTATGATACCCACCATAATACTCATTTTCATATGCGTTCGAACTGCTCCAACAGCAGATTGTATCTCTACAAATGCTGAACAGATTGACACGGAGATTACTCTAAGATGGCACTCAGAATCAACCATATTTCTGGTAGATTCAGAAGTAAATAACTCTTTTGATTTTTCAGGTTCAGTCGTAGTAGAGGCAATAGACCCGCGAGAGTATAGGATTAACATCTATTCAAGAGTATCCAATCCAGGTAACCAGTCTAGGAAAGTCTACTCAACAATATCACCAGATGAAATAATCGGTTCGGGTACAAACAATTACCGTTTTCAAACAACCGTTTTTATTCACAATCAAACAGAAAATGCCGAGTACTTCGTGATAGCAGGAGGAGAATGGGTTTATACTCTTGGATTGCAAACTCCAGAACAAATACCAGAAGTTGGATTATTGCTACAGACAGATGGATATGGCAGCGAATTGGACTTGCCACATTCTGATAATAATACTTCAACCAGTGAGACAGCAGGTATGGATTTCAATTTAGTTTGTATAGCAATTGGATTTATTGTGGCTTTATCATACATAAATAAACGTAAAACCAGTCCCTAATTAATGCTGAAAGTCTGAAACATTAGCAACATCTTCACTCCAATATCTTTCCCCTTTCCCCTACTTTTACATTTCACTACATAGCTCAATTGCCATACATGAAAAAGTCTCTCCGTTATTGTGGGATAATTTTTTCTTCATTGTCGGTTGTAAAATAAGTTGATGAATGAGATCCACTCCTGTATGGACACTGGAACCATAATTTTCCATCGTGATCTTCTTGAACATTTGTCTTTCCAGCAAAATCAGAGAGATTAGGACAATAAGTCGTTCCATCTTTTTCTTTTAAACAGTCGATAATATTATCCATACAATCCCTTGATTCCGCATTACAGACTTCAGCCCTAAATTCATTGTCTATCTCACTACATAACTCAATTGCCATACATGAATAAGCATCTTCATTAAGTGTCTTACTTTGATCACCGATAGTCCAATTTGGTGCTATTAAATGAAATCTTAGTCCGATTGTGGATGTTTTATTTTCTTTGCATATATAATCATTATCATCCGTATCTAGTACAAGATCCGCACTGACACTAAACTGACCAGTAGGACCTACCTCAGATTTGGTAGGATCATTAAAAGGAATTATTATAGTACCAGATGAAATATTTGAGAAATTAAAATCCAATCCTAACGTGGCTGCTTCTAATCTCACTTTTCGAAGAAATGCTCTTCTTTGTACTTGTATTAATGGATCACTTACACTAGACTCGTAGTCAGGTTCTTCTTGGTTACACTTTACTTTTTCTATCGAGACATTTCCACAACAGTGAGCATGAAGTTGTAGGGTCCCAGCACATCCAGTTTGTTTTACAAAACTACCTATGATTGGTTCAACATAATCAGCATTTATCCACCACTTTCCCTGAGCAAAAAGGGTATATTTTGTTATTTTTTCCCCATTAGATAGATGAGTTGGGATACAGTATGCTTCATATCTCGCATATACAGGACATTTAGTATCATTTCCATAGGGATCGTGAAAATTGTCTGTACACGGATCTCCTGTTTGATCTCTTGCATATGTTGTCTTGTATACTTGTTTTCCCGAATCCCCATAACTTCTTCCCAATATTATTTCGGTATTACCAGCGGAATCCTCTCCGGTTATATAAAGATGTTCATAGACTACCCATGGTTCATCAACACCGTGATCTTTTGCGTCTTCCGATTGTCCTTGTCCGACCCATGTTGGGATTTGTATATCTGGTATTGGTCCCAGGGTTGCATCACTTTCCCAATCTCCTCCCATGTCATCTTCCGGTTTTTTTCCACCCCATACTGATCCAGATTCATCAAATGTACTACCTGGCAATTTGCTGGTGTCAATAGTATAGGCCAAGTCTGCTTTTGTAAGATTTGCTTTTGACATATTCCAAGCCATAGTTTATACCACCTTTTTCTTAAACTAAATGAAAAATCTGCGATTTTGAGTAATATCAACACACACAACATACGTCCCCATAAATCGTCACCTGATACCCACTAGGAACACCGCTTATCACGGAGATTTCGAACTTCACTTCGGAGTTCGCATAGATCGGCTCTTCGAGGAGATGCTCGACCTTAAAGGATTTGCCTCGCGCTCTTGCGATCACCTTGTCGTCAATGGAAACCTCTGCCTGAATCTCCCAGTTGCAATCGCTATCGAAATAAATCGTCAGATTTTTCAACTTGCAGTAGAACGGAACGTGCTGGTGCTTCTCGGTTGTACCTGAATCCAGATAAACATGAAACGAGGTCCGTTTACCTGAATAGATCTTCTTATCGTTAACAGTAAGAGTGTCACCCATTCATCATCACCTCGGATATCTCATGAAATTACTTCCCCATATACCACTGCGTTCCAACTAACGGCTGCCGCGATCTCGCTGGATTCGAAAGTGATCTTGGAATTCGGGTATATCGGTTCCGTAAGATCGTAGACCACCTTCATGTCTGCACCCCTTGCCCTGGCCACCAGCTTTCCGTCGATCCTCACCTCGATCTGGACGTTAAAGGCACAGGTGGAATCGAAATATATTGTCAGCTTTTTGAGTGTGCACTTGAAGGGAACGACCTGATATCTCGGGTTATTCGATGTAGGAGGATCTACGAGATACACGAAGAATGCCGTTCTCTTTCCTGGTTCGATTCTTTTGTCATTTACTGAGAATTCTGCTTCGGCCATTTTTTATCACCTTTCCTTTATTACTGAATGTCGATGAGTTCTCCTATTATGAGATCCACCGATGTACAGGTGGTGGTAGAGAGGAATGCGATGAACTTGATGCTCTTCGGCTTTTTGATCGCACCGTTCTCAGTTCGGATCATGCTCCGGATGTCGATAAGGCCAATATCCGCATTGTCCGCCCCTCCCGTGTTATTGAATCCATAGAGGAGAGCGTTTTCCTTGTTCAGGCGGGTAAGCACGGTGTTGAATAACTGTACCCCGTCTATTTCGATGGCGAAATCCAGTACTGTTCCAGGGTCACCGGTGCAGTCTATGAAAATGAATTGAACGTCGTACCCGTCATAGAGTTCCTTTTCAGTATCCACGGATGCGCCTGCAGGATCGAAATTATCCAGTTGCCTTCTTCTTATTACTTTCATCATCACAACCTCCTTCAATAGTTATACTCCTCTGCAACGGTAATGTCGAAATTGTGATCGGTCTTCTTCACGAAGGTCATTTGCCGGATCCCTCTCGTATTCACCACATCCGTGACGTGTTCGGTCTCGAGGGACAGTACCGCCAACATCGTATTCTCGCCTCCGACGCCGTCAAAACCGTACCGGATGCCATTTTCCTTGGTCAAGGTCTGGACCGTGGAGTTGATTATCTGTACGCCGTTTATCTTGACCGCAAATTCTGCAGCTGCAGCCTCTCCTTCGATGATCAGATATTTTACCGGGTGCCCGCCATAGATCTCTATGCTTTCTTCACTCGGACCGGCACTGACCAGTTGCGGGGTCTGCCTTCTTCGTATATACTTCATATATTTTTTCCTCCTATCTTTTTGTGGTTTTGATCGAGAATTCTTTTACTTTATCTCCCCATATTCAGCTATTATTACATCGGTTAAAGTGGCCGTTGTAGTTGCAGTATTGATTCTGAGTTTTACGCTTTTTATTTGTTCGGGTGACACATTCCTAGACATTGTTGTGCTTTTCAAATCCAGGATCCCTATATTTACGTTCTCATCAGCAGAGGCGTCGAATCCGAACATTAATCCGTTTTCGTAGGTAAGATCTGATAATAAGCCATTGAAGACCTGTACCCCATTGATCAATATGGAGAAACCAAGGACCTTGGCTGGATCTTCAAAAGTATCGATGAATATGAATTTTATGTCAGCCCCGTCGTACAATTCTATATCGTCTACGACAGCGGCGGCAGATGAAATGTGAATTTTTCTTCTCTTTAAAATCTGGATTTTTTCACCTCCATATTGTCAATGGTGAAAAGCTCGACAATGTCGAGGCCTTTCGAGTAACGCCTCGAAAGGACTGGATGCATTGATGCATCAAAGGTTTTCAGCTTGACAATCCTTGACGACCCTGACGGCTCGTCTGGCATGACAGGGCGTTACCTGTCATGTTTCGCAGAATCGCAGCCTGGAGGGAGCGATTCTGCTGAATCAAACATTTGCCGAATAAACTACTGTTACCGTAAAGGTATTGGCACCACCCGAGTCCGCCAGTGACACGAATGTTATTTGCATCGGCTCGCTTGATTTCATCGAACCTTTCATGCCTTTAGTTTCAAAAGGTAATATCGCGTATTTACTGTTAGCTCCACCCGTAGTAGCATCGAATCCTTTCCTAATGCCGTTCTCTCTCGTCAGATTTCGCATGGCGCAATTGATTATCTCGATACCGTTGACTTCCACGGCGAATTCCGCATCCTCGTCCGTATCTACTGAAATTATCATATATTTCAACGAATTTCCTTTATACGCGTCCAGTCGGATATTTAGAGTAATCGATCCCGGGAGCGGTGGAAATTTTTTCCTTCGTAACACTTCCATTTATTCCACCTATCTTTGGTGAATTCTCGTTCTATAAATGTAAAAATGCTTTGTTGAAATACTTTACATCGTTTAAGAGTATGATCAGGACTAGTATATAATGATTATAGATAGTAGTTTTGCAGTAGAAAAGAATCTTTTAGATCTATCTATTTTCAACAAAAATGCAAATAAGATCATACTATACCAAGCTTCACTTGAAAAGCCGGGTCCCGACATAGAATCAGAGATTCTATTAGGGCTAATAGAAACAAACGTTTCTATGTCGCCTACTGGCTCGGCTTGAAAGGCTTGACCGCACACCTGCGGGCAAGTGAGACGCGTAGGTAAACGCGTCAGCAGTGACACGTCCGCAGGCATGTCCGTAGGGACGCAGTCCCGAGGATGCAGCAGAGCCTTTGGGTCTGCGCAACGATAGTGGGCACTAGCCGAGGGTGATGGAGAAACAGAAGTTTCTCCGAACCTAGCAAAATCTTCGATATTGCGTCGGGCGCAGCAACGCCGTAGGCATACCTGCCGAGGACACAGATGAATCTTGATTCATCGAGTGCCTGAAAGGTGTTGCGTAACCTGACCGCACACTCGCGGGCAGGGATGGAAACACCCGTAGGGGACATCGTCCCCGAGGATGCAGCATAATCTTGATTATGCGTAATATAATGAGCATCTCGGATGTTTCAAGACGAAGTGTGCGCCAACAGGTGTGTCTTTACAGGGCACCTGATCGTATTGAGGCATTTTAAAGATAGAATATTGTTTTATAATCAAGCAAATTATAAAAAGGATTATCCGCGTATGGGCACTATAAAATTTTATTTTAATTCAGGGATAATCGAGATGGTATGTTATGAAAAAATATGTGATTGTCCTCTTATTGATTTTAATATTATTATCTTTCATGATCCCGGTCGTTTCTGCAAAGGGAGGAGGAAGCGGGGGAAGCTCATACGGCGGAAGAAGTGGTACGTATTACGGAGGATCTTATTATGACGACGAAGAGGAAGACGAGGAAATTTCCCCCTGGATATACGTAATAGCCGGTATCGGTCTGGTCTTTTTCATAACATGGATAATATTTAAGAATAAGTTTAAGGAAAACCGTTAATGTGAAAGCATATTTTCCAGGGACTGATTCACGTCCTCAATGACCTCGGCTCTAGAGCAGTCGTAGAACAGTGAATGACCCGAGTCCGGATAAATTTTTTTCAATTTTTTCCCACCAAGCAGCCCGTATATTCGCTTTGTGCCCCCAATGGAACATACTTTATCTTTTCCGGCTAAAAGTATGAAAACTGGTTTCGTAATTTTCTCGGCTTCACGATAGGAGCTCATTCCCATTAAAAAGGGATAATCGTCAATGGGACAACGCTTCTGAAGGAATTCTAATTGTACGGCTTTATTTTGTCTTTTCTCGTCTATCAATATATCCTTGTAGCCAACCGGATACGGTATCGTTCCCGCGTGCTTGAATATTGCTTTGATGGGCCGTGTGAGATAATACAATACGCAATAGCCGATTTTCTCAAATATGTTGAAGTCTTCCTTTATGGACCCCGGGGGTGCCACTGCAACGGCACAGCGGAAATGATCGGTACGGGCAAGGGCCGCCAAAGCGACATGTCCGCCGAAACTGTGTCCCACTATGCCGATTCTCTCCGGGATCACATTGGGCAATCCTGCGAGAAAACTAAAGGCCGAAATTGTATCCTCCACGCCCCGTTCGGTGGAGATCAAACCTCGTTCACCGTTACTCTTCCCATGTCCCCTGAAATCGAATACCAGAACCGTAAAACCCCGCTTTGCCGTGGAAGCAGGTCCATGACCCAGTTCCCGCATATCCGAAAACAGTCCGTGGCAGTATACCACCCCGGGGAACGGCCCTTCGCCTTCGGGTTTAATAAGAAAACCGTGAAGCATATCCTTTCCGGATCTGAATGAGACTTTTTCCTTCGATATTTCATGCGACTGAAGAAGTTTCATTTTTCCCACCAGATCATGACCTCCTCGAATTCCTTAACATGAAAAAGTTCACCGTTCTCTTCTTGCAGGGTATCGATGAGGTATTTTCTAATAATTCCGTCCTTTTTATCATCCCTAATGTCCAATTTAATTTTTGTTTCTTCCATTGCCGAATCCAGATTCCCGTATCGTCTCTCCATTTTCCGTTTATTGATCTCGACGTTTGCGTTTATGCTCATGTAATATAATAAATTGACGAGGTAAATGTAGCTCGGCCCCGGAACGAATTTTTCGCCATATAGCCTAGGCCAAAGATTGGTGAAATCCCAAACCCTCTTTCCGCCGAAAGCGTATATGCAGGCGTATCTTTCACAAAGTTCATTCATCTTTGCAAGAGCGTTTCTAATGTTCATCATGCTCAACGAATGACACGCTATCACAATATCGTGTTTTTTAATTTCCTTTCCCGCGGCCGCATCACCCCATCGTTTTTGAACAAAGCTGATATTACCTAGCCTTTCCGCAGAGGCATTCATCTTCAGGAATTTCATCATTTCCGGCGAGGGCTCCACGGCAGTTACGCTTTTTGCCACTCTTGCAAGAGGTATGGCCAGCCTGCCAGTGCCGGCACCTATGTCAAGCACGGTGGAGGTTTCGTCAATGCCGAACAATTTAACCAATTTATCTACTGTAAGTTCCCCCCTTTTATCCCCCGCATTCCTGTTGAAGCTCTCCGCACGGCGGTTCCAGTATTCCACCGTATCATTATCTCCAAATACCTTTCTCCAGGTGGAGTTCAGCTTTGCCTTCCTCCACAAATCGTTCCAATCAACCTCGTTCATTGTCGATCATTCCCTACTTCAAGTGGCAAACACAGTTAACAAGTCATTGCCTCATGATGGGATTCACAGGCCGATGAATAGTATGGCCGCCCCGCATAGCACTAGGACCGCACCAGCCGTGGGGTGCCCGAATCGCCCTATCTTAGGATTTGTCAGGCGGGATAGTCCGTAATACGATAGGGTGACGATGACCATCATTGTGGCAATGGTGGTGATACTGAAAATTAGGGTAATCGCGATCATGGTCATAGCGTTGGAATCGAATGCAGGGAACATCAGGAGCGGAATGAACGCTTCGCATGGTCCGAAAATGAATATTATAAAAAGTATCCAGGTTGTTATCTTTTTTCGCCCGGAATCATGTACGTGGATGTGTTTATCATTATGAGTGTGTTTATGAACGTGCTCCGTCCCGTCACCGTGATGGTGCATATGTCTGTGGGGTTTATTTTTCACTGCTCTATGTATCCCCCAGATTAGATAGGTTATACCGAAGACGAAGAGGAGCCAGGCGGCAATCTCCCCACGGTATGCCTCAATGGTTTTTAATTGAGTGACCGCGATGCCGAATGTAAAACCTATTGCGCCTAAGATGATGGAACTGAGCACGTGCCCGGCCCCGCAGACCAATGTTATCAGCAGCGTCTTCTTTACGCTCCAGTTCCTTGACCTTGAGAGCGCGATGAAGGGAAGATAGTGGTCCGGTCCAAGCACAGTGTGGATTAATGCTATAAGAAATGCGGTGCCAGCCAGAATTGAGAATGATAACGTCATTTAATTCCCCAAGTAGCAACTTTTTAAAAATAATGTTACTATAATCGAATATGGATATATAAAATTTCGGGTAGCAAGATTTATAATAAAGTAACACGATTTGGTGGCAAAGGTGCTACCATGACTGTCGAAAGAGTCGGAGTCTCGTTCGAACCGGATCTCCTGATAAAATTCGATGAACTCATTAAGAAAAAAGGGTATCCAAATCGATCGAAAGCCATACGCGACCTTGTCCGGAAATCGCTAATTGAGAGAAAGATAGAAACCTATGAGCGGGGGGTGGTCTTCGGAACGCTCACAATTATCTATGATCATCATTCGGGTGATGTGAACAATCGATTAATGCACCTTCAGCATCATCATGTAACGGAGATCCTATCAACAACACACATCCACCTTGACGAGCATCTCTGCCTTGAGGTTCTAATAGTACGCGGAATAGCGGGCGAGGTGAAAAAACTGGCGGATAACATTCTTGCTGTCAAGGGTGTCAAACACGGCGGACTGGTCATTACCAGAACAAGCTTCTGAACCCAATGATGATTTTATTATCCACTAAACCTTTCCCCGAAATGATTATAAACACCCCGCGAAATCCTCCCGGCAACTTTAGCGAAGCTGAATATTTCGGAGGTTTTAACTTCCAAACCGTCTTTTCCCAAGAAAGATGCCTCCCGGACGGCAATTATATGGGAATAATAGTTCGTCCCGGGTGTAAAGGGATGGGTGGTGGTTATGGTGGGCTTGGGCCTTGTCCAAGTTTGGTTTTTTTGATCGTTCTTTACTGCGAGGTGATAAGAGATGCCTTTATTCATAGGAAGAAACCGCGAGGCGCGACGAGCATACGGATTTGACGAAGTGGCACTGGTCCCCGGGACGGTCACCGTCAATCCTGATGAAGTGAATATCACTCGGCGGCTCGCCGAAGGTTTGATGCTGGAAATACCATTCCTGGCCTCAGCCATGGACGGAGTGGTTGACATGAAGTTCGCCGGTGCCTTTGGCAAGTTGGGGGGTCTTGGAGTTCTAAATCTTGAGGGGATATACACCCGTTACGAGAACCCATACCCGGAACTTCAGCGAATAATCGAAGCACCTAATGACTCGGTTACCCATCAGATACAAGAGGTCTATCGTGAACCAATTAAAGACTTCCTCATCGGCCAGCGGGTGACGGAAATGAAAAAAAGCGGCGCTTATACGGCAGTTTCAGCGATTCCCCAGAAAGCCAAGAGATACGGACAAATAGCCCAGGAGGCCGGAGCCGATGTTCTCGTTGTCCAATCCACGGTGACCACCGCTCGTCATATCTCCACCTTGTACGAGCCGGTCAACCTGGGTGAGCTGTGCAGGGAATTGGACATACCGGTGATTATCGGGAATTGTGTTACCTATCATTCTGCCCTGGAACTTATGGAAACGGGGTGTGCCGCTTTGCTGGTCGGTGTGGGTCCGGGGGCGTCCTGTACTACACGAGGTGTGCTTGGAATTGGGGTCCCACAGGTGACTGCAACAATAGATTGCGCGGCAGCCAGGGATAATTACTTCAAACGAACGGGGAAATATGTTTCCATAATTACGGACGGCGGAATGAGCACAGGTGGAGACATCTGCAAGGCCTTCGCCGCAGGTGCGGATGCCGTGATGCTTGGATCGACCTTCGCAAGAGCCAGAGAAGCACCTGGAAAGGGATATCACTGGGGGATGGCAACACCACATAAAAATCTCCCCCGGGGAACAAGGATACGGGTAGGTACAACGGGCTCCCTGGAAGAGATTTTGTACGGTCCGGCGCGTTTGGATGACGGAACCCACAATTTGGTGGGAGCGTTGAAGACGAGCATGGGTTCGGTAGGGGCGATCAACATTGAGCAGATGCAGCTTACAGAGCTTCTGATTGCCCCCCAGATAGGTTCGGAAGGTAAGATATTTCAGAAAACCCAGCGGGTCGGAATGGGAAAGTGAATTTTTTTTATGGCCGACAAGGGGCATACAATGAAACACGACGCTATCGCGGTAGTGGATTTCGGCGGGCAGTATGCCCATCTTATAGCAACAAAGATCCGTCGTCTCCACGTACTGGCCGAGATACTTCAACCTGAGGATTCTCTTGATATATTCCGCCACTATGGAGGAATTATAATCTCCGGAAGCCCAGCCCTTTCCTCGAAGGAAGAGGAATCCCATTATGATCGGGGGATATTCGATCTTGATATTCCAATACTCGGTTTTTGTTTCGGTCATCAGGAGATCGCCAAGCATTACGGGGGAAGAGTGGCCAAGGGAGAACGAGAGTGGGGTCGAGCGGACCTACACATCAGCTCATCACATCCTTTGTTCGAGGGATTGAACAGAACGGAACCTGTTTGGATGAGCCATCATGACTCGGTGGTTAAGCTGGGACCCGATTTTGAGGAAATCGGGTATACTATTGGTGGAAGTGAGCGTAGAAAACATCGTTATAGCGCAATAGCCTCGAATCGTCTGAAGCGTTACGGGTTCCAGTTCCACCCTGAAGTTGACGACACGCCTCATGGTGAGAAAATGCTCTCCAATTTTGTTCTTAACATCTGCGGTTGCTCCCCCACGTGGACCATGGAGGACTATCTGGAGAGAAAGATAGAAGACATCCGTAAGAAAGCAGGGGAAAAGTCCGTCTTCCTTCTGGTCTCGGGTGGTGTGGACTCCACCGTGGCGGCCAAACTACTGGGAATGGCCCTGGCCCCCGGGCAATTTCATCTTCTTCATATCGACAACGGTCTAATGAGAAAGAACGAAAGCAGGTCGGTATTGGAAATGTTCCACGATCTCGAATTGGATGAAAACCTTCATTTTATTGATGCCGGAGGGTTTTTTCTCAATGCTCTGGAGGGTCTGGTGGAGCCAGAAGAGAAACGTATTGCCATTGGGAATACCTTTGTGGAGGTATTCCGCCAAGAAGCCGAGGCGCTAGGTCTCAAGGATCATATCCTGGCTCAGGGGACCATCTACCCGGACACCATCGAAACCGGGGGTACCAAACGAGCGGATACCATAAAGACCCACCATAATCGGGTACCGATAATCGAAGAAATGATCGCCAAGGGAAAGATACTGGAGCCATTGAGCGAGCTATACAAGGTGGAGGTCAGGGAACTGGGTGAGAGATTGGGTATAGAGAAAAATGCTCTGTGGCGCCATCCATTCCCCGGTCCGGGACTTGGGATACGCCTTCTCTGCTCAACAGGGTCACCCAGCATGAACGTTCGTAAAGGAGTCGTCGAGAAGGTGGCCGAAATTGCAGGGAGTTTTAGCCTAAAATCACTCATTCTGCCAATCAGATCAGTGGGAGTGAAAGGGGACCTTCGCTCTTACGAGCACCCCGTCCTTCTTCAAGGCGATGAGCCTTTGGACCGAGTTGTAAAAGCCGCCACGGTCATCCTCTCGGAGCTTAGCGGAATAAATAGATGCATTTGGAATTTGACTGGTCAGACCCACTCATCGGCAGTTCTCCTCTCGGCCACCGTAACCAGTGAGCGTTTGAGGCTTTTGAGAGAGATCGATCACCTGGTGATGGAATCTCTTGTCAAATATGGCTGTTATTCTTCGATATGGCAGTGCCCCACAGTACTGGTTCCCTTGGAGATGGACGGCAAGGGCCGAGAGTTGGTCATTCTTCGTCCGGTCCATTCCAAACGAGCAATGACGGCGGCTCCCGCTCTGATTCCAATAGAATTAATTTCAGAACTTGATGAAAAAATATCCCGATTTGATGCTGTATCCGGTTTCTGTATCGATGTTACGAGCAAACCGCCCGGGACCATAGAATGGGAATAAAAAATAAAAAAAAACACAGGAGATGGTGCCGAATAGCATTCAGACTGGAGATATCAACGAGACCTGACCTCATCAACGCAAGGGGCGCCAGCATGTTGAAAAGGATAAAAAACGAGCTGGATATTCCTTTGGAATCGGTTTATTACGTAACCGTATTCACCATTGATGCGGATCTTAATCCCGAGCAGTTGAATATGCTGAAGGAGCTTGTATTCACAGACCCGATTTCCGAGATAGCATCCTATGAGAAATTGAAATCAAAAGAGGAATTCGACGTGTTGATAGAGGTGGGCTGGAAACCCGGATTGACTGATAATGCCGCCAGGGTAGCTCAGGAAGCTTTTCGTGACATAGGAATTACTTTGGGTTTAGAGGATAAAATCTATAGTTCGATCCAATACAGGATAAAGGGAGTCGATGGCTGGGATCTTGAACCTGAAGAGATAGCATCCCGATTGCTCGCTAATCCTCTTGTTCAGAGATGGCAGATCAGGAATTATTCCCAATGGACCAGTAAAGGAGTCCCAATTTCATTGCCACGAGCTGCCATAAACAGTCCTCCAGAAATAGAATACATCGATCTGGGAGTAAAGCCTGAAGAACTTTTAACCTTAAGTTTTTCGAGTCAGTGGGGCCTGAACACGAAGGAGCTTCAGGCGATAGTGGAATACTTCGAGGGAAAGGGTGTTGCAAGGCGCCGGAAGGAGCTCGGCTTGGAGAAAATGCCCACCAATGCGGAGATGGAATCCCTGGCGCAGACCTGGAGCGAGCACTGCAAGCACAAGCAGTTCAACGCCTTGATACACTTCAGGGGAGCGAACGGCGAGCGATACGACATCAACAGCCTATTTGATACCTACATCAAAGGAGCCACAAGAAAGATCATGGAAACCCGGCCCTGGATCAAATCCGTCTTCTGGGACAATGCCGGTGTAATGGAATTCAACAAGGACTGGCTTTTTTGTCTCAAATGCGAGACACACAACAGCCCGTCCAACATGGAGGGTTACGGCGGCGCCATCACCGGGATCGTAGGTGTTTACCGCGACCCCATGGGAACAGGAATGGGCGCCAGGATCGTATTCGGTTATTATGGATTCGTGGTTGGTCCTCAGGATTTTCATGGTGAGCTCAGCCCCCCGCAGCACCCGAAAGTCCTTCTTGAAAGGGTTCGAAAAGGGGTCGAGGACGGCGGTAACAAGCACGGCGTTCCCACACCCTACGGAAGGGTCTTCTTCGATGAGAGCTACCTGGGTAAATGTATAATTCTGGTTGCAGCAGGGGGTATGATACCAGCACGGGTAAACGGAAAACCCGGCTGGGAAAAGAAAGTGGAACCCGGAGACTTGATCGTGATGGCCGGGGGGCGTATTGGGGTGGACGGTATACACGGCGCCACCGTTTCATCAAGGCCATTTGACGATACCACCCCGGCAGGTCACATCCAGATAGGCGATCCGTACATGCAGAAGAAGTTAATGGACATGCTTCACGAGGCCAGGGATGAAGGTCTTTACAATTTCGTTCAGGACAACGGAGCGGGAGGCCTGAACTCCTCGGTGGGGGAAACGGCCAGTTATTGCGGCAAGAGAGGCGGCTGTGTATTGTATCTGGATCGAGCACCCCTGAAATACCCGAACCTGAATCCGTGGGAAATACTGGTGAGCGAGTCCCAGGAAAGAATGACATTTGCAGTTCCCCCGGAAAATATATCCGCCTTTCAGAGACTCGCACGAAAACACGACGTGGAAGCCACCGTACTGGGAGAGTTCGTTGACAGCGGGACTTTCCATGTCAAGTTCGGTGAAGAAACTGTGGTTTACCTTGAAATGGAATTCCTCCATGAAGGAGTTCCCCAGATGGAACTGGATGCATGTGAGGTAGCAAAAAAAAGGTATCCCGAACCGAAGCTTGGAGAGGACAAAAACTACTCTCGGGTACTTATGAAAATGCTTTCCCGACCGAACATATGCAGCAGGGAATACATTATAAGACAATTCGATCACGAAGTTCAGGGGGGTTCCGTAATAAAACCGCTGGTAGGTGCCCACAGCGATGTGGAGAGCGACTCTGTCGTTATACGCCCGACTCATCAAGGTTCTGCGAGGTCGATGAATGGAATAGGAAATTCCCCGAGATTCGTAATAAAATGAGTTGCGGTAACTTTGGAACTGTGAGCCATCTTTTGAGAGAAGAGAGTGATTTGAAGATCGAGGAGCTGTCTAAACAGTTCGTACGAGACATACTGCTGGAGAACGGCGGCAGTGGGGGAAAAGGACTACCCGATCTGAAAGACGAACAAATAATAGAGACCGCAGTGAAATATATACAGCTCTATGAGAGGTTCGTAGGTAAGAAATTTGATTTCAACCTGGCGAAGAATCCAGAAAGGAGGATCATTGAAAATCTTCGGGATAGTGGTTACTTATATGGCGGCTGTGTCCAGTTGATGGCTGCAAGCCCAAGGGACTCGAGTTTTTGTGAAAGATTCATCGAGTCTCTGAAAGATAATAATATTCCATATATTGGGCCATTCTATGCCTCGGCACACAAAGAGACACGTAAAGTATTGGAATATCTCAATATACTGGACAAGAGCATGGAGCCGGTGGTGATAATAACATCCGCTGGCAGAAGTAACGGTCTCGGTCCGGTGGTGGCTGGTAATTCACGGTTCCCGGTCATATCATGCAATCCCTACAGTGATAATGAAGCTTACATGGCGGACGTGCATTCAAGTCTCAGAATGCCCTCGAAATTACCTTTGGCTGTGATCATCGAGCCCGCGAATGCCGTCCTGTTTGCTAAAAGGATCCTGGATATCGGGAGGAATTGAAATGGAAAAAGTACTAGTTTACGGTTCGGGAGGACGGGATCACTGCCTTTGCGACAAGTATATCGAGAGCAGGCATGTTGAAAAAGTATATTTTGCTCCGGGAAATCCGGGCGTCAAATATACGAACAAAGGCCGTCGCGGGTATATCGAGCAGGTCCCTATAAGGGATTTCAAGGCAGTGAGGGAATTTTGTCTGGAGAACCAGGTGAGTCTGGTGGATGTGGGTAGCGAGAACCCTCTTGACGAAGGACTTGTGGATGTTCTGAACAAAGCTGGTCTGGCCACTGTGGGGCCTCGGGCAAAATATGTTCAGATGGAAAACGATCGGGTATTCACCAAGACGTTGCTGGCGGCCGCCGGAGTTCCAATGGCTGAATACAGGGCATTTCATGATGCTGAAACCGCCAAAAGATATGTCCGTAATATCGGATATCAGGTCGTTGTCAAGGCGAATGGTCTGGCTGCCGGCAAAGGGGCCATTGTATGTGATGACGTCACTGAAGCCGAAGCCGCCATAGATACTTTGATGGTGAAGAAAAAATTCGGGAAATCCGGAGATACCTGTGTCATTGAGGAACGAAAGTACGGAAATGAGATATCATTCTTTGCTTACCTTGACGGAGAACATTTCCTTCCACTGAGAATGTTTGCCAGAGATTACAAACCCGCCTGCGACCCGGGCGATAAGGAGACCATAAAGTTATTGGGGGGAAATCTGAACACAGGGGGGACCGGGTGCTGCTGTCCCCACGATCTGGCGACTCCAGGATTGTCCAACAGGATAATCAGGGAAATCGTTAGTCCCACAGTAAACGCGGTATACAATAAACTGGGATGGAATTACAAGGGCGTCCTCTATTTCGGGCTGAACATTGATGAGCACGGCGACCTCTGTGTTTTCGAGATCAATGTCCGCCACGGCGACCCGGAAGCCCAGGTGATCCTCAGAAAACTCCAAACCGACCTTTACGAAATAGCCATGGCGACATGGGAAGGAACTTTGGATGAAGTCAAACAAAAATGGAACAAGAACTGCTATGTTGACGTTATTGCAATGGCCGGAAAGGCAAGGTCCCCCAGCGGTGGATGGTTCAAAGCCTATCCGGGAAGGTATGGGGAGGGTTACAAGATCGAAGGATTGGAAAATATCGAACGTGGGATAGCAATATTCTATTCAGGTGTGGACGAGCACCCCGAAAGAGGGCTTGTTACCAAGGGCGGGCGTGTGCTTCACGTGGTTGGCAGCAGCCCGGTATTCGAGGAAGCCGTGGACAAAGCCTATCGGAACATTGAAAGATTGGCATTTCTGGATCACCGCAATAATAACGAGAATTGTCTGAGATATCAAAAGACCATAGGCGGAGTACAATAAAACCGGTGTAATAATGAATATCCCCCTGTTCACTCCGCGGGAAAGACCCATGAGAGTCGCAATTATGATGTCCGGCTCAGGTACCAATGCGGTGAAGATCATTGAGTATGCGAGAGCTGCCATTGTTACATCTTACGAGGTCGTAATATTGTTCAGTGAAAATCCCGAGAGCAATACCGAGAAAATTGGACAAAGATACGGTCTGCCTACAAAGGTGAACGACCGAAAAAGATTCTTTCGGGAAAGTGGTAAAAAGGGGTATGAAGCCCGTAGGTTGTTCGATGGATCCGCAGCCGATTTATTCTGTAAAAATGGGGTTGATCTAGTTGTGCTTGCCGGTTATAATTGGTTCGTAACTGAGGCGATACATCATAATTTTCCCACCCTGAACGTTCATCCTGCGGACCTACGGCCGCTGGATGGGAACGGTGAGCGAAAATATGCCGGTGGGATTGGACACCAGCCCATAATGAATGCAATAATTGGAGGGGAGAATTTTATCCATAGTACGGTCCATATGGTTACTGAGGTCCCCGACGGTGGGGGAATTCTCATGACATCCGATGCTGTTGCGCCGGTGCTTCCGAACGGTATTTCCCTGGAGATGTTGATCGCCGAGGGAAACCCCGGTTCGATCAAAAGAACGGCAGTTAAATCTCAGGAGAGACTTAAAGAAGAAGGGGACTGGAAGATATTCCCGAAAACCCTGGAATTGATATCCAGAGGAAGATATACCACGGATGAACTTGGTAAAATATATCTGGACGGTAAATTAATTCCCGACGGAATCGAATATGGGAAGGTGATATAACGAAATTAGGCGAAATTGAAAGAATGGCATACCCCGGGCGTATGATAATAATTGGCAGGAACCCAATGGATACCCATAACGTTATTATATATGCGATAACCGGCCGATCTCCTGCGAGCCAGGCAAGGAAATTCGAATTCAAGGACAACGAACTATTGGTGAAACCCACCGATGAGGAGGAATTGAGTAAGGGCGATCCGGATCTGCTCATTTATCCTGCTGTCTCCATTAAAGGGTGCGTAGGCGTGAGCAACGGGAAACATACACTTTCTCTCATGGAGAAATATAATGTTGGAATGGGGCCTCTCGAAGTGCTTTCGAGGGGTTTGGACCAGTGGACCTATGAACCGGATCCACCTCATTTCACACCGAGAATAAGCGGTTTCATCACTCCGGGTTCTCCCAAATATGCGTTGGGAATATTGAAACGGGGAAAGGAGGGTGAAAGAGTAATGAAAAAATTCGAATTTTCCATGAAACCGGGCGGTGGGCGGATGATCGCCACCTATTCCGGAGATAATATGAATCCATTACCGTCCTTCGGGGGCGAACCCCGGAATTGCGACCTTCCCTTCGATGATGTTCGGGATGCGGGTCGTGCGGTGTACAGAGCTCTTGGCCCAATTGAAGGAAACGATTTCAGGGTGGCGCTGGCCGCGTTTTTCATAGATAGTAATAAAATAAATCATTATATCATAAACAGGTGTGATGAATCACCCACAGAAATCTGTGGGTTTCATCCTCGGAAACGCAGGAATCTGCTTCCTCTTCTCCGCCCCCACCAAACGGTGGGGGTTACCGAAGAGGATTCCTGCGGAGGCAGTTGAGTGAAGTGGCAGATATGAGACGAATGTACAGGGCAATGGAAAGGGATATTTTTCCCGATACGATGAAAATCACCTTTGGCGATATGACAGTGCATTATCAAAAGGTCCTGTGGGAGATCGAAGGTGAGAAAAAGGGACTGCGTTACGGGGAGAATCCCGGCCAGCCCTCGGCATTGTACGAACCGGTTAATGGCAATCTGGTCCTGGGCGGTGTGGAGTTCATAAAACCTGGCATGGGGCTGGTCTGCGACATGGAACTTCTACAGTCCGGAAAACATCCGGGAAAGATAAACCTCACCGACGTGGACGGTGCCCTGAATATACTGAAATATTTTGCTAACAGCCCCACCGTTGTCATTATGAAGCACAACAATCCATGCGGCGTGGCATCCCGGCCAACACTTGAAAAGGCCTATTACGAGGCAAACATGGCCGATCGTGTGGCGGCCTTCGGAGGTGCTATAGCTCTTAACCGACCATGCGATAAGGCCACTGCGGAACTGATGGTGAAAAATTACTCCGAGGTAGTGGTTGCACCCGACTATCTCAGTGGCGCCCTGGAAATACTTGAGAGGAGAAAGGACCTGCGAATATTGAAGATAACGAATATCGATAGACTCCACAAGTGGCAGAAAACAGTGTTCCCCGACATCAAATCCCTCAGCGACGGAGGTGTCATTGTTCAGACATCTTTCTTAGCAAGGATACGATCGGTTGACGACCTGAAAGACATGGGGGTCGTGCCCCGCGATATTCCCGAACGTAAGATAAAGGACGGGAAACTTACCGAGACGGGAAAAAGTGTTTCCATCGGAAGGCTGCCCACAGAGGAAGAATACCGGGACATGCTCTTCGGCTGGCTCGTGGAATCGGGCATTAGCTCGAATTCGGTTATTTATGTCAAGAACATGGCCACCGTGGGTATCGGGACCGGCGAGCAGGACAGGGTTGGAGTCGCCGCCATAGCCCGTGACAAGGCCTATACCAAGTTAAAGGACAGGATCTGTTTCGAGAAATACGGGTTCGCGTATAATATTCTTTTACATCAGAACCTGAAAGCGGCAAGTGAGACCGAAAATACAAGTACAAAATCGATGCTGGAATACATTGATAGCAAAGTTGACGGGGCGCGAGGCGGCCTCAGGGGAGCCGTAATGGTATCCGATGCCTTCTTCCCGTTCCGTGATGGAGTTGATGTGGGCCTCAATGAGGGTATTTCTGCCGTGATACAGCCCGGCGGTTCAAATCGGGATTACGAATCGGTTATGGCGTGCAACGAACACGATGTCGCAATGATATTTACCCAGCAGAGAAGCTTCAAGCATTGAACGATATAAGTGATAATTATGTGCGGGATCATAGGAATAATCGGGGTCGAGGATGTTTTTATAAATCTCTATGAGGGTCTCCTTGCCATTCAGCATCGCGGGCAGGATGCGGCAGGGGCCGCAACGTTTGACGGAACTTCCTTCTCAATGAAAAAGGGGTACGGACTCCTACGAGATGTATTCGATGAGAAGCACCTTTCGAGATTGAAGGGAAATGTCGGACTGGCGCACGTTCGCTATCCCACATACGGGAACTCCACTCCCGAAGATGCCCAGCCTTTCATGGTGAACCATCCATTTGGCATAGTGATGGCCCATAACGGTCAGGTAACAAATTACCCCGAGGTAAAAAAGGAGCTGATGGAGAAAGGGCACCGCAGATTGAACTCTTCGTGTGACGTCGAGGCGATACTCAATGTTTTCGCAGACGCACTGGGGATGCTCCAGGGGCGGAAGTGGAAAACATCTTCAGCGCAGTGAAAGATGTTTTCTGGAGGGTGAGCGGGGGCTATTCCGTTCTGGCCATCATAGCAGGGAAAGGATTACTTTGTTTTCGAGATCCATACGGTATTAGACCCCTGATAATGGGGAGACATGAAGCGACGGGAAGCTACGCCATCGCTTCCGAGAGCACTCCGCTTGACATGCTGGGTTACCGCCGCAAGGAAGACATACCTCCGGGTGGTGCCGTGTTTATAGATCTCGAGGGAAATGTACATTCGAAAAGATTGGTAGAAAGGGAGCCATATCCATGTATCTTCGAATACGTCTATTTTGCACGCCCCGATTCCTTCATCGACGGTATAAGTGTATATGAGACAAGGATCCGCCTTGGGAAAGCCCTCATCCCATCATTAAGCGATCTGGACATAGATGTGGTTATTCCCGTGCCAGATTCTGCCCGTCCGGCTGCTATAGCCATCGCCAGGGAATGCGATATTCCATACCGGGAAGGACTAGTGAAGAACCGCTATATCGGACGAACTTTTATTATGCCTTCCGACGGTGAAAGGCAGAAGTCTATCCGCCGGAAACTCAACGTTATTAGAATGGAATTCAACGAAAAAAAGGTACTTATCGTGGATGATTCAATAGTCAGGGGAAACACCAGCCGCGAGATTGTAAGGATAGCCAGAGAAAGCGGCGCCGATAAGGTATACTTTGCCTCCTGCAGTCCTCCTCTCAAACACCCCTGCGTATACGGCATCGATATGTCAACAAAAGGAGAATTCCTGGCCAGCAATCGGACGATCGATGAGATCGAAGAATTCATCGGAGCGGACGGTGTAATCTATTTACAATTGGAAAGTATGGTGGAGGCAGTTAATGATGGGAAACAGACAAATCGCCATTTCTGCACAGGCTGCTTCACGGGGGATTATCCTACTCCGGTCACGGAGGAAATGATGAGGGAAATCGAGAATGACAGGCTCTGCTCCAGGAGGTGTTGACCCACGAAGAATTTTGAAGGTAATTATCGCGATGCTGGAGTTGATATCGATCTCGGAGATACTGCCTCGGAAATAATGTATAGCGCGTGCCAGGAGACATGGAAGAACCGACAAGGAAGGCTTGGTGAGATCATCTTCCCCAATGATGATTTTTCCGGAATCAGATATATCTCCGTTGGTGGGCTAGATCCCGGAACTGTAATGGGAATGAATGCTGACGGAGTGGGTACCAAGATAGAACTTGCGGAGCGCCTTGGCGATCACTCCACTATTGCCTTTGATCTGCTGGCAATGGTATGCGATGATGCGGTCAGGGACGGTGCGGAGCCGCTTCTTGTGGGAAATATCCTTGATGTCGCCTCGTTAAAGGGAGGGCTGGGATCCATAAAACAGCTGGCGGCCGGCCTTGTAACGGCCGCCCAGAATGCAAACGTGGCAGTCATCAACGGTGAGATTGCGGAGTTGGGTGAAAGGATCGGGGGGTACGGCCCCATGAACTACAACTGGGGCGCCTTCGTTCTGTGGGTGAGGGAGAGTGAAAAATTGATCACAGGATTGGATATCCAAAGCGGTGATTCAATAGTGGCTCTGCAAGAGAAGGGATTTCGATCCAACGGCCTGAGCCTCGTAAGAAATATCATGAGCTCAAAATACGGTCCCGATTGGCACCTCGAAGCGGGAGAGGTTTTCACCTCCCGGATACTACATCCTTCTACCATATACAGCAGTGCGATAATGAAGATGATCGGCGGCTACGGAGAAAAGGGGACAGTGGATATTCATGGCATCGTCCACGTTACCGGAGGCGGGGTTCCGGGAAAACTATCCCGCTTGCTAAAGAGGACCAAAAAAGGAGCAAGTTTGCACGATCTTTTCGATGCGCCTCCCGCCATGAGAAGCATTCAGGAAATGGGAAATGTCACCGACGAGGAGGCATACCGCACGTGGAACATGGGACAGGGGATACTTATTATAACCGATGAACCCGAAAAGATAGTGTCAAAGGCAGCATCATTCGGCATCGCTGCAAAGGTGTCAGGTATCGTAACCGATGAGGACACCATTATAATCAGGAGCCGTGGCGTGGAATATCCGGGTTCCGATATTATTTTTACCTATTAACCAAAAAGGTAACTGAGGAAATTAAATGTCTACCAGGGAGCAGAATGAAAAACCGTTTTTTTCTTTGGGGCTTTTTCCTCCGCTGGCCGACCCTCACAAAGAAAAAAATGGGAAAAAAAGAAATTCGGGTCAACCTGCTCGGAAAAAGCGACTGGTCGGTCGGTATTTCCTAAATGATGAAAAAAGAGCGGATTGGGATGTCTATTTCATGGAGATCGCGCATCGCGTGGCCACCCGTGCCACCTGTGATAGGAAGCACGTGGGAAGTCTCATAGTCCGAAATAAAACCATCCTTTCCACAGGTTATAACGGCAGCATAAGGGGGATGGCACATTGTGATGGAGTAGGTCACCTGATGGAGGGCGGCCACTGTGTCAGGACTACCCACGCCGAGGCGAATGCCATCATTCAGGCTGCCAGAAACGGAGTAAAAATAGAAGATTCGGAGATATACATCACGGCCAGTCCCTGCTGGAACTGCTTTAAATTGATAGCCAATGCTGGTATTATATGTATCAAATACGGAGAATTCTATCGCGACGAGAGAATACTTGGAGCAGCGAAAGAATTGGGTCTCGAATTACGGCTGATAGGTGTTTGATATTGCACAGAAAAATCTCTCGGAGATTCGGACGAATCACTCGGATAAAATTTGCGTCCTTAAGAGTTCCCAGAAGGTAACTCCGCTTGCATTGGCCTTCTCATGGCATTCTTCGATGAATGTATTCGTTAGTTTCAGTTCGATCTTTGTGTATCCTTCCAAGGTAGTGGTGAGCTCACGCAGGGCCAAGGATTCCTCCACCACATCATAATTTCCAGAATCGATCTTACCTTTTATATCATCCTTCAGAGCGGCTTCATCCTTCCATACTTCCGTTTCAAGCTCTATGGTCTCATCTTCAATATTGATTTTCATTACATCACCACAATATTATTGGTTCAGGTTAGTCATCACTTATATATGTTCTTTGCTAATACTTTTTCTATATTTCATTTTTTTATGAAAATATTGTCAAATGGGGTGCATCCCATTGAGCAGTAAAACTTATTAGATATAAACCTGTTATTCTTTCGGTATTATTGGAAGGTGTTTATTATGGGAGCCGTAGGTACAGTGGAATGCCCCAGTTGTTCCGCCCCGGTGGAGAGAGTACCCGGTGTGAGGACCGTGTCGTGTCCTTACTGCGGTACGGTGATAGTATCCGAGGAGCACCGAAAGGAGTTCCAGGCGGAAGAAATTCTCGAAAAGACCAAGATAAGTTACGGCCCCCGGGACCGTGGCCCATTAGGTATCGATACGGCTGGATTCTATAACAACCAAGGATTCGTCATCAAAGGCGTTATCGAATACCGTGACTCGGACGGGTGGACCTGGCAGGAATACTTCATCAAGTTCAATGACGGTAAGGTAGGATGGCTGGAATACGACGACGGTGATTATTTTCTTAATTTCGAGATAGACGAAGAGTTCAAAAAGGGCATGTTCGGCATAAAGATCGGCAACGACAAGATGAAGGTAAAGGAAAAAGGCACTTCAATAATCAACTACCAGCATGGACACCTGCCGTTCAGTTATCCGCCGGACACACAGATAAAATACATTGACGGGAGGTCCACCAAGGACCCCCGAAAGAGATATTCGGTGGAATATACGGATAACGAGGTAGAGGTCTACGAGGGGGTTAAAGTAAGGGTGGAGAAGTCTGAAAATCACATAGACATACTGCGGATGTGATGTTGCCCCAAAATTGTTGTTAGTCTAAAATCATGATTATTACATTGTCAAATAGTATGGAAAATAACTAATAATACGATGTAAATGTCTAATTCGAAAACCAGTTAAAATTTGGAGGATTGAATGTGACAAACGGACAACAACCGATGCAGCAAATGCCTATGCCGCAACAACCGGTACAAGTGAAAAAAGGACTATCTATTGCAGGGATGATCTGTGGAATTGTTGGAATTGTGTTTGCCTTTATCCCATGTATGTTTTTTATCGCCTGGCCACTGGGAATATTAGGCATAATATTTGGTGGTATTGGCCTGTCCAACGCCAATAAGAATCCAAATAAAGAAGGGAAAAGGATGGCAATAACGGCTATCGTCCTTGGAGTGCTTTCGCTAATTGTACCCATTATTACTTACTTTTTGATCGTAGCTACGGTCGAGAGTGAGCTCACAGGTCTGATATTCTTATTATGAATGTCAACCGATTTCCTGTAATTTACATCTGATTGCGGGAAATACATGACCAGCAAGAAAAAAAGCCATGGTCGATGATAACTTGGCAGTGAAAGGGAAATTAATAATAGGATTATTTTCCCTTTTTTTTGTTCTTCTAATATTTATTCTAATGAGTCCGTTTTTTGCCCCGAGCGGCTCACTACGAAATCTTGATGGCAAAGAAAAAAGAATAGATAATAACGAAAAATGGGAAAAATTGGATATTTTCCCAAAAATCTTCTACCAGTTCGGCGACCTCGTATGCCACCAGAAGGAAAGCCGTTCACTAAAACTCAATGGGAACCTGATGCCTGTCTGCTCGAGGGATGTTGGAATCTATATCGGGTTCGCAACCGGTTTCTTTATTGTCTTGATAATCCCTCAAAATTCATCCTTTTTGGAATCATGTTTTACTATTTTACCTAAAAAGTTAAAGGAAAGACGAATTGCATATATTAATACAAAAAATAAGAGATGGATAATTGGCCTCACAGTAACGGGGTTTTTATTACCCTTGGCTTTAGATGGTTGTATGCAACTATTAACTTCGTACGAAAGTACAAACACGATACGCATTTTAACAGGTTTTTTCTTTGGTGCTGGGGGAAGTTACTTTCTTGGAGTACTGATTGGAAGTTCAATTGTGGAAACGTATGATGAGCAATAAACGCTCTAGTAATAAAAAATCCCCGATTGTGAGGGATTGGGATTCATTCCCGACATTCCATAATTACAATATCCCGCCGTAATTTCTTTTCATTTCAAAGGCTAATAACCCACCGGTTCGGACTGCCGCGAAGTTGGTTGACTGCAGTACGGGCATATGGTATACCTGACGTCCACCTGCTGGCCGCAGGAAAGACATACTTTCTTGCTGCCCGATGTAACTGAAGAAACGGGATTTCCGCAAGCGGGACACGCCTTCCAGCCAGGCTGTATGTCAGCCCCGCAGGAAACACAATTCGATTCGCAGGTAGATATGGCCTTACCGCATACTGGACATGCTTTCCACCCCGGCTGAATGGCGGCATTGCAATGCGCGCAGGTTTCACCGTCCGCAGGTGGCGGGGGAACAGGCGCAGGGGCCCTTTTCGGTCCCTCTGAAGGGTAATTTAAAGCCATGATCGAATCCAAATATTCGGTAAATCGACTGCAGAATTTCTTGGCTTGGATCTTCTGGGAGGCAATGGATGCGGCACCCACCAGCGCGGAGGCCCCCAAAGAAGCAATGGCAATCACCCCCGCCTTTTTTTGTGTCCGGCCCCAGAACTTCAGTTTTACTCTCGTCGTCGATCCCTTCTGTTTGATGGACATGGAGAATTGCTCTTCGAGAGCTATCTTTATTCCCTTTTTGAAACCGATGATCCCCTTTAACTTACCGGAAACCTCATCTCTCTCCACTTCCACCTCGTAACGTTGATCCTTGAACCAATCCTTCATCTTCTTTACTAACCATTTCCGGGTAACCTTTTTTGGATATTCTCTAACAATGGTCTCGGAAAATACCTTCGGCATCTTTGCCTTTCGAACGTATGTGCTGACCTTTCCCATGTGTGTCACCAATTTCGAAATAGAGTGATTGAAATAATATTTATTATTTAGTCGTAGATTTACGTTTTACCCGGGCGAGAATTGATGATTTTCAGAACCCTAACGCACCGATATGATTAAAAATTCCTTTTTTTTAATATTCGGGACGGATCACAGCCGTTCTTTTTCAATCTTTCCGATACCTCTCGAAAACCGGTACACCTGGAAAAATCCCCATGGTAAATACACGGGAGGCATTTCTTTCGAAAATTCGCCACATGATGATACCTTATCAACGAGAGCAGCATGACCAAAGCCAGAAGATAGATTATTTTCAACCATAACGATCCGCCCACCTTGATCGGGATCACCACCAGTAGAAAAGCCCACGCTCCCGTGAGAAACCTCACACACCGCCTAAGGAATACGGAACTGAAATGAATGAATGTCTGGATGACCAAGGGCATCATCAAGCAAAAACCCACTAACGCTATCTTCAAAGGGTCCAGTGTGCGATATTGTCCCATCAAGAACAGTGTCAATATCGTTAAGATAAGTCCTGAATAAAGAAAGAAGCATCCTCCGCAGATCTTCATCCCCCTGATCTTTATAACGTCATCCCTATAATGCCTGCAATTCGGGTGATGGGAAAGATAGACCGGTGAGAACGAACGGATGACCCTCAATACAGTGGTCAAAGACATTTACTTTCTCTCCCGGGATCGAAAATTTTTGCTTACAAACAATACTCAATAACCGCCTGCTGCCCTTAAACGGTCATACATGACATCGGCACTTCTCCAGCGGTCCTCTTTTCGTTTCTCGAGAGCCTTGAGTATCACCGTATCCACCCTTGGCGATATCTCCGGGTTCAAATGGGATGGCGGTGTAACGTCATCGTTTATTATCTTCCCCATGATACCTACAGGATCATCCTCCATGAATGGATTTATTCCCGTGAGTATCTCGTAACCAACAACGGCGATCTGGAATATGTCCGTGCTCCAGTCCACTTCACCGAATTTTTTCCGGCTGACCTGTTCGGGAGCGCTGTACGCGAGGGTACCCTTGGCCCCAACTGTCTTGGTTGCGGATTCCGACGCCATGAACTTCCCTATACCCCAGTCCGTCAGTTTCGGTATGCCGTCTTTCGTGAAAAGTATGTTCTCGGGTTTAATATCCCTGTGAATGGAAGCCATTCGGTGGGCGTAGGAAATGGCATCGACAAGCTGGATAAATATGCTCAATGCTTCGTGGGTCGTCAGTCTCCGGTATCTCATCAGCCCTTTCAGACTGCCCCCCTCCATCAATTCCATCACTAGTGCGGGATAGGGGTCCAGGATGGAACAGTAAAACTCCACGATATTCTTGTGTTTTAGCATCTTCCACATGTTCGCTTCTGATTCGAATTTTTCGTAGATGGACGAATCAAGGGTCTCTTCGAGGAATCTAGGCATCTTTATGGCCACATCCCGGCCCCCAATATCTTTTGCCTTGTAGACCGTGGCAAAACCACCCGAACCCAGTTTATGTGAAATCGTATAATCCGGGATGGTATTCTCTATGGAAGCGGGTGCTCTTTCCAGTGTAGGTACGGGACCTATGTCAATATTCCGTGCCGGGGAAGATGTATGAGGCGGAGGTGGAGAAGGAGAATGAGAAGGAGAATGAGAAGGATAAGGAGCCGCAGGGGGTGGTGCTTGTTGAGCAGGATATTGCATTGACGGGTATGGCATTTGTGGGCCGTATTGTGCTTGGAGATTTGCCTGCATTTGACCCGGGGTCAGGCCGACCTCCTTGTAATTGACAAAGAGATAGATAAGCGCCCCGGGCCAAAAACAGACGAAGAGCAGAATGAGGATCGGCCAACTCCCGATAAACTTCTTTGCCATAGTGCCACTCTTTTAAGTTAATGATGAAATCGGAACAAAAGAATATCTACTGAATTTATTTAAACGTTTTTATCATACAATCGGCCAATGAGATAATTTAAAGTCGCTACCACATTTACACCAAAAATATATATACCGTCTTCAGTATCCTCCATTTGCTGCGATAATTACGAAAAAAAGGTGTATTTCAGATGGAAAAAAAACTATTAAAAGGTACCACTACGGTAGGTCTCACTTACAAGGACGGCATCGTAATGGCCACTGAACACAGGGCCACCATGGGTACTCTCATTGCTCATAAAAAAACCCAGAAGCTGTTCAGGATCACCGAACACCTGGGTCTCACCACGGCTGGACTGGTGGGAGATGCGCAGGTTCTTGCGAGATATCTCCGAGCGGAAGCCGAGCTTTATGCACTTAAAAGAAACACACCCATAACCGTAAGGGCCGCCTCGACACTGATGGCGAATATATTGAATGCCCGCAAGTATTATCCCTACTGGGTACAGCTGATTATTGCAGGCGTTGACGATGAGGGAGGCCACGTGTATTCTCTCGATGCGGCGGGCGGGAGTATTCCCGACACCTACGTGACCACCGGTTCCGGCTCTCCCTACGTTTACGGCGTGCTGGAAGACCATTTCAAGGAGAATATGACTAAGAAGGATACCGTTGACCTGGCAATAAGGGGGATAACGGCTGCTATGAAGAGGGATGCGGCATCCGGTAACGGAATAGATGTTGCCACTATTTCACAAAAGGCGGGGTGGAACTGGATATCCGGAGAAGAGATTGAAAAACGGATATCTGCCATGGGTTTGAAATAATCGTTATTGAAAGAAAAAATTTATTTATAATAAATACGGTCTCCGCCTGATCAGCAGATTGGTGCTGTTATGGGTGGGGAATGCCATTTTAAAGAATAATTCCAACGGATTTTATTAGCCCTCCGTTCTGTCCTCTGTAAGCGATCAAATTGTTCTATGGCACACAAATTACCTTACTTTAGCACAAAGAGTATGGATAGTATTTCTACCTCGTTTTCTTTAAAAAATGACGAGATAATTGATGAAAATATTGGATTGGTTTCGATGGGTGTCAACAAGATACTGAACACTATAAAGGAGCAGATAAGGGAACTGCTGCCAGTGACCGTTATAGTCAGCTCAATAGATATTGAAGGACCGGAGATCGTAATTTACACAAAGAACCTTGGAGAATTTGCCAGGAACAACTATATAGTACGAAAACTGGCACAGTCTCTGAAAAAACGGGTCGTGATAAGACCGGATCCCAGCGAACTCCTGGAACCCAAGGAGGCCCGGCTAAAGATCGAGCAGATAATGCCCGAGGAAGCAGAGGTCTCCGATATTCTGTTCGTTGAGGAGAACGGTGAGGTTATAATCGAAGCCGGCGCCCCGGGAATCGCCATAGGGAGAAGGGGAGCGATCCTATCGAGGATAAAGCAATCATGCGGATGGGCCCCAAAAGTGGTTCGTACACCGCCCATTCCCTCAAAGACGGTGAAGGAGATCCGGCAGTATCTCCAGGAAGTAAAGGTCGAAAGAAAGAAATTCCTGCGAAGGGTGGGGAAAAGCATTTACGCAGAGCCCAACAAGAAGATGGAATGGCTCAGATTGACATGTCTTGGTGGATTTCACGAGGTGGGCAGAAGTTGTTTGCTTCTGAGCACGGAAGGTACAAAGGTACTGGTGGACTGCGGGGTGAACGTTGGCGGGCATGAGGACAGTGTTTCTCCATATCTCGGACTTCCGGAAGTATTACCTCTTGAAACCCTGGATGCAGTAGTGGTGACCCACGCCCATCTCGACCACTCGGGGCTGGTTCCGCTTCTCTTCAAGTACGGGTATAACGGGCCGGTCTTCTGCACAGCTCCAACCCGCGATCTGATGTCACTCCTCCAGTTGGACTATCTGAAAGTTGCTGTGGGGGAAGGAAAGAAAACTCCATACGAGTCTTCTCATATCAGAAAGCAGGTGCAGCATACCATAACGTTGTCTTACGGGGAAACCACAGATATTTCACCCGAGGTCAGGCTCACCTTCCAAAATGCCGGTCATATTCTGGGCTCTTCCATTGCCCATTTTCACTTCGGAGAAGGGTTCCACAATGTAGCCGTAACCGGAGACATAAAGTTCGAGAACACTTATCTGTTCAATCCGGCCACCCGAAGATTTCCGAGGCTCGAAACTCTTATTACCGAATCTACCTACGGGGGAAAGATGGACTTTCAACCTCCCAGGAAGGCCGCTGCGAAAGAGTTAAAGGACATTGTCAACAGGACCGTCGAGAGGGGCGGTAAAGTTCTGGTTCCCGTTTTTGCCGTGGGAAGGTCCCAGGAAGTGATGATGACCCTGGAAAAGCTAATGCGGAACGGAGAGATCCCCACCGTGCCAGTATACCTCGACGGGATGATAATGGAGGCCACGGCCATACATACCGCTTACCCGGATTTTCTCAACGACAGGCTGCGGAATATGATATTCCAGAGAAGGAGCAATCCCTTTCTTTCGGAGATATTCGAACACGTTTCGGCCAGGACCCGAAGAAATGAGATCATGGACGACCCGGACTCATGCATCGTGCTGGCCACTTCGGGCATGCTGAACGGCGGCCCGGTGATGGAATACCTGAAGGTGTGGGGTCCGGAGAGAAGCAACACGCTGGTCTTCGTTGGATACCAGGCTTCCGGAACGAAGGGGCACGGCATCCAGCAGGGAAAACGGGAAATCACGATATACGAGAAGGGCAAACCCATGAAAATAATGATAAACCTGAATATCGAGGTATGCGATGGTTTCTCGGGGCACAGCGACCGCAGGCAGCTCCTCTCCTACGTGGCCACACTGGAACCTCGTCCGGAAAAGATCATCATTGGTCACGGTGAAACGTCCAAATCCATAGATTTCGGTGCCACTATCAAACGAAAGTACAGCATCGAGAGCATTGTACCCAAGAATCTTGAGACAGTCAGACTTTCATAAACGGCGGAGAAGATTCATACGCGTTTCCACGTGGGCGAATCCGGCGACCCGTTCTGAGGAATTGATCGAAACTTCATTCTACCAGAGACTTGGCTGTCTTCAGCACTGCATCAGACGAACCGTATGCCGGGACAAAACCCAGTTTCTTCAATTTGTCAATACCCAAGAGCATGATCTTCACATCCCCCTTCCACCCCCTTCCCCCGTCAACGCCTCCTGTCCACCGATAGCTCACTTTTGAGAGTCCCACTGCCTCGCATACCGAATTTGCCAGGGTTTTCACCGATATGTGATCCCGCGAGCCAATATTGAATATATTGGCCATCTCGCAAGAATTTTCGCAGGCGAAGATCATCCCATCAATGCAGTCGGATATGTAGAGATATGATTTTTGGGTCCCGGGTTCGCTGCCCAGTATCTCAAGTGTGGCGGAATCCTTTTTCAGCTTGTTAACTAAATCGTATATGACGCCGTGAGTAGACCTCGGGCCCACGACGTTTGCAAACCTGAAGAGATATGAACTCATACCGAAATTGGAGCAGTAGGCGGTAATAAAACCTTCAGATGCGAGCTTGGATGATGCGTAAAGAGATATGGGGATCAAAGGACCGTATTCCTCCGGGGTGGGTATTTCGTCAGCCTCCCCGTACACGGTGGATGTGGAGGTGAACACTATTTTGTCGAGACCGTTCTTCCTCATGGCCTCGAGAATATTATAAGTAACGATAACGTTCTGCTCCAGGTGAACGTAAGTGTTACTGGCACCCAGACGCACGTCGGGATTGGCGGCAAGGTGAAATACCCAATCATACCCTTTCAGACGTTCTTCCAGCAATGCCGCGTCAAGGAGGTCCATTTCGACCAGCGTGAAGTTCTCATGGCCCTGGAAAGGTTCCAGGAATTCTCGTATACCCGATGAAAAGTTATCGAATACAGTTATTTGATTATCCATTTTCATTAGCCGCTCGATCAAGTGGCTGCCAATAAAGCCGGCACCCCCGGTAACCGCAATATTCTGTTTCCTTAGTTCACTCATTTCATTCATTGTGATCACTCCTACCTGAGATGTATCGGTATCTGGTATTCCTCATCCTCTTCCTCTTTCTCCTCTCCCTCATCCTCATCCTTTTCATCTGGTCCCCCGCCCGCTTCCGGCGGGATCTCTTCCCGTGGTGGCGGAACTGCGCCCGCCTTCGGGGGCCTCAACGCCACTGCCATTCCCGGACCCGTAAGAGCCTGAAGCAGGTCCCCATCCGCATCGGCCCGGTTCAGGCGGTCGAAGATATTTCCCAGCCATTTTCTTATGTTATTTTCCAAATCCTCTTTCAAAGACCGGGGATCAATGGCGGCATAGACGTGGTAATACCCGCCCTTGGGCAGATACCGCGTTTCTCTCGTTACGATGCCGCGGGCACAGAGTTTCTCAAGAATGCGATAAGCGGTGCTACGGTCCTTTCCCAGGAATTCACCCATCTCGCGCGTGGTCTTTTCATCGCTCAGGGCCAGGTGGCGGTAGGTGGAAACCTCCGCGGGATTTAGATCAAACAAGCTGCCAAGGACGCTGCTGCGCCGACGATCCGGTATATAGATATCTCTCATGACCATCCTTCCAACTCCCCTTTGAAACATCACTCGATGGCAAAGCGCTCACTCGGTGTGCCTTTAATCGCGCGGAGTGTGTATAAACTATGTATAAGTTGTGTTATTGCCCTGCACAACTGAAAAAACAGGCAGTGGCCACCCCCCATATGGGCTCCCATTTCACTCCGTAGACACCCTGCGGGCACTCCTGAGCCTTCGATTTCCTTCGGAAACCTACAGGCCACAGAAACACGAATACACAAAAAAGAATTTAATAATGAAGCAGAATCGGTCCCTTTGGGCTGCGATTCTGCGCACATTGTCAAGCTGAAAGCCTCGACTTTTTGTCGAGCTTTTCACCATTGACAATATTCTGTGCATTCTGTGCTTCAGTGGCTAAAAAAGGGGGTGGGGGGCCAATAATGCTAAAAGGTAATCAAGATGAAAAAATCACTAAAAAAAAGATTCAATAGGAACCGGGAATGTTGTACTGTTATCGGTAAAAATGGAATGAGAAACTGGGAGAAAATTGTAATTTTCAATGGAGCAGTAAAATGTTGCCCCTCAAAGTATAAATAGTAATAATAAAACTTAACATTGTTAAACAGGGTGATGACATGAAAAAAAAGTCCAGTCTGGTAACTGATGGTTCTTTAGCCATAACAATAGTTTTCGTAATGCTGAATATGAGTCTCAATACCGGAAGTGTCTATTTCCATAATTTGAGCATATACCTATACAATTCAACGACCGAGGACTTCGATTTACCCATAATCAAGTGCCTTTACAATGCTACATACAAGGAGAAATCTCTGGCCGTCGAGAACCTGGACGATGACTACGAATGCAAAATTATCGTTGCATACGACAACATTACAGTACTCAACTGGGATGGAAGTGACTGGATCGAGCCCACGTACAGTCCCTTCGGGTCATCCAAGACCCATGTCGATATAGGAGTCGGCGATATGAACAACGACAGTTACCAGGATGTGGTAACAATAACCGATCTCGCATCAACCGGGGTTGCGGTTTTCCTGTGGAATGAGACCAATAACAACTTTGATGCTCCGAATTATTATTCTACCGGCGCAATACCTTCGAAACTGTTTATCGACGATGTCAACGACGACGGACGGGACGATATCATCGTTAAATATGATAGCTCGACCGATTATATTTCGATCTTCAACCAGTCGGATTCCGGCTTCGATACCAGGTATGATATGGAATTTAGCGGTGACATAATTGCAAATTCTCTGATAGTCGATGATATCGATGGTGACGATAAAAACGATATCGTGCTCGAAGTCGAACGAGAGACACCGTATTATGGTAATTATCTTGTGTACCGATTATGGAATTCCACGAGTTCCGGTTTTGATGATGATGAGTTCTTCAATACTTCACTCGGTTATTACAGCGACCTCGCATACTTCGACATCAACAATGACGGTGAAAAGGAGATCATAGGTACGGGTTTTATATACGGCGAACCCATGGAAATCTACAATATAACCGATCTAACATTATTGATGATCAACAGTATTTCCAATACTCAAACTCACCCCAGTTTCATCGAATACGGTAATCTGAATCACGATTCATTTACCGATATGATATGTTACGAGACCGGCGGCCAGGGCAGCGTACTTTACTGGAACGGTTCCACATCCAATACCACAAGGAGTCTTGTTGTGGACGTGAGAAACGATACCGACGTTGGAGTGCAGGGCGCCACAGTGAAGATATACGATGCCGACGACAAGGAATTGTTCAACTTGACGACGAATGCAACGGGGATTACTCCTACAGCTCAGGTAAGGCTTATGGAAAAAGACATATCCGTAGCTGATTATTTCGGACCATTCAAGGTCAACATCACAAAGTTGTCGGGGGGCACTTGGTACAACGTTACACGGTATTTTAATTTGACAACCGATGAAGGCATATATACGATTACTAAATATATCGGTAATGACACCGATAATGATGGTCTTACCGACGGTGAGGAGGTGTACGTCATAGGAACCAATTTTAGCAGAAACGATACGGATGGAGACAGTATCCTCGATGGGACCGAGTACGGTATAAACGATACGACGAAGCCGAGCACGACAGGGGTAGGGTTTGTGGCGGATGAGGATTCCGTGAACGTTACGAGTCCTTTGGGTAATGATACGGATGGGGACGGGTTGTTGGATAATGTTGAGGATGATGACTGTGATGGGAAACAGGATGCGGGTGAGACTGATCCCAGTGATTGGGATAGTGATGGAGATAATCTGCCGGATGGGTGGATCGATTATGATTACGATGACGTTAAGGACCTGGGTGAGTATGAAGACTATGATCTGGATGGAATTGTAGATGGAGGTGCTTGGGGTGCTGGAGGAGAGCCCGATCCACTGGATAACGATACAGATAATGATGGAAGTGATGATAGACTTGAAGTATATGCTGGTTATGATCCTTTGGATAATACAGATGTTGCTCCAACTCTTGATAGCGATGGAGACATGTTAGAAGATGTCATTGAAACTCTTAATAGTACTGATCCATATAATGTTGATACTGATGGTGATGGTCTTTGGGATGGATTTATTGACTCTAATGGCAATGGATTATATGATTATGGGACTGATGTGGGAGAAGATATTAATCGAAATGGTTTTTTTGACCAAGGTGAAACGAATCCTGAGAATAGAGATACCGATGATGATGGTGTGACTGATGATTTGGAAAGAACTACGTATGAATTTATGATAGAAGCTGAAAATATTCTGGACAATGATTGGTGGTTCAATGATGTTGGCGATCCATTGGCAAATCGAAGACAGGGGTCTCAGACTTCGGCAGTATTACCAAAACCAGATGGTAAAAATGAAGGGGATTTTTTCACAGATTATATATTCGCCCTAAATTTTGACCCCACAAAAGAATATCAATTATTTTGTAAATTTAGATTGCCGGAACATTATCTACCCGCAGGCGACACTTTTTCAATCAAGATAACGATAAATGATATCGAATTTATCCATGTGATATGCCTCAAAGATTGGTATCGATGGTTTTCGTTTCCAGATTTTGGAGGTATCAATGGAGATCTTACTCTCTCAATAGGAGTTATTCCTAATGCGGGACAATGGGATGCTATTTTGTTAGATAAACTCTGTATAAAGGAACATACGGAATACCGAGAACTTATCGATCTTACTAAAAAAAATGACCCAGATGATTTTTCCCCACATTATTATACTATTTTAGATCCCAATAATGAAGATATCGATTCTGATGAGTTGAATGATGGACTGGACAGTAACACAAATTGTTTTTGGATTGAACCTGAAGATCTTGATGGTATTGAAGGGGTAGATAAGGGATTTATAACATTCAAATCTGGGGCAAGCAATTCATATGGCGTTATTGCAGGTCTTCCTCCTCGAAGGGTTCTTGAGGATCCACTTTTAGGAGGCAGGGAACTACAGCAACGTCTATTTCCACGGTTGTTGCAATTCGAATTAAAGATAGATGAGGCAACTGAAATCCTATTACATGTACGAGCTGGTATTTATTCAGGATCTGTATCAGGGAATTTAAAGATATCTCTAAATAAAGATGAATTTCTTTTTACAACAGAAATAATTGTGGAAGAAACAAGTTTAAATTGGTATAAAAAAGTGATATCATTATCTGATCCTGGAATATATCTCATTTCTATTGATTATAATAATTTCGTAGGTCATTCTATGATTTTCTTAGATAAAGTAATGATCCAAGATTTATCCGATATTGATTATTTCGAGAATCCAAACTATATCTCAGAACCATGGCGTCAAGAAATAGTATCTTCTTCTATTGATCCAGATTCTGATTGGGATGGACTTATTGATTATGATGAATCACATTTCGCATTAAGGACCAATTGGGATGATGCAATTGGTACTATCGGGATTGATAAATGGATCTCGTTGAATTTGGATGGCCCTAGCCTAGGTAATAAAGTTATTACAAAAAAATATTCACGCATAATAATATCAGTAGAGTTGGATGATACTAAGCCTGGTGATAATGATGGAGTTCCGGGTAATGATTATTACCGTCATTATATAGGAGAAATGTCTAACATTTATCTTACTCATGAGAATGTATTACTTGCTCCATTCTATAGCTGGAAAGGTAATGATATTCTATTTGCTTTTGATGGCAACTCTTTGAAACACGCCAATAATATTGATATTTATATTCGGGAATCTTGGGGTGACTATAAAAGAAGAGTATACTGCTTCGAAGATGTGATGAACAATCCGTATGGATTAGACACCTCGCCCGTAAATACTCCGAGTATTTATGATCTTTACTTAACATCGAATTTAGATGGTGATTCGGACAATGATCGTGTATCCGACTTTTATGAATATCATAATGGGAGGGAAATAACTATCCCATTTATGATAGACAGTGATGATGATGGTTTAACCGACTATGACGAATTAGAAATTTGGGGAACCAATCCCTTGAATCAGGACACAGATGGCGATGGATTATGGGATGCATTTGAAGTGAAGTTTAACTTTGACAAGACCCGTAGACGTATCCAACATCTAAACCCATTAAAAGGAGAAGACAGAGATGGGGATGGTCTTAAAGATTCTGAAGAAGTATTCGATTATGATACAAATCCATTCAATAAGGATACTGACGGAGATAGAGTGCCCGATGGAGAAAAATGGGGACCCAAGGATACTGGAGATACCATTGAGATAGATGGAGACCCAAATACCGATTTCGGGGCTTGCCGGGGTTATGCCGCAAAAGTGAAAAAGAGCGATTTACAGGTATATATAGCTATAAATACAATTGGGAAGGCCCTCGTGTATCATATGATTCAACAAACATTTTAAATACCCATGAGCTACAAAAAATTAAAATAAATCTACCCCGATTAACGACTTTATTATCCCGTTCTGGTACAAACTCTTATGAATGGTATTTGGATTACTGGGCTTTCGAGGATTGGGATATTTTTAGAGAATATCTATTCTGGGCTAGAGAAAATGGTATTAAAACAACAATTAAAGTTCGTTCTCAGAATAACCCTGTTCAATCACCTTATTCGGCACCTTTTAAAAGTAATTGGGCTCGATTGGGAAATGAGTTAGGTAAAATGGCCCAACGTTTTCCGGAAATCCTTGCCGTAGTATTGGATGATTATTCTAACATGAAAAATACTGACAACGCCAAAGATTTATCAACCCAATTAAGAAATTACAATCCTTATGTATCTCTTTTATCTGTGACATATTATGATCATGGGAATTACAACAACATAGAAAATTGGAAAGGGATCAAAGACGGGGTTTTTGATGGGATACATTTTGCACCAAGTGAAAAAGATAGCTATGATAAAATTAATCCTTATGCTATAAATACCGTTCTTACCACTTTCCACAAGGAAATGAAAGGTTTATATAATAAGATGAATGCCCTGACAGGGGGCTTAAGAAAATATCCAAATCTGAATCTCGTCTATATGGGCGCATATTTTGCACCACACTTTAACAATCAAGAAGGAAAATACAAAAATAAAGATTCTGGTCCTGACGATGTAAAGAGGGATTTTCCTCATCATGAAGAAATATATCTAAATCTATTCGATGAATACCACAGATCCATTGAAGCCTTAAAGAATGGACAAAACAGTATTTTCGGGAATAGCTATAAAAACTTTCATATTTATGGGATGAAAATAGCAAATCTGAACTATTACACATCGAATCCTCCAAATGGGCTTATAAATAGGGAATACCTTTGCCCCTGGTGGAGGGATTTCTGGATTGACTTATCAACAAAGTTAAATCCATTAATTTCAAATAGATATCCCAATTTAAATGTAGGAGACCCTTGGAGAAATCCCTGGCAAAACCCATGGCAGAATTATCTACTTTCCTACAATACATTAGAAACTGAGAGTTCGAATAGTAATAATCCATTTATGCTAGAATACCGAGACCTATTAAATTATTTGTTTCCTTATTAGATCAAAAGTGGAGACCACAAACATGACAAATCTAAAGGTAACAAGTTCGGGAATAATAATTTTTCTAATCATATTTGGAATTGGCTTTTTCTTTCCAAGTACAACCGTAGGTTCTCAATTTAACCCCGATCCGGATCTCATTTGGAGTGTGCCTGAAGAGGGGGTGGAGCTTTGGTCAATGGCCGTTTCATCTATTGAGAACAAAATTGCTGTTGGTTTCACAGTCAATATTAATGGAACATATCGAGATGAAATAAAAATATTAAATGCAACTACGGGTAATGAATTCATAACAATTACAAATTTTACAAGTTCCCCTCTTGCTATGAGTTGGTCGCCTGATGGAAGGTTTCTTGCGAGTACAGGTTATTATAATAATCATATATATTACAATTTTTAATACCAGTTCTTGGAACGAGACCGCCACTTTAGTTGGTCATGAACCAAACATAGGCGATCCTTCTTGGTCGCCCGAAGGGGATAGGATCGCATCATGCTCGGATGATGGCACCGCTAGAGTCTGGGACATAAGTACAGGTGAAGAACTGTGGAATTACACACATAACGATCCCGTAGCGGGGGTCTGTTGGTCATCCGATGGGAGGCGAGTGGTATCAGGGTCTACCGACGGAGAAATTAAGGTAGTCAATGCATCAGACGGAGCAGTATTATTTAATTTTACGGGCCCTACCGACAGAGGACTTCAATGTATAAGATTGTCCCCTGATAGTACAAAAATCGCTACCGGTTGGGGTGAACTTTTTCAAGAGGATATTATTATTTGGAGTGCAAATAATGGAACAAAGCTTTTAAATTTTACGGGAGATAATTCATTTCTTTCATCCATTGACTGGTCACCTGATAGTAGTATGATAGTCGCAGGATTTTGGGATGATAAGGTAAAGATTTTCAGAGCTTCCGATGGAATGGAACTTATGGCATACAATTTTCCACCATTCAATTATTGGTTTCAGAAAGTAGAATGGTTTTCAGATGGAGTTAGAATTGCCGCTCAGACAAGGGGCGCTGTAATAATTTTGAGTGTGGACCCCGATAATGATGGATTCTTTTATGATGATTTCCCTTTCGACCCGGCAGCATCCCTAGACTCTGATAGCGATAACTATCCTGATGAGTGGAATCCTGGCATGGGACCAGAAAATTCTACCTCGAATCTCACAAAATTAGATGATTTTCCATATAACGCCACACAATGGAACGACACCGATAACGATGGATGGGGTGACAATTACGCCAATACTACATGGCCCAACGAACGTGAATGGCCTGTTGGGGCTCAACACATCCCCAATGCATACCGACCGGACCGTTTTCCTCTCAAAGCAACCCAATGGAATGACACGGATGGCGACGGCTGGGGTGACAACTATGCCAACATATCGTGGGGCCAAAACCGCAGTATAGGAATTTACATCCCAAACGCCTATAAACCCGATCGTTATCCACTAGACCCGACAAGATGGAATGATACTGATGGAAACAATGAGCCATCCGATTTCGATGGGGACGGAATACCCGACTACCTCGATCCTGATATAGATGGTGATGGATGGAATAACACCATTGAGATGGAAATTGGGACGGATGTCTGGGATAATACATCATATCCAAGCGACCTTGATTCCGACGGTATTCCTGATGTACTAGACCTCGATATAGATAACGACGGATGGAACAATACTATCGAAATCGAAGTTGGCACAGACCCATACGACAGTCAATCATTCCCTTCCGACCTTGACCGCGACGGGATTCCCGACATCCTTGATCCCGATATCGACGGCGACGGTTGGAACAATACTATCGAAATCGAAGTTGGCACAGACCCATACGACAATCAATCATTCCCCACCGACCTTGACAACGACCGTATCCCCGATCTCATTGACCTAGACATCGATGGAGATGGATGGAACAACACCATTGAACTCGAAATAGGCACAGATCCATACGACAACCAATCATTCCCTTCCGACATAGACCGCGATGGCATACCCGATCTCATCGACTTGGACATCGACGGTGACGGCTGGAACAATACTATCGAACTCGAAGTTAGAACAGACCCATACGACAAACAATCATTTCCTTCAGATCTAGACAACGACACCATCCCCGACATCCTCGACCCCGACATTGACGGCGACGGCTGGAACAACACTATCGAACTCGAAGAAGGCACCGACCCATACGACCCGCTATCCTACCCCCAGGAAGGCGCTGATGACGACGATCCTCCCCCTCCCGACGGTGAAAAGGATTCCGATGGCGACGGCTACAATGACACCTATGAGAACGCATCCGGCAGCGACCCATACGATAAGAAATCAACACCCCTCGACCGGGACGGGGACGGCGTTCTTAACGTCGAGGACGCCTATCCGGACGACCCTGACCGGTGGGAGGACGAAATAAACGTCCTGATCGTAATAATCTGCATCGGAGTGGGGTTGATCGTATTACTGGCAGGAGTTAATGCTTATATAAGGATAAGGACGAAAGAGCAGGTCCTTGCCAACAAAACGAGAGGAGCGATCCTCAACTATATCGATGAACATCCGGGAACCCATCAGAGAGAGATCCGCAAACAGTTCAAGATGGGCGGCGGAGCGGTGTCCGGCCATCTGCGGAAAATGGAACGGGTCGGACTTCTGAGATCCAATCGGGAAGGTTTTTACAAGTGCTATTATACCGACGGCTTCGTGACGGACAAGAGAAATATTACGCCGATGCAGAAAAAACTTATCAAAATTCTCGCAAAGAGACAGGGAGCGACCTATAACGAATTGGGCAAAGAACTGGGAATAACGCGTGAAGGGGTACTCTACCACATGAAGGACCTCGAGGACAAGGAACTCGTGAGATCGGAGGAACGTGAGAACTCATTGTTCTGGTATCTTGACGAACCCCATAGTTTTGGCACTGGGGAGACAGAGGAAACGTCATAATTGTTGGGAAGGTGAGGGTAATGACGGATACTTTGGAAAGCGATATGACGGACGAGATGGAAGAACTGACCGAAGATATCGAGCTCTATGATTTTATCGAAAGTCCCGAATGCACGAGCGCCATGAGGGAATATCTCGCGAACAGGGCGGCCGAGGACGGGCTCCCGCCCGCAGTGATGATCGGCAGGGCCGACCGCCTGCTGGATATTCTCAGGTTGAATGCCCATACGCTGGGATGCATATTGAACGGGGATATCGTGTGCATAGACGGCGCGCTGTTTCCCCGCGATATGGTAAGGTCCGACGGGCGCGGTATATTGTCATAAGTGCGGCGGGCACCGTAAAGCACGTCCTGTTGCGAGGGAAAACTGTTCTCCAGCGATGAATCACCCACAGATGGATCTGTGGGTTTCATCCTCGGAAACGCAGGAATCTGCTTCCTCTTCTCCGCCCCCACCAAACGGTGGGGGTTACCGAAGAGGATTCCTGCGGATGGAATGAACATCGGTGGATGATCCATTATTTGCGAGAAATATCCGGACCAAAACTTATTTTGGGCATAACGCCGATATATGCTGGTTTATTTTACTAGACCCCATACAAGGTCGTGGCCAAATGCTAAGATTATCACAAATTGTTATTTTTACATGCATCGTACTGCTGTTTTCGACCATTCCTTTCGACAGTCTCCTCCGTGAGGAAGAAACCGTTGCGGAGGCGGATGTGATCGATCCTGAAAATATTGGAAAGAGCGGCTCCATTCTCACGGTAGGATCTGGAGGACCTGACAAAAAGGTAATAATGACCACACGAAGTGCCTCTCCCGATGATATCGAGGAACTCAAAGCGCGGGCCGGTGTGTGGCAGCCGGGAGTGGACTACAATCCGATCATCAACGGGCGCGGTACGGGACTGAAACCACCCACCGAGGAAGAATGGGCCGGAATGGTTGGCGATTTTGGCATCGTAGAAGGGATCGCTCCACCCATCAACGGGCCGATCAGTGCATCCGTCGATCATTTCAGCAGTAATTACTTCCCTCCAATCGGCAATCAGGCCAATGAAGGGTCATGCGTTGCCTGGGCCACGGCTTATTACACAAAGACCTTCCAGGAGGCGAAGGAACATGGCTGGGACCTCTCCGGAGCAAGTTTTGGGGGCGGCGAACCCACCGAAGCCTATCATGACCGAATTATGAGCCCCGATTTCATGTACCACCAGATAAATGACGGTTTGGATACAGGATCGTATTATAACTCTGCCATGGACCTCTGTAACCGGATCGGAATTTCCAGTTGGAAGAATATGCCATATGATCCGAATGATTCTACTACATGGCCAACCGAGGCGGCCTGGAGAGAGGCCCCGTGGTACCGGACCGATCAGGGATATAATTATCTCTGGACCTATCCACCGAACAACGCAAACGGCATAACGGATCTGAAGACATGGCTCGACAATGAAAATCTGGCAATAATCAGTCTTAGAGCAGAGGAATATGCGAATCTCGATGCCAATGATCTTTGGAAGAACGATACATACAGCGATGCCGCAGGAACGAACCATGCAAATACCATCATCGGGTATGACGATAATTTCGGTCCTTACACAGAGAACGGACAAGCACGAACAGGTGCGTTCAAGGTGGCGAACCAATGGGGTACGGGGTGGGGTGGTGATAGTAATAATGATGGTATGTATTGGCTATCCTATGAGTGTATGAAATGGGATATAGAATATACCTTCCTTTTTGATGACAAGATCGCGTATGAACCAAAGGTTCTTTCCGTATTCGAAATGAGTCATAATAAAAGGGGCGAGTGCGATGTATCGGTTGGGATCGGTGATCCCGACAGTCCGGTTTCCGTAAAGGATTTTGATGATTGGTACAATGGTTTCGACGGTGGAAATGAACCTTTTCCCAACAACAAGATGGTTTTCGATATAACCGAGTTCATGGACGACGTGCCAGAAATAAACGGCTCCACCATATTCATAAAGGTCAATGACACCGCCAGCGCCACAACTGGCTCCATAGATTCCTTCTCGGTGGAATATTATTCCGATTATCTCAACGATACCTTATTCATAAAGGCCCTGTCGGGAGACCCAGGGGTAAATACCGATCCGAACAACCCTGTAAATGCGTCACTGACTCTCGAGGATATTACCAATCCCGTGGCTGACGCCGGGACCGATCAGACCGTGGGGAACGGTACCACGGTATATTTCAACGGAACAGGCTCCAGCGACAATTCAGCCGTCGATAATTACACGTGGAACTTCAGTTACAAGCAGGCCCAGCAGGCCCCCCAGGGCGGCAAGCTCGGCTTTATTTTAAACGGCAACGGCAAATACAACGTCACTCTGTACGGCGACAAGCCCAACTTCACTTTCAACAGCTATGATGAATACAATGTCACCCTGAACGTCACCGACCCTTCGGGGAACTGGAACCTGGATCACGTCATAATAAATGTCAAAGATATGGCTGCCCCCGGTGCGGACGCCGGACCGGATCAGATCGTGGACCAGGGAGATACGGTTACCTTCGACGGCAGCGGAAGTTCCGATGACGTCGGAATAGACAATTATACATGGAACTTCAGCTATGACGGACAGGAACGTACCCTGTACAACGTATCCCCCAACTTCACATTCGTGATAGTGGGCTCTTACGTCGTTAATCTGAATGTCACCGATGCCGAGGGGAATTCCGACACTGACACCATGAATGTCACAGTGAATGATACCACTGCACCGCAGTTCGGTGCAAAATGGCACAATACTCTGGGTCCGGGCGATCCGGCATTCTTCTCCGCTAATATAACCGACAATGTAGGCATCAACACGGTGATGTTCGATTTTACCCTCAACGGAATCGTAAACCACAACTGGTCGGTCACAAACAATACCGGGAATTCCTGGGAGATAAATTTCACCATGCCTGTGGATACAACATCCATCGAGTACTTTTTCTGGGCGGAAGATACCTCGAACAACGGGGGCGCAAGCAACAACGAGTCATTCGGTGTGAATGACAGCGAGGCCCCGGCATTCGGTACAATATGGAAAAATACCCCTACCACAGGTGAAACGGCATTCTTCTCCGGCAACATCACGGACAACGTGGGAGTAAATACGGTGATGTTCGACTTTACCCTGAACGGTATATCACACTACAACTGGTCGGTGACCAACAACACCGGGGATTCCTGGACCATAAGTATTCCTCTGTCCGGGAACGCAGCATCAATAGAGTATTATTTCTGGGCGGAGGACGGGTCCGGTAATGGGGCAAACGACACCAATGCCTCCGTAGTTGTGGGAGATAACGACAAAGCGGCATTCGGTAATATTTGGTCAAGCGGTCTGAGCACCGGCGAGCTCGCACTGTTCTCGGCAAATATCACGGACAATATCGGCGTGAACTCGGTGAAGTTTGGTTACACGGTGAACGGGAACATTAATGAGAATGTTTCAGTGGTAAACCAGACCGGTGATAACTGGACAATAACCATAAGAATACCGACTGACTGCGCGAATTTCAAATACTTTTTCTGGGCAGACGACGCGGCGGGGAACGAAAGGCGAACCGGAGAAACATCCCCGGCGGTGACCGACAACGATAGACCGGTGATCGGCATCATATGGAACGGTGGGATAACTACTGGCGACAACGCGTTGTTCTCGGCAAATATAACGGACAATATTGGCATAAACTCGGTAAAGTTTGGATACACGGTGAACGGGAATATCAATGAGAATGTAACGGTGGCAAACCAGTCGGGAGACGACTGGACAATAACCATAAGGATACCGGTGGACTGTGTGAGTTTTGAATTCTTCTTCTGGGTGGATGACGCGGTGGGGAACGAGAGAAAATCAGTCACACAGACTCCAGGGGTAGCTGACAATGATAGGCCGGTGATCGGTGTGATATGGAACGGCGGCCTGAGCACAGGCGAACTCACCCTGTTCTCGGCAAATATCACGGACAATATCGGCGTGAACTCGGTGAAGTTCGGTTATACTGTGAACGGAAACATCAATGAGAATGTTTCGGTAACAAATCAATCCGGTAACGACTGGACGATAACTATACGGATACCTGCCGACTGCACGAGTTTCGAGTATTTCTTCTGGTCGGATGATGCCACTGGGAACGAGAAAAAATCCACAATTCGGACGCCGGTGGTGGCAGACAACGATCGACCGGCAATAGGGACCATCTGGAACGCGGTCCTTAGCACTGGCGAGCTTGTGCTGTTCTCGGCAAATATAACGGAAAATATCGGCGTGAACTCCGTAAAGTTCGGCTACACGGTGAACGGAGCCATAAATGAGAACGTTTCCGTGCTTAATCAAACCGGTGATAACTGGACGATTATGATCAGAATACCGGCGGACTGTGTGAGTTTCGAGTATTTCTTCTGGGTGAATGACGGGGCAGGGAACGAAAGGAGGTCCGCAACCCAGACACCGGCTGTATCCGATAACGACCTACCGGTATTCGGAATTATTTGGGCGAGCACCCTCACCACTGGCGACAGTGCCTATATTTCCGCCAATATTACAGATAACATAGTAGTAGATACTGTAACACTGGATTTCACCATAAACGGGGCCCAGCGCCATAACTGGTCGGTTACGAACAAGACCGGGAATTCATGGGATATCACAATATTATTACCAGCGGATACCTTGTTCTTCGAATACAAGTTCCATGCCCGGGACAGTTCCGGCAACTGGGAGGAGAGCCAAAATGCGACCCCCTCAGTAAGCGATAACGACAAACCTATGTACGGCGTTCAATGGGAAAGTTCTCTTAGCACCGGTGAAATGGCGTGTTTCTCCGTAAACGTCAGCGACAATCTCGCAATTGGTGCCGTCATGTTCGATTTCACCATAAACAACGTGTCAAATTACAACTGGACCGTAACAAATGTAACGGGAGAATCGTGGTCCATCTATATCAGGATCCCGGGATATGCCACCTCCATCGAATACTGGTTCTGGTCGCAGGATGCTTCGGGAAACCGGGAAACTAGCAATAAAACTGTTTTCGCGGTGACGGATAATGACGGACCAGTATCAGACCCGGGAATGAACATAACGACGGACCAGCACATACCAGTGGTATTCAACGGAAGCAACAGCACTGATAATGTAGGGGTCGATAATTACACCTGGAATTTCATCTACGAAGGGCAGGCGACTAAGCTTTACGGCATGTCCCCGGTATTTATCTTCCACATCGTGGGTACGTATACCGTTACCCTCAACGTCAGCGATGCCTCTGGTCAATGGGACTTGAATACGACAGAAGTGACGGTTCTCGATATAACACCCCCCACGGTGGAAGCTGGATCAGACCGCACCATAGACCAGCACGAGATTCTCTATTTCGACTCCACCGGGTCCGGTGATAATGTGGGTATAGGAAATTACACGTGGAACTTCACTTGTGGGGGAATTTGTGTGCAGTTGTACGGAGCCTACCCTATCTTCACGTTCAATTTTGCCGGGAACTTTTCTATCGAGCTTATCATCCTCGACCGAGTCGGGAACCAGGCACGGGATAACATGACCGTCAACGTCAACGATATCACGCTTCCCGTGGCCGAGGCGGGGTTCGACCTTGTGGTGAACCAACACCAGGAGGCCATACTCAACGGCAGCGCTTCCACCGATAACACGGGCATAAAAAATTACACGTGGGAATTCATGGATAACGGGACCCTGAAAACCCTTTACGGAGCAGTTGTGGGTTACGTGTTCCATAACGCAGGAACGTTCAACATCACCCTTACGGCGAGAGATGCGACCGGCAACATGATAAGCGACTATCTGAATGTGACTGTGAATGATACTACGCCGCCAAAGGCGATGGCGGGACCCAATGTTACCATAGTTCAGCACGAGTACGTTACCTTTGATGGAAGAAATTCTATCGATAACGTCGGAATCGTGAATTACACCTGGTCCATCACACCGGTCATTAGCAGAGTGGTGCTTAACGGTGCTCTGGTAAGCTACCAGTTCCACACTGCCGGTATTTTTACCGTAAACCTTACCACCATGGACTCTCGCGGAAACCGGGCCTATGACATACTTGTACTGACTGTGACGGACATAGCCAAACCGGTGGCATCTGCGGGCCCCGATATTACGGTGGACCAGCACGAACGCGTAAGCTTCAACGGAAATGCAAGCAGCGATAATGTCGGTATAACAAACTACACGTGGACCTTTAGCTATGAAGGGAGTGATATAACCCTGGTTGGCGAGAAAACCAGCTTTGTGTTCCACAGAGCAGGTGTGTATGAAGTGACCCTCACGGTCAGCGATGCACTGGGCAACAACGAGACGGTTGATTTGACGGTCACGGTACTGGATATCACCAATCCAGTGGCCGACGCTGGGGGGGAACTTCAATCCGGGGATCAGGATTTGGTGACCTTCGATGCCAGTGGCAGCACGGATAACGTGGGTATCGTCGCCTACAATTGGACCTTTATCTTCAATGAAAACACCTACGTTATCAAAGGGAAGAACGTATCATTCAAGTTCGATATTGTGGGCAAGTACACGGTTACGTTGAACGTCCTTGACGCTATGGGGAACCGTGACAGCGATACTATGGAAGTGACGATTAAGGATACCACGCCGCCGGTTGTGATGATATCGGGACCCCTTGAGGTGGGGTTGGGAGACCTGGCTTCCTTCAACGGAACCCTGTCCCGTGACAACGTGGGTATAGCAAGCTACCTGTGGAGCATCCTGCATAACGGGAACTTCGAGAACAGCGCCGGGATATCAATGGAATACAGATTCAAAGAGATAGGCGAATATACCATAACACTCACCGTCACCGACAGCGAAGGGAACTCGGGAACAAAGGTCCTCATTATCATCGTTGCAGACCTCGAGCCGCCACAGGCCGACCCTGGTGAAGACGTCGACCTGACAGAGCCCGGTTTGGTAATCTTCGACGGAGCTGGCTCGTTAGATAATGGAGAGATCGAGAACTACACGTGGACTTTCACCTATCAGGGTGAAACGATTAAGCTCTACGGCAAATCGCCCTCGTTTTCATTCGACGTTCCCGGGAACTATAAAGTTGTACTGGACGTCACCGATGCCGAGGGGAACCACCACGAAATGGCCAAATACGTAAACGTCTCCGCCCCTGCCGACAAACGTGGAGAGGCAGACGAGGGAAAATGGATGCAGGGTGCCGGATTCTGGATAATGCTGGCCGTTCTGGTACTGATCGTGCTTCTGGTCCTGTTTTTCCTGTTCGGAAGGAGAAGAAAAAAGGAATCCAAAAAGGAGAAAGCACCTGAAGAGGAAGAGGAGATCGTCATGGTGTCCAAGGTAACGAGCGGCCCGCTTGGATACGGCAAGACCGGTACAAAGAGGAAAGGAAAAGTTGCAACTGGGAACTCAGGGGCCCATACAAGAGGAAAGGAGGCAAAATCCAAGCGCGGAGCGGGACGCAGAAAGGGGACGGGGGCAGTGAAGAAGGGAAAGATATCCGCAGAAGCCCGCAAAGGACGATCACGGGGCAAGAAGGGAAGGAAAACGGGAAAGAAGGGTGGAGGGAAACGCACGGGTAAAAGAAAAAGGGGGCGGATTGCTTCATTCCCCGAGGAGAGTTCCGAGAAAAGAAGTGAAAAAATAAAACCCGAAACGGTGAAAAGCGGCGATATGTGGGATGAGGATGAATGGGCATTCAAGATCAGCCGCTTTGGTGAGGAGGAGGGAAATCTGTTGGAAGGCCGCGAGGATGAGGAGCCGTGGGGAGGAGATTGGCACGATGACACCGAGGAAGAGGAGGCGGAGGAAGGGACATGGCAGGATGACAGTGAGGAAGAGGGGACAGTGGAAGAAACTTGGGAGGACGACAGTGAGGAGGTGGAAAAGGATCAATGGACCGACGGATTTGGAGAAGAAGATATGGCGGTCCATGCAGATTGGGGTGAGGAAGCGGAACACTCCGGCGAGGAGGAAGAAGAGGACGAGTATGAATGTCCGGACTGTGGTTTTGCGCTGGGTGAGGACGATAATATATGTCCGTCCTGCGGTGCGGAGTTTGAGGAGGAAGAGGAAGTGGATGAAGCCTCCTACTGGCCCGAAGAAGGCATATTTGAGCCGCCCGAGCTGGAAGGGGGAAGATACGGAGACAATGACGAAGAGGTCGATTTCATCATTGATACCGGCTACGTGGAATTCGGTGCTGATGACGTGGAGTACGAATGTCCCGAATGCAGGGGGGCCATAGGTCAGTGGGATACGGACTGCCAGGAGTGCGGGACCACATTTGACGATGAGGACGAGGAAGGTGAGGTCGCTGGTGCCAGTTGGGACGATGATATGGAATCATGGGACTGAATGGATGTGACCGATTGACTAATGGCCTCCGCATCCACAAGATCATTCTCGTATTCTGCGTGGTGGCTTTGCTAGTGTTGTCGGGCCTTGCACTATATCTCCAGTTTTCCGAAGAAGCTACCAACCGGGTACCGGGTAGGGACTGGTACACACTGGAAGATATGAAGCTCGATATCGATTCACCATATCTGGAGTCAGCCGTGATGGGCGGGTTGTACCTTGTGAACTGCCAGCGCTCGGACGGAAGTTTCAACTACCAATACGATCCCGAAAAAGATAGTTATTCCACTGACAATAATATGCTTCGCCAGCTCAGAACTACCTATTCCGTCCTTTTGATCTACAAACATTATCCAGAATCCATATTTCTAGAGACCGGCGAGCTTGCCATGGAATACATCGAGGATTACGTGGAGTATATCGACACCGATACGGCCCATATCGTTCACAACGGAGACTCGAAACTGGGAGGAGCGGCACTGGCTCTCCTCTGCTATGTAAGCTTCGAAAAGGTGGCCGACGCACGCTACCGGGAAACCCTTGACGCCCTGGGGAACTTTCTTATTTTTTCCCAGGACAATGCCACCGGGGAGTTCAACAACTACTATCAGGTGGACGGTAAGATACCGGCGGAGGGCGACAAATACTACTGGAAACACACGGATTATTACCCTGGCGAGGCATTCCTGGTCCTGGCCTTCCTCTACCAGCACACACGGGAGGAAAAATACAAGGACTGCTGGGATCTGGCATTCGACTATTATTACAATTATTACGGCGGGGAAAATTCATATTATTCGCCATTCAGTCCCTGGGCCACCGGTGCGGCTCTCATAATGTACCAGTTCGAAAAGGACGAGAGATACGTCGAGATGTCCCGTTCCATGGCGGATCGGGTGCTATACGGGCAGGACCAGTACCCCCAGGGCTTCGAGATACCCGAATACGTGGGAGGTTTCTATTACGACAAGTATGTAAGGTATCAAAAAGAGCCGGTGGGTGAACCTGACTACTACCCCAGGGCGAACACGGCATCGAAAATTGAGGGCCCCATGGACTATTACTGGATGATGGAGAGATATGATCTGTCCGGAGATAAGAAATTCTACAGGGATAGGATGCTGCTAGGGTCGGATTTTCTATTAACCCTCCAGTACAATGATTCCGATGCAAAAGCATTCCCGGATCCCAAAAAGGCATACGGAGGCGTCCCGGGAGGGGTTAACGACAGGGATGTGAGAATAGATTACAATCAGCATGCCATCGTGGCCTGGATAAAGATACACGACTATCTCGTGCTCAAGGAAGACCTGCTGATGGAGGTGAAGGGCGAGGAGCGAGTTCACGGTAGAAACTGGTTCAGCTTTGAAGACCTGAAAGAGCCCGTGGGCTCCCCCTATCTCGAGGCTTCTGTGGCAGCGGGACTGTACCTTGTGAACTGCCAGCGTCCGGATGGGAGTTTCAATTACCAGTACGATCCCAGAGAGATTTCCTATTCGTCAAGTGACAATATGCTCCGCCAGCTCGGAACCACCTACTCGATCCTTCTCCTTTACCGCAACTACCCAGAGAAGATATTTCTCGATGCGGGAGAACTGGCCATGGGATACGTGGAGGAACACGTGGGGTACATCGACCAGAACACTGCCCACATCGTCCATGAAGGCGACTCGAAACTGGGGGGTGCGGCCCTGGCCGTGCTCTGTTACGTGACCTACGAGAAGGTGGCCGATGACCGCTACAGGGACACACTGGACGCTCTGGGGAACTTCTTTATTTTCTCCCAGGACAATGCTACCGGGGAGTTCAATAACTACTATCAGGTGGACGGCAGGATACCGGAGGAAGGGGATAACTATTACTGGAAGCATACTGATTATTACCCCGGCGAGGCGCTCCTGGCACTTGCGTTCCTCTACCAGCACACTCGCGAGGAAAGATACATGGAATGCTGGGAACTGGCATTCGATTATTATTATAATTATTACGGGGGAGAGAACTCGGATTACTCGCCTTTCAGTCCCTGGGCCACCGGAGCGGCGCTGATCATGTATGAGTTCCAGGCCGACGAGAGATACGTGAACATGTCGCGCTCTATGGCCGAAAGTGTTCTAACAGGACAGGATCAGTATCCGGAAGGATTCGAGATCCCGGAGTACGTGGGGGGTTTCTACTACCAGCGTTACCTGAGATATCAAAATGACCCGGATGGTGAGCCCGATTATCATCCAAGGGCGAATACTGCGTCGAAAATTGAAGGCGCCATGGACTTTTACTGGATGATGGAAAGATATAATATATCCGGCGATAAGGAATTCTATAAGGAGAGGACGATGCTGGCGTCGGATTTCCTGGTCATGCTTCAGTACAACGAATCGGATTCGGACTCTTTTCCTTCGCCGCGAAGATGTTTCGGAGGGGTGCCCGGAGGCGTTGCGGACCGGGAAATCAGAATAGACTACAATCAGCATGCAATGGTGGCCTGGTTGAAAACGTACAATTATATTGAACAAAAAAAAGGGATACTGGGGTGATATGGGAAGCTTGCCGGGTTCGTCTATTTCTTGAATATATCCTTGATCTTTGAAAAGAAGCCTTCTGCTTTTTCCTCATGGATCTCGTAGCAGAAGCCTTCAGACGCCTCTTTGCTCTTTTTCTGCAATATGCCGCCTATTGCCGACAGTTCACCGGCATCCAACCAAACTCCGACACAATCCTGGCAGAAATCGACAGTAACACCTTCAACGGTGTAAAAGTTCATCTTTTTGCTGCAACTGGGGCAGCTCAGCTTTCTACCCAGGCTTTTGGCTGTAAATATGAGCCCCTCGAAAGAGGTGCAGCCATCTGTTATCTTATCAAGCTCATCCTTGTCAAACCAGATGCCCATACACTGGGGACAAGCATCCAACTCGATGTTCTTTTTCGTAAGCAGAACCATGGGACTCATGCATCTGGGACATTCTCGGGCCATGTGGGAAAGAAATAAGGAATTGCTATAATTATTTTATTGTGTAATTTCATGTAGAAAATCAATATTCTCTTCTGTCGATGCCCACGGTGTAAAGACCGATCTTGGGAATTCTCGGAAATCGGCGCTTATGTATCGTCGATATAACCATATTACGAATTCTCAAGACTTCCTCATGGGGAATACCCACCTTTTCCGCCACGTATTCCTCGCCATAACCCAGATCGAATCCCGCCAGTATCTGGTCCAAGAAAGCATAGGTGATCTTCAACTCGTCCTCGTCGTTGACACCTACCGCTAGACCGGGGGAGGGTTTTTTCTCCAGCAACCACTGGGGCATTCCAAGAGATCGAGCCAGCTGGAAAACCTGGGTCTTGTAGAGATCTCCAATAAGAGCCAGATCGCTGGCCCCATCTCCGAATTTTGTGAAATAACCCACCAGTAGCTCGCTTTTGTTCGAAGGGCCGATGACAAGGCAATCATAAAGATTGGCAAAATAGAAGAGGATACATATCCGTATCCTGGGTTTGATATTGATCTTCCCGCGATTCTTCGCAGCCTCGCCGACTTCGCCCAGTATGCCATGCCGCGATAGGGGGTCTGCGAATCCCTTCACCAGATCGTTGATGGGGAGGGTGTGCACCGGCACATCGAGGTATCGTGATAACTTTTCAACATCTTCAAAGTCCCCCGGAGGCGTGGAATCTTCGGGCATGAAGAACAGGTGAACCCGCTCCCGTCCCAGGGTATCGACACAGAGTTTTGCGCAAAGGGCGCTGTCAATCCCCCCTGAAAGCCCGATAACTACGCCACTGGCTCCGCTCTCTCTGATATTCACCCCCAGAAACTCCCCTATGATTCTTTTCACATCGGTATTGACCTTCTTCACGAACACCATTATATCGAACTTGGTACGATGAAAAAGAGATTTAAATCTTTTCTCGTCAGTTCGCTGCCAGAAACATCAATTATCTTAACTAGTCGGCGTCATAAACGACACAATTAGAAACATGGCCGTTAAATTTATACACATTACTAACAGTTCTAATAATGTACCATAAAATATATGTAAGACTGAGAAGATATTCCGAAAGTTACAATTTGGGCATCCGGTGACCAATATGATTGGCAAGAACAAGATAATTATTTGTATGATCGTGGCGGGATTGATCTTTTCTTCCTTAGAGTTATTTATCAATACCGAGAGAAAATCGGATACCGTGATAGATTCTTCCTCCCTGTTAGGTAATATCCAGGTAAAAGATAATACGAGAGGTGCGGAAACCGTAATCCTCTCCGACGATTTTGATGATGGTTGGGGGAACTTTTCCGGGTGGAGTAATAATCAGGGGCGGTGCGAAAGACGGGAGAGCTATGACGGCGATTCTCTGGCCTACAACGGTCACAGTATTTTTATGTGGGGGACGACCGAGAACTGGAACGCTCCCAGTTATACCACCGTTACCACCTACCTTGATCTGAGTTACACCAGTGATGTCAAGCTGTCCTTTTATTACGCATACGAGGATATGGAAAATAATTACGACTTCTTATGGATCGATGTGGACCGCGATGGCAATCCGGGCAACGGTTTTTCAAACTCGCAGTGGCAGGTGGTACCGGATGCGGATGACGGCGACCACGCCACATCATCCAATGATTATATCTTAAAAGAATATGACCTCTCGCAGTTCTCGGGCAACAGCAATGTAATTCTCCGGTTCAGATGTCAGTTCAGATGGCGCGATCGATGGGATATCATAGCACTGGATAATATTTCAGTGAAGGTAAATTTCAAACCCCGATATATGAAAGACAGCTTTAATGTTTCACCAGCTATCTTATATACCCTGACCGAGGACAATGCGATAGTAAATCTTTCTATATCGGACCCGGACGATCACTCGGTGGGCGATTTCTCCATGACGGTGGACGTCCGCCTCAGTGATAACATAACGCAGCTTCGATATGCGGACAACATTTCAACCAAGGACCCGAGGTTCTCCATGGAACGTATCTTACACGGTCTTTTTAACTTAACGCTGTATTTTGATCCCGGAAGGGTATTCGGTTTCGGTTTCGTGGATCTGAAGATAATATTATTCGACCCGGACGGGCTCACTGGGGGAACTCAATACCAATCACTGGAGAATGCAATCGAGCTAAAGAACCATTATCCAGGAATAAATGTCAGTTCCATGAGCAACAACAAATTACGGCTAAACAAACTCGGGGGATCGTCCATAGCGTTTTCCGGTACCTACCAGGACCTTGATTTGCAAAGCGATTCCGATTACAATCTTAGCATCCGAATAAGAGATGAGGATAACGTCGTCTACGACCTAACGACCAATGCAGAAAACGGAGAGCCGGGGTTATCCATAACAAAAATATCGAACCATACCTACGACTATCAGTATATCTGGATGCCGGATGATGGATATCCAACGTCCTATTACGATCTTAGCATCGAGGTGAACGATGGGGTGGGGGGTCAAAACATCTCGACTTTCGAGGATCAGTCCGATACATTTGAGCTCTACAGGGCCGAGATCACGGGGGTTTCCATGGAGCCGGAATACTGCAACCGCTATCTGGGTAAACCCATCTTTATCAACTACACGGTTGTGGAAAATATTTCCGGTGAATACGATCTTAGAAGCGTGGACGTGAACATCAGTCTGAGAAGCTCCAACGGCACCATTAAGACCATTTATCCGAATGCGAGGAGATCCGCTTTCCAAATTATCAATCTTACAAACAATTCCTTCATGGCTTCGTACAAGTTTGAGGAATCAGATTCTTTTCCGGATGACGAGTTCGATCTCAAGATCACTATCCATGACGGAGCCGAACCCATATTCGTCTCCGGTTATGATGATAATCTCGACGTCTTTTCCACATACTTCAACATAGAACCCCAGATACTTCAGGTGAGTGCTTCGCCCATTCGCCTCAACACCTATTACGAGCCAGAGCTGACCTTGTCAGTTAGGTTTAGCGATCCCGACCTTCACGCGGCGGGGTTATTCTCGTACGAAGTGTCGATCAAAAACCCTTCTGATGAAATTCTCTTGGTATATTCAACGGGTGTCAAGGAAGTGGCAAAGCTGACCTCATCACTGGCGGAGGGCGATGTATACCAAGCAAATATTACCTTCGAGGTGAACGGGACCTTCGAGGTGGGGACCTATGACGTTGAAGTGAAGATATATGATGCGTTAGGAGCCGGAGCGTCCGTACCCTTTTCGGAAAACGCGGATCTCTTCGAGCTATACTTCAACGTACCGCCGTCGCCGCCTGACACTCTGCTGCCTGACGAGACACGGGATACCGCTCCTTTCATACACTGGTATGGTGCAACAGATACCATAACGGAGAGCTATGATCTGGAATACTATATTATGATCGGAACTGTGAAGGGAAGCGGAGATGTGGTGCCGTGGCGATGGATCGGAAAGAATCCATTTTACCAGGTCGAAACAGCCCTATCCTATGATACCTATTACCTGGAAGTTATAGCCACCGACGGATTGGATAATTCCACGCCGTTAATGCAGACGCTGGATATATTTGTGCTTGCCAACCTTCCTCCCACACCGCCGAACAATATCCTCCCGGACTTTACCATGGAACAGTTGCCGTTGATAACGTGGTCCGGAGCGGCGGACGGTGATGGAGATTCGATAATTGGAAACTTTCTCCAGATCGGAACTTATCCGTACAGCGATGACATCCTTCCATGGGTTGACGTGGGACCTTACTCACAATACCAGATCCAGAATGAGCTGCCACTTGGTACCTATTACGTGCAGGTCCGCGTCTCAGACGGGCATTCCTCATCGTACATACAGCAGGAATTACTCCATATAGTCGGTGATGCCAACGCACCACCGTCGCCACCAACGGAGATGTACCCCGTCAAGACGTGGGAGACCACGGCGAATATTAGCTGGGTAGGTGCCTACGACATCAACAACGACACCATAACCTATTCGATACAGATAGGAAGCAGCAGTGGGATTGGTGACGTTCTGCCCTGGGTGGACGGGCTCACCACGAACAACTACCGGACAACGAAAGAACTCGCTATAGGTAAATACTACGTTCAGATCAAGGCATTCGATGGTGAATTATTTTCCGTGATATTCGAAGCGATATTGGAAATAACCGAAAAGGGAAACATGCCGCCTTCCCATGTGAGCAATATATCGCCCAGCACTACAACAAATTTGACTCCCACCATTCATTGGGACCCTGCAACTGATCCCGAGGGAAAGGATGAAATAATCGTATATTTTATCCAGATAGGCCTGTCCAAGGGTCACGGCGAGATAGTATCCTGGTATCCGGTGCAGAACCATACGAAATTTCAATTATTAAAGGAGCTTGCGCCGAATGTAATCTACTATGTTCAGATAAAGGCGTTCGACGGTGAGAGTTATTCTCCGGTGGCCTATCAGACACTGGAGATCATAGTTTATATCACGGAGATTTCTTTTGACGCGCAGATGGAAAATATGACCGTGGAGAAGGGAACAAAATACACATTCAACCTGCGCATCATCAACCGCGGGACGAACGTGGATAATGTCACCGTTAAAATCAGTTCGGATAATGAATTTCTCTCATTCATATCTCCACTGGAGAACTCCTTCAGAATGTCCCCGGAAAAAGAGATCATACTTACTCTGAATATATTTGTACCCGAGGATTCAACAATTACGGGAGATCATGTCATTAACGCTGAATGTACCTCGGAGATACCGACGTTCTTCTCCGTGACAGAGCAGCCGCTTTCAATCAATATAGTAGAAAAGAAAGTAAATGATGTGCGTTCGCCACTGGAGAAGTTGATGGAGGACAATCCGTTAATGTTCTACGGGGCAATAGCCATGATAGCCCTGATAATCCTGATGATTATCATTATTATGGTGGTGAAACGTATAAAGAACAGGATACCACCGGAACTGCTAGATCGGGAAAATGACAAAAAGGACATGGCCGAGATCACCTACAGCCCTGTGGTGAAGGGGGGCGTTGTGGCCAAGAGGATCATGCCTGAAGCTAGCGAGCTGTTCAAGAAGAAGGGGGCGGCGCAGCTGCCGTCGGGCCAAAGCCCCGTGAAGAAACTGCCGGAGCAGAAGAAGCGGCTTGCATTACCACAGTATTCGGTAGTGATCGACATGAACACGAAGCAGGTGGTGGGACATACCGAGACCGATGGTGCTGCAAAGGATGACAAGGACGATGATGCGGACATAATCGATTTCCAGTACGTGGACGGAAAATACGAGATCCAGACCACCAGCGTGCCGTCTGCTCATCCGTACCAGAAACCCTCTCCAACACCCAGTGTACCCGGTGAGAGCCTCTACAAGCCTGCTCCCACCGCCCCGACGCAGAGCAAGTACCAGCCAAAGGCACCGGGATCCGTTCCGGAGCCCATTCCGGGAGCGGTCTCCGGGATGCCGACATCTACTCCTGCGCAGTCAGCTCCCACCGTACCAAAACCTGCTCCGGCAGCAGGTCCGGCCTCTCCTGTACCAAAACCTACTCCGACAGCATCTGGTGCTGTCTCACCCATGCCGCCTCCGCCACCTGTATGATCATGGGAAAAATTCCAATGCTGGTCGTTTTTTTTCATAAAATAATATAGCCGGGTATCTAATGATAAGATCGAAAATATGGTTTAGATGTGCAGTGGTCCACGACCCGGTCACCCCAAAGATAGTACGGCCCGCTGTCATAGGTTGGGATGCAAAGCAGCGCAGCATTGACCTTACTATAGAGAGATCATTCAAGGGAGATGAACTGCTCAGGCGCATGAAAGGCTGGATCACGGTGCGGACTAGGGATGTCATCGAGGTTGTGAGCAAGCACGGCAGGTTGAACATGCTTGACGAGAGGGATCTGGTGGTTGAATATTGTCACAAGTGCGAAGTTCGACAGAATGTCGAGATTTGCATTTGTGACAATGTTCGCGGAATCGCAGCCTGTAGATTTCCGCAGAAAATCGAAGGCTCAGCAATGCCCAAAGGGTATTGCGTAGCCTGACCGCACACTTGCGGGCAGGGATAGGAACATCTCTGATGTTTCAAGACGAAGTGGGAGCCTGAAAGGACCGATTCCGCTGAATACGACAGCGTGGAAGATTTCGAGGCACTAAAGGTCGAAATGAAAAAGAATTTTGGCTCGGAGGTCGAAGTGGAGCTGATCGAGGAAAAGAAAGTGTGGTGAGAGGATACGATAGATCAATGAATGGTCCTGGCGGGTTCATTAACAAACAGCTTTGAGTTTCCCGGTCTTACGGCCTCCGCCCAGATCACTCCCCCGCCACCAGGGGAAGTTCGTGAAAACGTCAGGTGAGCACAATAAAAAGGTTGTGCGGATATTTTCCAAGGGGAAATAAATTTACCTTGTAGATCATCAGCATTTTTCTTTTATCACCCATCCTTTTTTTACCAGAATCGATATACGGATAGCAGCGTTTTCGCGCGTTATTATCACAATATTGTAAGGGGACGGAAAAAATCGCGGAGCGATGAGTTTGCCAGTTCAATAAATTATCGTGAGGAAAATAAAATGCTTTCGAACCTTAGTGAAAAAGACATTAGAAGATTTGCGGATTCCAGGATAATATTCGACCGGGGTATGGGTTACTTCAAGCGAGGAAACGTTAGTACCATCGAACTCGCGAAAGGAGGGAAAATGATCCTTGCCGAGGTTGACGGGAACTATGGGCTTTACGATGTGGAGATATGGGAAGAGAAGGGGGAACTGAAAGCGGACTGCGACTGCCCTTATGACGGCTACATATGCAAGCATATCGTGGCGGTCCTTTTAAAATTTTACAAGATGTCAAAGCACGATGAGAACGTGGACAGGGAATCACTGAAAAAGAAGAAAAAGATGCCCCTGGCGGAAAAGAAAGGCTATGAAATGAATATGCAATGGGATTTCAAAATGGAAGAGATAGTGAAAAGAACATCAAGCCAGGCGATTCTCAACGCTTTCGAACTGCTGAGAACTAAGAAGATAGACATCGTGTCCATGACCAATGGGAAACTGGTGGCGAAGGTCGATGAAAGAAACTTGTTACCGAAATGGCATTATAACGATTGTATCTATGATGACAAGATAAGGGTTCGGATAAAGAAGACATTTCACATGACAGAGCCGTTAATAGAATGCGATTGTGCGAGATACGGTTCCGCGAGATGCGAGCATGTCGCCGCCACTATGTTGGCTTATTATTTCAGGAGGTATGGAAAAAAGCTCGTGGATGTCGAGGATGAATTTATATCCGGACTCCGACGTAAGAAGTTCAGGTCTCTAATTGAAAAACTTGACACTATGAACCTGGAAAGCCAGATTCCGAAAACACAATACGAGTTCTTTTTCACAACAAAGAGATTGAAAAACCGTTATACTACCTGCAAGGACGATGGCGGGTTCTACCTCCAGATGGCGAAGAGCAGGGTCCTGAAATCGGGTAAACAGGGGGTCATCTCGCAGGTCAGAGAAAAACACCTTGAAAAGAACTATAACAGCATGTCGGATAGACGAAGGACTGCCTTCAAGGTATTCATCCGGAACGTGAAGTACTCCAGAAGGTTGGGATGGTATTCCGCCAGCGATAACAATCTTTCCAAGGGCGTATTCGAAGATGATGCCGACGGGAGCCTGCTCCTCGAACTGCAAGCGCTTTACAGAAACGAACCGGAGGCGTTCAGGCACTGTGTTTTCCCGGGTGATAAGGGTACCGCTGATCTTATCGTAAAAACCGAGAAGGAGCGGAATAGAGCAATACTTACCTGCATGATAAGCGCCGGGGATCGAAGATTCCATCTCGGAGAGAGAAACGTTACCCTCATCGGTAATATGCCGCTTTGGTGCTCAGTTTACGAGAAAGGGTCGGACTCCTTCGTCGTCCTGCAAATTGACACTTTGCACCCGGAGATGATCCGAAAGATGAGCGATTTTTCCGGCGCGGAATTAAAGCTTGAAGAACTGAACGATTTTCTGGAACAATACTATCTGAAGCTGTCTAACATCCTGAAGGTAGCACTTCCGGACGAATACGAGCCTGAAGAAATAAATGTCAAGGCGACCCCTCGTCTTTTTCTAAGGGATCATCTGAACTCCTTCAATATCGAGCTACGTTTTCTGTATGCGCGGGAAGAAGTATCCGAAAAGGACGTTGAAGATATCGTCAGCAGAGATGAGAACGGAAAGATGGTCCGGATCAAGCGGGATCGGGAATCCGAGAAAGAGTATCTTCGGTTTCTAATGGACAACGGTACGATGGAGCGAGACGGTTTTCTGGTTCCTGCCGTGGATCCCTATCTGTGGCTCAGCGATGCGGCCAATGAATTGGTTGCCCACGGCTACGAGATATTCGGGAAATCCGATCTCCTGAACAACAGGTTGAACCCGGAAAAACCGAGCCTTCGACTGGAAATATCGAGCGGGATCGACTGGTTCGACCTGAAGGGTGAACTTTCTTTTGGAGAGAACACCGTCCCGCTGAACGATCTTATGAATACCATAAATAAACACGAGAGATTTATCCGATTGAGTGACGGAACTAGAGGGGTTATTCCGGCCAAATGGCTGGAGAAGCTATCCGGTACCATTGGGTTTCTTAAACGTGATAAGAAGGGGAATGCAAAGGCCACGGCCTCGCAGATCGCTATCGTCGAATCCATTCTGGACATATCGAAAAAATACACGATGGATGAGAAGTACAGGCAGATCAAGAAAAAGTTTTCCAGATTCAAGTCGATAAATAGCGCTCCGTTACCTGGCAATATGAAGGGAACATTGAGGCCATACCAGAAGGCAGGCTACGACTGGCTGCATTTTCTGAAAGATTTCTCCTTTGGCGGTTGTCTTGCGGACGAGATGGGACTGGGAAAGACCGTACAGGTCCTGGCCCTGCTGCTCTCTGAAAAGGAAAATGGAAATGAAACACCATCTCTTGTAGTGGTTCCAAGGTCCCTGATGTTCAACTGGGAGAACGAGATAAAGAAGTTCACCCCCTCCATTAGTGCATATATCCATCACGGAACGGGCAGGTCGAAAACGGGCGGCCGTATCTGGGGATATAACAGGGATCTGATCATAACGACCTACGCAACACTGAGGAAGGATGCCGATATTTTCGGCAGGAAGACCTTTCATTACATAGTTCTGGATGAGTCACAGCAAATAAAGAATCCTCTTTCAAAGACCGCAAGAGCCATATACGGTATGAATGCGAGATACCGATTGGCAATGACTGGTACGCCCATAGAGAACAATTCGATGGATCTTTGGTCGCAGTTCGCCTTTTTGAATCCAGGACTGCTGGGGAATATAGATTATTTCAAGGATACCTTTGTGAAAAGCATAGAGCGAGATGGGGACGCGGCAAAGACAAGTTCTCTCAGGAACACGATCTACCCTTTCCTGCTCATGCGTAAGAAGGATATGGTGGCAAAAGACCTTCCCGAAAAACAGATCACCGTGTCATATTGCGGAATGAGTTCGAAACAGAGGACGGTATACGAGTCCCACAGATCGAGGATCAGAAGAGAGATCGATACGGCCATCCGGGAAGAAGGCATTGGAAAATCACGCTTCAAGATACTTCAGGGTTTGACGAAATTGAGGCAGATATGCAATCATCCCCGGCTTATCGACGAGAGCTACATGGGGGGTTCCGGGAAGTTGGATATGCTGAAGGAGCGGATGGAGGAAGTTATCTCGGAAGGCCACAAGGTGCTGATCTTTTCCTCATTCGTAAAGATGCTTCATATCGTTCGCGCCGAATTCGAAAGGAAGAATATCCCATTCTCCTATCTCGACGGAAGGACGCGAAAGAGAAAGGAGGCGGTGGAGCGTTTCCAGAACGACCCGGCAGTATCGGCATTCCTCATCAGCCTCAAAGCGGGCGGCCTGGGCCTCAATCTCACGGAGGCCGATTACGTTTTTATCGTCGACCCCTGGTGGAATCCCGCGGCGGAGATGCAGGCGATAGACCGGACCCACCGAATAGGACAGACGAAGAGCGTTTTCGTTTACAAGGCCATCACAAAGGATAGCGTCGAGGAAAAGATACTGAAACTTCAGGAGAGCAAGGTCGAGCTGGTTAAGAACGTCATAGCGGTGGACAAGGGCATATTCAAGAAGCTCGGCCGGGACGACATCGAGAAACTGTTCGCATGAGAACATTACGGCATCAGCCGCCACTTCCAGTAGGGCCGAAAAACGATCCTTCTCCCGTTCTTAATTATTTCATCTTCGAAATCCAATGTAATGACCAATCCCTCGTCCTTGTCGAAATGGAGCATGGATTCCGCCATGGACTTCAGTTCCCGATCCATCGTTTCCGGGGCGGCGGGTTCCAGGCAAACATTGATCAGTTCTTTTATCTCGTCATCTTGTCTCAATACGAAATCGGTCTCGGTTCTTCCCCTCCAGTAGTATATTGTCAATGGTGCGAAGTTCGACAATATGTCAGATTTCGCAGCTTGACAATGTTCGCGGAATCGAGGTCCCGAAGGGCCGATTCCGCTGAATATGTCTTGATTTTCCCTCCGGAGGTCGAGATAGACACGGTTTTCAAGGAGCCTGCCCCGGTCGCCGGAGAAACGAAATGATACCTCTTGCCTGAGACCGTTGTCGATGGCATAGACCTTCCGGGGCATGGCCATCTGCTCCTTGAGAGAGAACGCATAAAACGGCACGAAGGAAAACAGGAATGAGGACGAGAAATATCCAGTGAACCGGTCGATGGTATCGAGTGATATCTTGGGGGAGAGAGCCTTTCTCGTGGCGGAATAGGACATGGAATTAGCTATATTCGTCATGTAGTAAGATGCCAGGGCTTCGAGCTTCCGGGCATCCTTGATATGGAATCTGGTAACGATGTCCCTGTGCAGTATATCGTAGTAGGTTTGCCGTAAAAGTTCCGCTCTAACGTTGTCGTTTGGCTCTAGTACTACTCGAGGAAAACCGCCCCGCTGGATGAATTCATTCGTATAGCCTTTGAGCTCTGCGCTGTCGGCGATGATGGATACAGGATCAGATGGAAGATGATCATTGAACTGCAGAAATTCAGCCAGGTCCAGTGGGAATACCTCCATTTCTAGGTGACGTCCCGTCAACAGCGTTGCGAATTCCTCGGACATCAGAGCGCTTGATGATCCGGTAACGAATATCTTCACGTCCTCCCTTCTGTCGTGGACGCTAGTTACCCACCGCTCCCACTGAGGTACCATCTGAATCTCGTCAAGCACCAGATATATGCGTCCCTCAGGGTGGAAAAAAACCCTGTAGGCGTCCACGATGAATTGAAGAATATTATCCTGGCCATTGGATGAGAACTTTGGGTCCTCGAAATTGACATAAAGGGTGTTCACTGGTAATATCCCGCGTGCTTCTATGAGATCTTCGAGCACCTGCAATAAAAGAGTCGTCTTTCCGGATGAAATGGGCATGGTATTTCCTATAACTTGTCTGCTACCAAATCCCTGGGGCCTTTACGACATGCTGGGCAATGTTTGGGAATGGTGCAGGCCTGGTGGGAGATACAAGTATTACGGCGGGGCGGGAGGATACAGCAGGGGACGTGATCTCATGCCTTGGGGAAAGGGAGGCGAGCTCATAGGTGAACGATTTTGCGAGAGGCAATCTCAAAAAAGACACCCTTTGTTCTCCTTTCGCCTGATTGCCAGACCGAATAAGAGTAAGCATGTCAAAGCGTTCAAGGAGGTGAGGGGCGATGAGCCAGATGATCGATAAAAAGCTACTCCTCGGGAACAAGGCATACCCCCTTAAAACCCACAGCTCAAACGACGATATTATTGTATTCGCAAAGGGTTTAAAGATAAAAAGCATCAAAATCCCCATTAAGGACGACGAGAAGCGTTTTGACACGGCAGCGTTACAGGGGCAGATACCATCTATGCTTATGGGAGGAAAATGGCACATCATCTTGTTTGATGAGATTGTTTCGGTCAAGCAATTCGAAGGCGATAAACCCAATTTCTCTTTCATTGGGGGTATGAAGAACCAGAAATATCAATACCTCGAATTCTTGATCCGAACAATAGATCCGGACGAGAAATTCATGGTTACCTATGACGATCCTGATCCAGAGCGCTTCAAGGAAGTTCGTGATACACTCAAAGAAGGGATGGGAAGAAATACTTGGGAAAATAAGTTGGAAACGGCATTGACTACTTATCCAGAAAATACGAAGGATTGGCAGGAATATTTTTCCCTCATCAGAGAATTTTATGACACCGATTGATAGAAATTAGCTTTTTGAGATACTTACCTGACTAAGGATTCAAGTTGTCCGAAAAAATCGGACAACTGAAATTGATGTCTTCAGATGGCAAAAAATACCTTACGGATTGCGCTAACACAAAGAATATGTTCAGGATCATTCAATCAATACCTTCGCCAAAAGCAGTACAGCTCCCAAGTAAATTGAATTAGTGAAAACTTCGGAGCTGGGTGGGCGAAAAATGGATAAAATGAAGTAAATATTCATCATTGGTCATCGTTGCGAAGGATCTACCGATACATCGAAAAATTTCCCGAACCCCCTACTTTCTCGGCCCGATCTTCTCAAACGCTTCCAGAAAATAATCCGGCAGCAGGCTTACCTTCCGGTTCTCGTTGACGTATACCATGGAGACGTACCCTTCCGCGAGAAGTTCAAGAACCTCGTCATCCATTACCCGATACACCAGGGACCTTATCTTGAATCCCTTTTCCGTGATATCGTCGAATTTCGTATGTATCTCCAGAAGGTCGTCGAAATAGCCCGGTCTCAGGTACTTGCAGTACGTATCCACAATGGGAATGTCCTTTCGATATGGCAGACCTAGTTCCCGGAACATCTCGATACGGCCCACCTCGAAGTACAAAAAATAACTACCGTAGTAAAGCACCTCCGCCGTATCGGTCTCCGCATATCTTGCCCGGGTTCGGGTAATGAAGGTTTTCATGGGCCAACCTGATCTCTTAACGTGTAGCGAAAAGGTATTTGTATAGCAGGGGGAAAGACCCTCGGCGAATCAAGATTCACCTGGTTCGGCCAATGCGTTAATTGGCCGACTTCTTCCTGCAACCCCTTTCTTTTTATGCCGTCCAGGGGTCGTACGCGACTCCTGTAATGGTAATAAAAGAGGGATGGGGTTTGGGGAAGGGATTCTTCCCTTCCCCACACCTGTTAAACAAATACGAAACAATGGGGAGGAAATCGACTCCTCCCCGATGGTGACAGAAAAGCGATTTACTCATCTTTGGGCAGGGGTTTGGCCAGAACAGCCTCGAACATTTCGTCGTCCTGGTATGCTCCCTGCGCGATGAGCTGGCGGTATTTGATAAAATCGATGGTGTCCTTGCCTGTGATCTTCTTCGTGTTGAAGGCATGGAATCCAAGGAAAGCCTCTCCACCCATGTTCGCAGCCAGCCAGTGCCTGTTGTAGTTCTTGGAGTAATCCCAGAAGAACTTTTTCTTGGCTCTAATGCTGTCGATTGTCTTGATTAGGCAGCCTGGAAACAGGTTTGTGAACCTCCAGATGATGTTGTTCACCTCCTTGTTCAGAAGCTCGAAATCGATTTTGGCGTTCCAAACGTATTTCCGTGCTTCCTTGAACTCGTCTCCGGTCTTGAACTCGCCGTATGCGATCTCACCGTCATCGATATATTTATCCGTGATCACCTGGGGATTTCTGATCCACTTGTCCCCTTCCTTGATCACCGGGACGGCCTTCGTTATGAAACCTATCCTCTTCATCTTGTAAGCGGACCACATCTCGCAGCTGATACAGTTCCACATTGCGTCCTCGATCCCCATATACCAGGGCAGGAAATCGCTGGAGCCTCCGTCCGGTGCGCTGCCGTGCTTGGGTCCCGCCTGCCCGAAAATTGCAAGATCGGAACTGACTGCAAGGTCCGCTGCCATACCTATTTCCTGACCCCCTGCGATCCTCATACCGTTGACCCTGCAAATAACCGGTTTTTTACAGAAGAGTATTGCATCCACCATGTGGTTGAACAGTTCCATGTATTCCCCGTATTCGTTGCATCGCTTGGAGTAGTATTCCGCATATTCCTTGGTGTTGCCACCTGTGCAGAATGCTCGGTCTCCCGCGCCGGTGAAGACCACAGCAACCACGCTTCGGTCCACAGATGCATTGTGGAATCCAGCGATCACTCCCTTCACCATTTCGGTGGTATATGAATTGTACTGCCGGGGATTATTAAGTGTTATCCATGCAGAATAAAGTCCTTCCACTTCATTTCCCTTAGGGTCCAGTACCGGTTTCTTTTCATACATCGTGCAGGGAGCTTCCGTTCCGAAATACTCGTCTCCCTTGAACAACTCGTGATTCTTTATCTCGTCTTCTCTCGGTAACCAATTCAAAGTCATTTTTTCCCTCCGTTCTAACAATTATTGACTGGATTATTAAGCCCCGATCAGGTGGATTTTACCTTATCGAATTAATATTATATGATACTTTTCGTGGTATTCTGGCGCTCCTCCAATGCAGGCGAAGCACTTATTACAATAATATTATATATCGATATAATTATGCACTTGCACGACCCTAATGCATTATATCAATTTAACCGAAACAAGAGGGAACAGTAATGGATTTGCCTGAACAAATTAAAACATGGCAGATGATCCGACCCTGGAAAAAGGACAGAGAGACGGGAGAGATAACGGAAGGACGTCTGGAAATCGTGGAGATCCCCGTACCCTTATTGTCTGAAGGCGAGGTTCTGGTGAAAGTGGCAGGATGCGGAGTTTGCCATACCGATCTCGGATATTTCTATCACGGAATACCCACTATAACAAGGCCGCCACTCGCTCTCGGCCACGAGATTTCGGGTGTGATCGTGGCAGGAGACGATCGGTTCATCGGAAAAGAGATAATTGTACCTGCAGTGATGCCTTGCAATGAATGCCCCATATGCGATGAAGGTCGCGGAAACAGGTGTCTGGGTCAGAAAATGCCGGGCAACAGTATGGGAATTTACGGTGGATTCTCAAGCCACATCCCGGTCCCTGTGGAAGACCTATGTTTCGTGGAAGACCGCAGAGGATTCGAACTAGAGGAACTTGCTGTTATCGCCGATGCAGTCACCACACCCTTCCAGGCCTGCGTGCGAGGGGATCTCAAACCTGGGGACAATGTTATAATAATTGGGACTGGCGGTGGTGTGGGAGTATATGTCACCCAGATGGCCAAGGCATTCGGTGCAAACGCGGTAATCGGAATCGATCTGGATCGGAAAAAGCTTGAACGCGCTCTGAATTACGGGGCAGATTTTGTCATCAACTCCACGGACAAGGACGCCTATGCTGTGAAAAACGAATTCAAATCCATCTGCAAGAACAACAAATTACCGTCAAGCTACGGGTGGAAGATATTCGAGGTCACCGGGACCAAAGCCGGACAGGAAATGGCACTGGCATTGCTGTCGTTCATTGGAAAACTGGTGGTTGTGGGTTTCGGCATGCAGAAGAACCAGTACAGCATATCCCGCCTGATGGCATTCGATGCCGATATCATCGGTACCTGGGGATGTCTGCCGAAATACTATGATAATGTGCTGAAATGGGTTCTGGATGGAACCATAAAGATCAAACCCTTCGTAGAAACCAGACCCATGAGCCAGATCAAGGATGCTTTCAAGGATGCCAAGTCCGGGAAACTGACGAAACGAATCGTCTTGACACCGGATTTCGTATAGATTATTTTATCCCAAAGCTAAGATTTAATGACTTTCTCCACGAACGGCTATATTGCGATTGAAGGGTTCGCCCTTGCGGTTAGTGGGAGTGATCAAGGGCTTGAAAGGAGTAAGATACAATGGAATACAATACGATCATTGTGGATGAGCGGGATCTTGTGGGAAGGATAACCTTCAACAGGCCCCCGGTAAATATTCTGAACATTGAAATGATGCGTGAGATAAACGACGCATTGAAATCTTTCCAGGTGCGGAAGCTCAGGGTACTGGTGCTGGATGCAAACGGCAAGGCATTCTCGGCCGGTGTGGACGTATCCGATCACATGGGAGGCAAGGCTGATGAGATGATCCGCGTCTTTCATGCCATTTTTCATAACATGAGCATGATCGAAGCCCCCATAGTGGCCCTGGTCAAAGGGGCAGCTCTTGGGGGAGGATGCGAGGTGGTTGCCTTTTGTGATCTGGTCCTTGCCTCGGACAGGGCAAAGTTCGGGCAGCCGGAGATAAAAGTGGGTGTGTTTCCACCGGTTGCCGCAGCAATATTTCCCAAAATTATGCCTTATAAAAGAGCTTTGGAGCTGCTGCTGACAGGCGATATCATAAAAGCCGATGAGGCTCGCAACCTTGGTCTCGTGAATCAGATTTTCCCATTCGATACCTTCGAGGCTGATGCCGAAAGGTTCATCCGGGAGAAAATAGCCTGCAACAGCGCAGTGGTTCTCCGCTTGACGAAAAAGGCATTCGTGGAAGGCGCTTCGAATAATTATCACGAGGCTATGGTAAAGATCGAGGACATCTATCTGAGCGAGCTCATGCTAAGCAAGGATGCAAACGAAGGGCTCGAGGCATTTATCGAAAAACGGCCGCCCAAATGGATTGACGAATAATGGAGAGTAAGGTTCGCGTACTAATGTTTGTTGCAGTAACGATTTCGTCTATGGATCCTGATAATATTTTGCAGAATGAAAGACGGTGATCGAATAATGACAAGAACCGCTTTGAATACCGCTTGGGATGTTCTGAGAGTCCTCCTGGAAAAAGAAAATACCAAATCCTTCGTTTCGGGTCAAATGGTAGGAGACAAACTAGGTATATCGAGGGCTGCCGTTGGAAAATCTGTTCGAGTTCTTAGGGATATGGGTTTTCAGATTCTTTCAGTTCCCTCAAGAGGTCACCGATTGAGCGAGATGCCGGACCTGCTGCTCCCACCTCTCGTGGAAAATAAATTGAGGACGGATCATTTCGGAAGGGATTATCATTATTACACTGAGGCAGCTTCCACGAACGTGGTGGCCAAGTCCCTTGCACCCACTCTGGAAACAGGAAGCGTGGTTCTGGCGGAGATACAGAAGCAGGGTAAGGGCCGATTGGAGCGCATATGGGAATCTCCCGAAGGTGGGATATACATGTCTCTTTTCCTTCGGCCGGATATTGCCACACAGGAGGTGAGCAGGATCACTCTCGTCATTGGGGAGGCCATTGCAGCCTATCTCGAAGACATCTCCGGTATCCCGGCAATGATCAAGTGGCCCAACGACATTATGATGAAGGACCGGAAAATATGCGGGATACTGACATGGATGGACGGTGATATGGATCGGGTAAACTGGGTCATAGTTGGCATAGGGATCAACGTTAACATCGAAAGGGATTACTTTATCGAAAAGGAGCTTAATACAGCGGGTTCGTTAAAGATGCTTACAGGGGCCGATTTCTCCCGCGTCGATATCCTAACAGGGCTATTGGGTGCTCTTGAAACGGGCTACCAGTCCTTTTTATTGGATGGGTTCGGGAAAATAGTCCCCCGGATCCGGCTTCGTAATTATCTTTTGGAAAAGGAGGTCGCAGTAACCGGGCCAAGGCAACGGTCGAAAGGAATATGCCGGGGCATAGATGATGACGGATGCATGATCCTTGAGGTCGAGGGAGGAGGATCATATCTGGTGACCTCGGGAGATGTCACTCTGAGAAATAGTAGAAAGATATAATTTAGAAAGGTTTTTCAATCAATAAAAGGTTCACGGTTATGTTTCAGTTACTTAGGTGGCGATTATTTGTCGTATAAAATGTCTGCTCATACTTTTACAATTATTATTGTGATACTATTATTGGTAATGCCCATTACGGGAACCGCCATTTCCGATCACAACAGCTCGAAGAGAAGTAACTACCATAATGGCGGTGCGGTTCTATCAGAAAATAATCACTTCATATCCATCCAAGTCGAAGAGACCTCGCAATCGCATCAAGACCTGTTCGGTTATACTGTCAAGGGCTTTGTAAACGAGTACAAGAACGGCGGTTTCAACCCAGGTGACAGGAATCGCAACCGAATCGAGGATACTCTCGAGGAACAGGTCAAGGACAGTGCTCCGGGGGACCTTGTGGAATGCATGGTCCTGCTCTCAACGGATGATTCACTATTCGATGTATCATCTCTCGAAAACGCTGGCGCATATATAATGGAGGTATCGGATTATATCGACCAGATTCATGTCCGGTTACCAGTTGGAATGCTTGACGAGGTATCCCTTCTTCCCGATGTGGCCGAGGTCTGCGCTATACCAAGGCTTAAAACTTATTTGGACAGTTCGGGCAACGCTATTAACATGCCTGATGTGTATTCCATAGGTTTTACGGGGCAGGGAACTACGATAGCAGTACTCGATACTGGTATCGATGGCAATCATGAGGCATTCCAGGGTGGAAAAATACTGGCTTTCAAGGATTATACTGTCTGGCCCCCACAGATCCGAAGCGCTTATGATGACGACGGGCATGGAACCCATTGCGCATCCATTGCGGCAGGGAATCCTCCGGGTGGCGGGGGATCGGGCGGGCGGTACCGAGGCATGGCATACAATGCAGACCTATTGATAGCCAGGGTTTTGGGAGCCTCCACCTATGGCTATGTGGTGGAAGCTGTTAACTGGGTCGTGTCAAATCGTAATACTTACAATGTTCACGTCATGTCACTTTCCATAGGGACCGTGAACCAGCAGGGAGGCCCCATCCACAGCGATTCCATGAACAGCGCTTGCAACGATGCCGTAGGGTACGGTATAGTGGTATGTGCTGCAGCCGGGAACGATGGCGAGGATGGACTGCACATTGGCTCGCCTGGAAACGCCCCTCATGTAGTCACGGTTGGCTCCAGTAATGATTTCGGTCAGCTTTCATCATTCTCTTCCAGGGGTCCAGGAATTTCAACCGGCGCCATGAAACCGGATGTGCTGGCTCCAGGTGAATACATCAAAGCGGCAAGGGCATCGGGAACCAGCATGGGTGGGGCTGGCTGGACGAACGGCGTTGTGGACCCCACCAACTACATAGGCGCCCAGGGCACCTCAATGTCATGCCCGCACGTTGCGGGAGTGGCAGCCATACTGAGAGAAGCGAATTCGGATACGTCGCCCGGAGATATCCGCAACGCACTTAGGGAGAGCGCACCGAATGCTAACAATCCAAATAACGACCGTGGATGCGGTATGATAGATGCAAAGGACGCTCTCGATCTCATTGGTAATTCACCCAAGATCACAGCCATCATGGTCAAAGGTGGGAATGGCATCCAAGGGCATGTTCCCGATGTGGACGAGGACGAAGTGATCCAGTTCTCCGCAACTGCAACAGATGACAAGAACCTGCTTGAATCCTCTTTTGTGTGGGATTTCGACAACGACGGGAACAATGACGCTACCGGGAGAACGGTTAGCACCAGCTACCCCACCGCAAAGCTGCGGAACGGTCTCAAAACCATCAAACTCGAAGTTACAGATGTAGACAACTTCAAGGTCACCGAATATTGTTACGTAAGGGTTCACAACGTTGCCCCCACCGGGAATATAATAACATCCGGACCCCTGGATGAAGGTGTGTTGATAGAGTTCACTGGGGCCCTCTCCGATACTGCCTCGGACCTGGATTCTCTGAAATGGTACTGGGATTTCGACGGGGAGAACGACATGCCATACGATGGCATCAACGTTTGGAGCGGCGACCATATTCCCGATAACGACCGTATGGCCGATGGGACAGGAACCTCGGCAAGTGGATCCTACACCTATCTCGAAAGCGGGACCACAACCGTGCTGCTTATCGTATGGGATGATGACGTGGACCAGACGAACTTAACTAGTTCCATTACCATTCAAAACCGTAAACCCAACGCCATGATCGATCTAGGCGTCGATATGAATTTGGACTCTCTCTACGAGGATGATGTCATAGAATTCGATGCATCGGGCTCTACGGATACGGAAAACGACATGAATACGCTGGAGTACAAATGGGATTTCGGGGACGGTGAGGAATCGGAGTGGCAGGATGATCCGGACGGGACGCACAGTTACTCACAACAGGGTTACTATACGGTCACGATCCGATTGAAGGACAACGATGGTGCAGGCGATACGGACAGCATGGATATAGAGATCAAGAACAAGAGACCCACTGCGGTGATCAACGAGTTTCAGGATGAATATTTCGAAGGAGATATCATAAATTTGATAGCTACGAATTCAACGGATACCCCAGGAGATATAACATCGCTGCAGTACTACTGGGACCTGGACACCGATACCGATGAGGACAATGACGGGATACCTGACAACGATCACGATATAAAAGGAGGACAGGAGGAATTTCCCTATGTCAACAACGGCACCTATCACATTTCTCTCATTGTTGAGGACAACGACGGCGTTTCCGATATAACAGATGCCACAATATATATTAAGAACTCACAGCCGTATGATCTAAACCTGTCTGCCGTCTACGGGGGGAAAGTTCAAAACGAAGCATTCGAGGTGGAGGAAGGGGAGGAAGTGGCTTTTCTGGGAGATGCAACTGACATTTCCGGAGATATCGACGGGCTGAACTACTCGTGGGATTTCGGAGACGGCGGGTCTCTCGCATTCGGGAAGAGTGCCCGACATACTTTCCTGTATTCCAGTGAAAACGCATTCGTGATTCAACTAACGGTAACAGACGATGAACCGGATAACGCGGCCGGTGCCACCTTTTCCATATACGTTAAGAATATCGCGCCAACTCTGGAACTGGGGGATGATCAGGTCCTGGAAAAGAACGGCTCCATAATAGTGGAACCGAAGATCACCGATTCTCCCGGCGATCTGGCCAGGATGTGGTACAGGTGGTCCATCGTCGGAAAAGATGCACAGCCGGACTTCAATAACCTTGATTCGACCGATGAAATATTGTCCCATGAGTTCGTGAAAGACGGCGAATATGACATTTATCTCAGGATAGAGGACGATAACGGTGCAGCGGTAATGGATAGTATAAGGGTGGTGGCAAAGAATGTGGGGACGAAGGTTAAAGTGAAGCCAGGGGCCAGACCGGGTGAAAATCCTGAGGAGGAAGTAGAAAAGGATCAGGGAATGCCTGCACAGGTGGGACGGTTCCTTAAAGGTGTGGACTCGTGGGTCTGGCTGGTAACGGGGGGCGTTTTGATCGTATTGCTTTCGTTCATAATAGTGATCAAGGTCACAAGACGAAGAAGGTATCGGAAAAACCTAATGAAAGCGTTTAAAAGAGACGATGTGGAAGAGGCAGCACAGAAACGTAGAAGCAAACAGGATGGTAAGGAAAACGAAGAGAACTTCGATTATCTTTCCAACGAAATGGGATTGCGGAGTACGAGAAAAAAGGGGACGGACACCGGTTATGAGGAACTTTACGTCGAAAAGAAGCCAAATAGCCGCCAATCCATGTTGGAACGCGAACTGGCATATGACGCTAATGATCTGAATTTTTTCAATGACGTGGGTGAAACCGAAGCAGATGATCTGTCGGACCTCACCGAAAATATGTCGGACCTTCCCGAACTGGACATGGCCCATTACGCTGCGATAAAGGAATACGAGGCAGAATATGAGCTTGATACAGAGTGGAGCGACGATGAGACCAATGTGCTTCCCGAGCAAGATGAGTTCTGGCCTTTACTTGAGCCTGCTGTGAAGAAGAGGACGAAAGATAAAAAGAAATTTGATGAACTCTTCGCACTTCCGGTAACGGGGAAGAGTGCGAAATCCAAAAAACACGTTATGAAACCCTTGTCCCGTGAAAAGAAAATACCCCTTATGAAACCACTCAAGGAGGAGAAATCATCCCACAAAAGAGGGAAGACCGGGGGAAAGACAGCAATAAGAGCTCTTCCACCGATGATGAAGCCGTTCACTGAAGAGAGAGCGGGACGGGGAAAATCCGGCGGAGTATATCATGACGAGAAGGACTGGATGAAGAAGATGGAGGAGCGACCCTGTCGCGTTGAGGTTATTTTACCGGAAGACCAGGACGAATGCATTGAGGAAACAGGACTGGAGCTCAGCTTCAAACCGCCAGCCAGATACAAACGAACCGAAAAAAATTCTCCCACCTGCAAGCACTGCAAGGCCCCTGTTAAAAAGGGATGGTGGATGTGCCCGAACTGCAACAAAAAGATCTGAAGGGGGGGCGCATTTCTGGAGGAATACGAAGTCGCGGTCATAGGTTGCGGCATCTCTGGGGCGACATTTGCATACAAGATAAGAAAGGCCGGCCTTGACGTGGCTGTATTCGAGCGGACACGGGAGCCGGGACAGCCGGTGAGATGCGGGTGCGGATTTTCAAATAACTGTTTTACACCTCTCGGTATTCCACTGCAGGACGAATTCATCATTAACAGGCTCGAGGGGATATGCTTCGTCACACCTTCTCTTTTCAGATATTATAATAATACGAGCGTCGGTTACATCCTGAAGAAGGATATTCTTATCTCTTATCTGGCCGCTAAGGCGGAACAGAAGGGAGTTCGCTTTTTCAAGAACGAGCGGATAATCAAAGTGGAAAGGGAAAAGAACGGAAAGTACCTGCTGCACTCGAGCAGGGGAAAGTACCGGTGCGAGGTGATGGTGGACGGCAGCGGTTTTACTTCTCCCGTCCGCTCATATCTCGGACTCGCCGCAATACCCACACTTGGTGCGGTGAGGTTTCTATATCCACGCGAAGAATTCGAACCGAGCGGTGTAGGGGTCACTTCCGAAGACGCCAATTATGCAAATTTCATCTTTCACCCAAAAATCCTGCCCGGGGGTTACGGCTGGGTATTTCCAATGGGCCGATACGTTCAGGTAGGCGCTGTGTGCCGGGGTAATCCGACAAGTTCTCTGAGAAATCTTTTAATGCACCATGGCAACGAGTTTCAGACACCCGCCGAGGTCACAGGAGGCAGGATACCATGCCGTGGACCGGTGGATAAATTGGTTTACGACAAAATCCTTCTCCTTGGAGAGAGCGGGTCTCTCGTGAATCCCATGAATTACGCAGGGAACTACAGTGGGATGCTTAGTGCAAAAATCGCTGCGGATGCCGTGAGGAGATATTTTAATAATAAAAAGGAGGATGGGGATAGCTCAATTAAATTAAAAGAATACGAAAGTAAATTGCTTTCGCACCCATCGCAGTCACCTCTTTTGCGGCGCGGCGCGAGTTCACTGTACGGATTGACGGAAAAGGCTCTTGATCTCCTGGGCAAAGCCTCGAGAAATCGAAGCCGGGGCGGTCTCTCGATCATGAAACTATGGCTCGGATTATTCAGGGCTCCCTCGGTACTGAGGGAACTTGGGCATCTTAGAGAATTGAACCGCGCGATGCTGGTTCTCTGGGAAAACGGATGGTAGATCCCATATGACAGAAAAGGAATCGGAAAACCCGAGAAAGGATCCGGAAACGCATATACGCAAAAGGGTGCTGGAGCCACTTGGAGAGCTAATGCCCCGGGTGATAGAAGGGCTCAAGGAGTTCAATATACACTTTCCGATCCAGAAGATGGCCTATCTGGAGATACAGGGAGACCTTGCTCATGATGAACTTCAGGAGTTTCGGGAGGAGTTGCTGAAATATCTTGAAGAGGGTTACCGTTTCAAAAAATACTACTGGAACTTTATTCAGAGAACCTACGCCCTGTTCGATAAAGAGATGAAAAAGGACGGAGCCTCCATTCCGGGTTTCAAGTACTATCAGGCGCTGAAGATAGATATGTATCTAGCTCTTTTCGGGTTCGAGGGGGAGGCATGGAACGCGCGTTTCGATTCATACATAGAAAAGATAAGAGAGAAGGTAGGGAACATGGAGCCACCTCCAAGGACAGGCGAGCAGTTTCTCTGTGACTTAAAAAAAATAATGGAAATACCGGTTAAGAAGATAAATAAGCTTCAGAAAAAGTTACTTGCCAGTACCCGAGTGATGGAAGAAAGGATAAACCATCTCCGTGAGGACCCTTCGGTCCTTTTGAAAAACCACTTTTTAGACCCTGCCGGACAATCCTCTCTCTGATAGATTATTGCATAATATCTTTAAATATGGATATTCGTTATCGATAAATAACTCGCTAATGACCTTACTTGAAAAGGCGGGTACCGACATAGAATCAGAGATTCTATTAGGGTTCGATGAACTATGTTCATCATCACCTACTGGCCCGGCTTGAAAGGCTTGACCGCATCCTGTTTGCGGGGTAACGTTCCCGCAAATACAGATGTATGTACCATACATCAGGAGCGGGCAAGTGAGACGCGTCGGTAAACGCGTCAACATTGACGTGCCAGTATGGTACGTCTTCACTTGAAAAGTCGAGTCATACTGGCGGCTTGAAAGTTTGGCGAGCCAGAAGGGTCGCCTTCACTTATCTATTGAACATGGACGAAAACCATGGCCACTCCCATAGTAATACCTACATTCATTGCAGGCATTGCGAGCCTGACCCTTGGAATCTACGTCCTGAAAAAGAACTTCCGGGACCGGGCGAGCAGAGTTTTCTTCTTATTAATGCTGGCCTGCAGTTTCTGGTCCATCGGGGAATTCCTCCTTCAACTGACCCGCAATGAAACCGTCGCAACCATCGGTTCGAAGATGGCCAATGTCGGTTTTGTACTCATCCCCATCGCCTTGTTACATTTTTCTGTAGTGTATGCCAGGAGAAGCCAGAAAGAAAGCCATACTCAAAAAATGACAAAGGAAGTTGCGAGGCGGTCATCCGATGAAAAGCCTATGGCTGGAATGAGTGGCAGGACCTCCAAATCCATATACTTGCTTTATATCCCCCCGGTCATCATCGGATTGCTTATCCTTTCCACCACCCTTTTTTTCACCGTCAGACCGGTGGTAACCCCCGATAAGATCATTGATGCAGACGGGGGACTCACCAGATACGGCAAGCTTTTCGGTGAAGGTTCGGGCGAAAACATAACACACTGGTACTTTCGGGATTACGACGGTGACGGAAATTACAGCTTCGGCGGCAACGGGACCGCGCCCGAGCCCTTCATGATGGAGGACGGAAATAAATCCATAGTTATGGTCAATACCACATATGCTGATTTCAGAGACAACAACAACAATTCACTGGCGGGGGGTAAGGACGTTCAATGGACAAGTATTGAGAGTGCGTCCAATTACGAGAAATTGTACTTGTTGGAATTCGACTGGAATGATGAGGAAGAACTATTCACAGGTAATAAAATATATCTCGATAACGGCGACGGCGAGTTCGAGCACTTACCTGCGTCCATGAATATGACCGACAAGCTTGTATACGGGACGAATACGGGAATCAGCTACACAACAACCGGGAAAGCGGACTATACTATCGATATATACAGGGCCTTGTACAAAAACAAAGACCTAGTTCACTGGTATTTCAGGGACCTTGATGGGAACGGGAAATACAGTTTTTCCAAAAAAGGAGCCGAACCAGAACCCATAATGTACATGAATAGTAACAATACAATCATTATCTTCAATACGTCGTTTTCGAAGGCCGCAGGTAATTTCTCGGATTCGAACATTTCGTGGATTCCTCTCAAGAACGCATCCAATCACGCACTCATATTCTGGCTCGATGACTCCGAAAAAGGTAAAGGGATATACAATGACGGCGAGGATATCTACCTCGATAATGGGAACAGCAAATGGGACCCTGACTTTATACATATCACCTGGGTAAAAACCAATGAACCTTACAAGAATTTCGTCTATATCCCCGGACCGTTCTACACCATTCTGGTGCTTGCCTTCTTCATCTACATAATATCGACCCTGGGTTTCTTTTTCAAGAAGTACCTGGTAAAGCGAAACCCAATATTCAGAAAACAGATCAAGTTCATGATCGTTGGACTACTATTAATAGTACTCATGATACTTCTGGGACCCATCCTGCCTGAAGTTCTGGGTTTGGCATGGCTGCCGATATTATGGGACAGCCTTCTGACTCTGGTAATATCGCTGTTCTTTGCCGTGGCAGTGCTGAAATACAAACTGATGGATATCCAGTTAATAATCAAGAAGAGCTTGACATACTCAATGATCGTTCTCATGATAGCAATGCTCTTTACAGTGGTGGGGGAGTCGTTGGAATTCGTGATAGGCAAACTTCTGCCCAAGGTTTCCGAGCTGCTATCGAACATCATATCGGCCCTAATCGTTTCTATCTCGTTCATGCCCATGATAAACTACATCAAAAAACTCTTCAACAAGTTATTCCCGACTCTCGCAAAATACGAGCAGGAATACGCAGCACGGATATCTGCTTACGAGGCAACATTCGAGGCCATGTGGCAGGACAAGCAGATCACCGAGACGGAGAAAAGGGCACTGACGGTCCTTAGAAACAAGCTAAATATAACGGATAAGGAACATGACGAGATAGTGGAGAAACTTGGGATCGGGGAATGAATTTTAAAAAATTAGCTTAGTACCGACTATTATTTACTTGAACAAGCCCGGTGTCAATCTGCCCCGTATATAATTCTACCATGCACATAGGCCCCTTTCTGATCCTGCACCCTGCCTTAAAAATCCTTATGCAATGAAATGCGTTAAGAGCTATCGGATAGCCAGTATTTGCTCCAATTAGAGCTAAACAAATGACTGCCCCTTTCCAGAGCAAAAATTTTCCGGAAAACATATTCTAATAGAAAATTTTATAAAAGGAAAATGGACTGCTGAAAATATGGAGGTATCAAGATGAACCGATTCGATATTTCAAAAAAAGTAAGAAGGAAAATCCTGTCATATATCAAGAGAAATCCCGGAAGTCATTTCAGCCATATTCTGAAGCGCTTGGAATTGTCTTCAGGCAGACTTACCTATCATATTATGAAGCTTACCGAAGCCGAAAAGATATTTGCGATATACAACGGATACTGGAAAAGATTCTATCCCATGGCTATGAAGGGCGAAACGATCCCCAATCCAATAACTCCAAGACAGAAGGATACCTGCGATTTCATAAGGAAGCATCCGGGGGCCACCTACATGGATCTCGTCGGGAAATTCGGAAAGACCCGCCAAGCCATCATCTACCACATGAACAAGCTCATAAAGATAGGACTCGTAAGAGGCGAACGGGTTAAGAACAAATTCCATTTTTACCTCGAAAAATAGCTTGAACGAAGATTCGAGAGGTCTCATGAAAGGTCCCGACAATGTCTATCGGGAGGTGAAGGATAATATGAAAGAGAAGATATGCCCGATATGTGAAAAGGGTTTATTAAAAACTGTTGAAGACGTGTTATCCGAGATAGAGGGATTTATCTTTATCGAAGATGGGGAACGCTGTTCGCATTGTGGAGAGGAATTCGTATCCGAGGAAGGGAGTCAAAAAATGATCAGGATCGCCCGAAGGATGAAAATATGGGGCGAACCCCTCAAATTGTACCGAAAATTATCAAAGAGCGCAAGAGGCATTGTTTTGAGAATACCTGTGGATCTGGAAAAGAATCTGGATATACAAGGAAATGAAACTGTCGCAATTTCAAAATTGGGTAAGAATAAGATACTGATCGAACTTGCTTCAACCACTTAGGCAAATGTTTATTTAAAAAATCAAAGAGATGTGATAAACGATTGAATTGGAGAAATACGTTAGTATTATTGAAAATAGAATTTATTCGAGGTAGAAATCGATACCATCGGAACATCGTCACCAATATTCCACCTTTTCGATATCCAATCTCTCTATATACGGTTCGTTATCGGTGGAAACCTGGGTTTTCTCAAGCTCTTTAATTAAGATATTCGTGCGGGCGTTGAACCAATATGCCGGATGATTCGCTGGCGTGTAGAACTTGGTCTGTCCTGTAAGATTGTCGAAATTATGCTCAATCCGCTTAATCTCATCGGGGGCTTCCCCGCCTGCCCAAGCTAAGGAGAACAGGTAAGGACCGCTAGACCATGAATCGGTTCCGAACAACTGGGCCGAGCCGAAAGCCTCTACCATTGAGTTTCTTATCACAACACAGGTCTCCGGGGTAAGAACAGGGGAGGAAGCGTGCGTTATCACCAATCCATCCTCCGCAAGCACCCGTGAAACGTTATCGTAGAACTCCACGGTATAGTTCATGGCCCGATCAAGGGTTCGGGGCTCCATGAGATCGATAAAGATACAGTCGTACTTTTCCACAATATCGCTGCCATCGATCCCATCCCGTGAGATATCCTCATTGTAGCGAATAAGATAATCCCTTGGCATCTCGTTTTCCACATTCACCCGGGGGTCATCGAATGGAGAGTTGAGAAGCGTCGAGAAATAATCCTTTGAGACCTTCACCATGGCAGGGTCCACCTCCACTACGGTAACCTCCTTAACGGAAGAATGTTTCAGAATTTCGGACAGGGCGCCGCCATTGCCCCCGCCAAGCAAAAGAACCCGTTCGGGAGACTGCATGTTCATCATTGCTACGTGTACCATGGGCTCGTAAAGCTGGAAATGATCCTTTTGCGATAGAACAAGTTTTGAGTTCTGATACATTGTGAGATCCAGCTCCATGTGCTCGCTTACCGCAATGGTGTTGTACGGTGTTTCCTTGTAATAGAGCACTACCCCGGGGAAATCCTCCTGTTGTCCCCCGTATTTTATGGGTGTGAGATTCACGATGAGCGTAGAAAGGATCGTGGCAATGACCAGTAAGCAGATTATACTCCGACGGCGCTCCTTCAACACGGTCTTCAGCTGGCTAATCCTGGGCCATTGTCTCTTTACGACTGGTCTTCTACGATATAATGCGTACAATATTCCAAACAGCAAAACGACGAAGAGGGAGACGAGACCCACCACGAGAGCGGTATCGTTCTTCCCGAGCTTATCCAGCAGAAATATGGCTGTGAAAACGCCGCCCAGGGCCGAACCCAGCGAATCGAGAGCAAAAATAGTACCGGTGTTCTTTCCAATATCACCGTAAGCATCGGAGGAAAAACCGGATAGTAATTTCATGGCGATAGGCAGCTCACCTCCCATAAGCGCAGGGACGATGCCAGCCATAAAGGCCACCACAATGAGAAGATACGTATAATAAGATAAACCACCCAGGACCGGGAGACCGGAAAACCATTGTGCAATGGCGGGAGCGGCCTTTATGATGTCTCCCATGAAAATGATGAGAATCCCTACGAAGAACTCTATTGCCATGAAGAGGAGAACGAGATATTTCGTCGTTTTCAACCTATCCGCCCACGAACCGAACAGGATGGAGGTGAGATAGCCCAGGATGAACATGGATATCACCACGCCCATTGAGATGTTTGACGAACCTAGATAAACCACTGTCACCGCCTGCATCACCACCTCGTAGCCGAAAGATACGAAACCTGTTATGAACATGACCAGGCAGATGAATGGTCTCAGATCCCTGTATCCGTTCTTCTTATCGTTCAAGCTCATCACTCCCACGGATTCTGTAGTATAGGTCGGTCGATAGTCGATATCCTGGCGTCTTTGCGGGCACTTTCGAGGAAAGGATTCTTGCTCATAAAAAATGATGCGTTGTGTGTATCCCCGTTGTAATATTCTGTAGTTACCGTCCGCTCTTCCAATATAGCATCGATATCCTTCGGGGACATGCTGCGCGGCACGAGTTTACTGGAACCCACTGCCGAGCTCCAGGGGCCGTATGTCCACACATTATACAGATAGAGGTCTACTTCGGAAAAGACCGAATGGAGCGTTTCCACTACTGACATTGTTATCTTCGGATACTCAAACCACGAGCAGGATTGTAAAACGAATATTCCGTCCTCCTTCAATACGTTCTTAACATCACCGAAGAACTCGGTGGTGTATAGCATTGCAACCGCCTCGGTATCGGGGTCCGGCAGGTCCCCCACCACCACGTCGAACTTCTCCCCCTTGTAGTCTCTCACGAATATCCTGCCGTCTGTTATCTTCACGTCCACCCGAGGGTCGTCGAAACAGTTGTTGTTGATGGATTTTAAATATTTCTTGCATACGTTAATAACTTCGATGTCCAACTCCACGAAGGTAATTTCCACTACGGTATCGTGTTTCAATATCTCCTCCACCGCACCCCCATCGCCTCCGCCAATTACGAGAACCTTTCTGGGAGCCGGGTGTGTTACCAGTGCCGGGTGGATCAGAAACTCGTGGTACATGGCGTCGTCAAGCTCGCTTATCTGTAGCTGCCCATTGAGATACAGAGTCACACCTTCCGGTTCGTGCTCGGTGATCACTATCTCCTGGTACTTGCTGTCCATGTGGAATCGGACGTTCCCACCATAGAACCTGTCGATGGAGCGGTTCTCGATCTCGGATATATTTGCGACTATCAGTAGGATCACGAACAGTATGACGACGGCGATCTTGTAGGGGGCCGTGGCCCGTTTTCGTCGAAGGTAGTTAGCTTTTTTATCTTTTCCGTTACCGGGCAAGGGGTCGAGTCCCATTTGGCGAACGTACCACTGGTGTGTGAAAAGAAGAATCATGCCTGCACAGAGTGTGGTAAGGGCCAGGAGAAGGGAGGTATAGGTTCTCCCCAAGAACGGTATGAAGAAGAGAGCGGTCAAAAGTCCGCCCAGACCCGCGCCGAGGCTGTCCACCGTAAATATTTTTCCGGATATCTTTCCCACATCCCCATAGGTATCGTGCCCCTCCTCCTTGTCGACCCAGGCCATCAGCTTCATGGCGATGGGTATCTCGGCGCCCATGAGAAGCGGCACAATGAGAGCGATGAGGCCTATGGTTATGAGTAGCACATAGTAGTAATCCAGGTAATAGAAGAAGATGAAATATGACAGATAATCGGCGATGAAGAGACTGTATCTTGTAATAGGTATTACGAGGACAAGGGCAACGCAGATTAGGCATTCGAGCATGGCCAGCATGGTAACGAGCTTTCGCTTGGATTTTGTGCGGTCCGCCAGTTTCCCGAAATAGAACGAGGAGAGGTATCCCATGATGAAGGTGGATATGATGAGACCCATTGCCACAGATGAGGATCCAATGAGAATTCCCACAGCACGCTCGAGAAGAACCTCGTAACCGAATGAGCATAAGCCGGTGAAGAACATGAATAGAAGAATCACGCGGCGGTATCGCTTCGATATTCCTTTGATCGCTTCACTCATTTTGGCACCCGTAGACGGTGTTGGGAGATATGTATAACGGGAGAACAGATTAAAAACATTGTTAATGATTTTGAACTAAAAACGGACCTGACTGGACAAGTGGTGACTGATGAAGTATAGAGGGCCTGCGAGCTCTAGCCAACGTAGGCCCGATACAAAAAGAAAAAAAATACAAAAGGAGACGGTCAGTCTCCGGGGTCGGTGGCACACCGACCAGTAATAGATTCTCCACAAAACCTCCGTTGTGAACCGATAACACAAATAGTATAAATAGGCAGAAATAGTATAAATACAAATGTCAGTCACGGTGATACAATGGGTGCAAAAACAGGATATACGTTGTTGGGCTCCGGAATAATCTGTTTAGGCTTAACTTTATTACTTCCAACCGGTACGGGTAGTACTGGTACCAGTTCAGCGGGAAGCCAAATGGGTCTATCCTGTCTGTCCGGCCTGCTGGGACTTGCTGGCCTGGGACTTGTTGTGGCCGGCAATATTGTTATCTTTTTGAAGAGGAACGAGCTTTCAAAGGGAGGAAAGAAAGGAGCCATAGCAGGCTTGATCGGCAGTATAAGCATGGGTGTTTTATTCTTGATAACTATCGGGATGGCATTCTTTATGATAGCGGGCATTATTAGTTCTGCCTCCTCGAGTGAATCGAAGATAGATTCCAGTTCAGTAATGGACGATCTGCTGAGTTGGGCCCTCATCTTAGGTGTAGTCGGCGTATTATCTGCCATCGCGCAGGTACTTGCGGAAGGAGGACCCAGTTTATGGTCCGAAAAGAAACCAGCTCAATTATTAGGGATAATTGGCGGGTCTCTGGTAATAATCCTTACAATTGTCAACATGATACTTCTGACGTCTGTGATCGAGGACGTAAGAACTGCATACGGCGATATCGACATTGAGGATGAAGAATCTATGACAGAGATGGAGAACGCACTTGACCCAGGAAAGCTCTATGCTGTTAGAGCATTTTCTTCGATCGGGCATTTTTTAATGGCCGCTGCGGCATTTATGATTGGATCAAGTATAGAACGTCCTGAAAAGAGATACGAGCAAACTAATTATCCTTACTATTCAATGCCGCCTTCTTATTAATTTGCGACAAGGATTATTCCATCTCAAATTAATATTATTTAATTTCAGGTTTCTCGAAATATGGGTGATTCATGTTTTTGTTAAGAAAGAAATAAATACGACCAGACTACTTTTCAAACTTCCCGATGACTGTCAAAGCTGAAAAAAATTCCCACCATTGTGCCCCCAGGTGCCCCATATGGACATATTATCCACTGGCAGATCCACAAAAGAAATCGGCGAAGAGACAGAAACTCTCACTAGAAGCGTGATAGCCAGGTTCGTAGACCGCGAAATAATTCCGGTGGCAAAGGAGATCGATGATGCTGAGGAATTCCCCTTTGTAATGTTCAAAAAACTAGCTGATATCGGAGCTTTCGGGATCAGGTATCCCGTGGAGATTGGCGGTGGTGGCGGCAATACTGCTCTATATAACATAATTTGCGAGGAGATCGCCCGGGGATCAATGAGCCTTGGCGCAATAACCGCCATGCAGGCTCTAATGGGCACCAATTTTATATTCAAGTTCGGCACGCCCGAACATCACGAGAGATATCTGAAACCGGCCATAAGGGGCGAAAAGGTAGCGGCATTTGCTCTTACCGAGCCCGATGCCGGAACAGACCTAAATTCGATACGTACCAGCGCGGTGCGCGAAGGTGACGAATACGTTATCAACGGTACGAAGACCTGGATCACAAACGCCCCGGTTGCGGACATGTTCACCGTTCTGTGCCAGACCGACCGGAAAAAAGGACTGAGGGGCGTAAATTTTTTCCTGGTGGACAGGAATACGGACGGCCTAACGGTATCACCAAAGTTCGACAAGATCGGGACCCGAGCCTCCATCATTTCCGAGCTAGCGTTCGACAACGTGCGAATACCGCTTGAGAACAGGCTCGGCGACGAAGGCAGGGGTATCGGTAACCTAATGAGAATACTCGCCCAGATCCGTGTAATGACAGCATCACTGAGCCTGGGCCTCGCACGGGCGGCCTTTGACGACAGCTTCCGTTACGCAACTGAACGAGAACAATTCGGAAGACCCATAGGAAAGTTCCAGGCCATACGGATGAAACTTGCCACAATGGCCACCGAGATCGAGGCATCGAGGCATTTTATTCGCTACGTGACAGGCATGATCGACCGGGATGAGAACACCCTCAAGGAAGCATCCATGGCAAAATATTTTGTCTCGGAAGTGGCATGCCGCGCCGCTGACCAGGCCACGCGGATATACGGTAGCTACAGTTTCTCAAATGAGTATGCCGTATCGAGGTACTACAGGGATACAAGGTTCCTGCTGTTCGGGGGCGGGACCTCGGAGATACTTCAGGACGTCATTGCAAGACAGCTGGGACTATAAATCCATCAGCAGGTGATATCATTCCCACAAGAATATTGATAGCAAAACCGGGATTGGACGGCCACGATAGGGGGGCCAAGGTGATTGTGCATGCATTGATCGAAGCCGGCTTCGAAGTTATTTATACGGGCCTTCACCAGACGGTGGACAATATAGTGGAAGCCGCGCTTCAAGAGGACGTAACCGTCATAGGCCTCAGCATACTTTCCGGCGCCCACCTGCCGCTTACAAAGGGACTTATGGAGAAACTTGAGGCCAACAAAATGGAAGACGTGATTGTACTCGTTGGCGGAAACATTCCAAAAAGGGATTTCGATGATCTCCATAACCTGGGTGTGGCAGGGATATTTCCCACCGGGTCCAATTTCGAGGATATAGTAGACTTCATCAACTCGAAGGTGGGTGGTAAAGTTGCCTAGACCTCCCATAAAACTGAAGGACGTAGTTCTGGAATCCGGTATAGAGGTAAAGCCGGTCTACGGTCCCGAAGACGTGATGGATAGAAATTACGAAAGGGATGTGGGAAACCCAGGGGAATTTCCTTTCACCAGAGGCATTCACCAGTACATGTACCGCGCGCGCCCCTTTACCATGAGACAGTACTCGGGATTTGCCACAGCAAGTGATACAAATAAGCGTTTCAAGTATCTCATTTCCCAGGGCCAGACCGGCCTCAATGTGGCCTTTGACCTGCCCACGCAATTGGGACTCGATTCCGATGACCCCCGGGCATTTGGCGAGGTTGGCAGGGTGGGGATGGCGATAGATTCGCTGAAGGACATGGAGGAAGCGTTCCGGGACATCCCGATAGACAGGATAAGCGTGTCCCTGACCATCAATTCCATGGCCTCCGTCATGATGGCCATGTATTTTGTGATAGCGGAGAAGCGGGGTGTGCCTCTCGGGGATCTTAGGGGAACCGCACAGAACGACATACTAAAAGAATTCGTGGGACGGGGTACGTGGATATACCCCGTTGGGCCTTCCATACGGCTAGTTACCGACACCATAGAGTTCTGTGCAAGGAACGTGCCAATGTATTACCCAGTGAGCGTCTGCGGGTATCATATCAGGGAGTCCGGTGCCAACCCGGTCCAGGAGATAGGGTATGCCTACGCCATCGCAAAGGCGTATATCGACGACGTTCTCAAGAGAGGACTCGACCCTGATAAATTCATTGCCCGATTGTCGTTCAACTTCGACATTCACGGAAACTTCTTCGAACAAATTGCCAAGTTCCGGGCGGCAAGGGGATTGTGGGCCAGGATAGTCCGGGACGATTATGGCTGTGAGAATCCGAGAGCGCAGAAGATGAAGATGATCGCAGGCGGCGGAGGCGGGGGGCTCACCATCGAGCAACCGGAGAACAATATAGTGCGGGGCGCATACTACGCCCTTATATCGGCCCTCAGCGGTACTCAGACCATGGCGCTGTGCTCCTACGACGAGGCGTATACCATCCCCACCAAGAAGGCCGCGCTTTTATCATTACGGACCATGCAGATACTGGTTGAGGAAATGGGCCTTGCGGACACCGTGGACCCCCTGGCAGGCTCCTATTACGTTGAATCACTTACCGGGGAGTTTGAACGCAGGATCATAACTTGCATGAAGGACGTGGATGATATGGGCGGTATAGTGAAGGCCATATCGGAAGGTTATATCCAGAGAGAAGTGTCGCGGCAGGCCTACGAGACCGAACGGAAGATACAGTCGGGCGAGATAATTAAGGTGGGGGTCAATAAATACCGGGTCGAGGAGGAGGATCGGGCGGTTGAATATCACGATTACGACAGGGAGAAGACCGACGAGCAGATAGGGCGCTTACGGGAGGTCAGGGCAGAACGGGATAATGCAATGGTAAAAGAGAAACTGGATATCCTGAGGAAAAAGGCATCCGGCGACGAGAATCTCATGCCATATATCATTGAGGCGGTAAAGGCTTATGCCACGGTTGGTGAGATCGCCGATGTGTTCAGGGAAGTGTTCGGTGAGTTCCGTGAACCGGTGAGGTTTTAATGTACAAAACAATTCCCTTGAATGAACGCATACAAAGTAAAGCGAAGCCCTAAAAATTCCTATCCCATCGTTCGCTTCGCTCACTTCGGAGCAAGCTCCGGGGCATTACGAAATTTATTCCCTTCGGGACCGGACTATCGCAAAGAATGGAATCTCGGAACAAGCTCCGGGGTATTAGACCCATAAAGGAATAATAAGAGATGAGAAAATCATGAATTCCAAACCCGATACAAAACGCTGCTTATGGCCCGGCGACGATCCGCTGATGATTACTTATCATGACAAAGAATGGGGTGTCCCCGTCCATGACGATCGAAAACTATTTGAGTTCATAGTGCTGGATACTTTTCAAGCGGGATTGAGTTGGGCGATCGTACTCAAAAAACGGGAAGGTTTTCGAAAAGCATATGATAACTTTCAGCCTGAAATCATTGCGACTTATGATGAAACCAAAATTGGAGAATTGATTCAAAATCCAGCGATTATTCGAAATAAACTGAAAATCCGAACAACCGTGACCAATGCTCAGACGTTTCTGGATATCCGAAAAGAGTACGGCAGTTTCGACCGGTTCATCTGGCGGTTTACCGAGGGGAAAACCATCGTCAACCATTGGGAAACGGAAAAAGATATCCCATCACATTCCACGGAATCCAACTCAATGAGCACTGAGTTAAAAACACGTGGTTTCAAATTTGTCGGGACAACTATCTGCTATGCATTCATGCAGGCAACCGGGATGGTGAATGACCACCTGATAGATTGTTTTCGGTATAATAAGCTAAGGGCGATGAGTTGAGAAATTCATTGCTAAGCTTAATTTGTGAAACATTTTTGAAAAATCTTGTTATAATCAAGCGTCCTACCACGAATATTTTTTCAATACCTTTCGTTTCTCAAGAATATCAAAATGACCGTCATCCGTCAATACCTTCCCACATTTTTCCGATATGCATGTCCGAGCAACCACAGCATCTACGGATGGTATTCCATAGGACGCAGAAAGTTTTCCGGCCTCCTTGGCAAGGTTCAGGTCCAGATCTATCACGTCGATATATATCGATCTATGGATCAAGTGCAAGACCATCTCCAGTTTGTCCATCTTCCCGGTTCGAATGGATAATCTCGTAAGTTCGAGAATGGTTACGGAAGGGATCACCAGACGGCCTTTTCCCCTTTTTATCCTTTCTAGAATCTCTACCGCTTTCGGATGTCCCTTGCTGAGCTGGATAAAGTACCATGTATCAGCACAGAATCTCATCGGTCACCGTCCCGTTCCCGTTCGATCTCCGCCCAATCAATATCGGAAAGGTCCAGTTTTTTTACTGCTTCGATCAATTCGTCGATGGGATCAAACTCAACCTTCGCAAGCAGCAGCTTCCCTTCAAGTTCGATCACCCTCACATAGGTGTTCGGAAGAAATCCTTCCCTTTTTCGCATGGAGGCCGGTATAACCATTTGCCCACGCTCACCAATCTTTACCACAGCTTCTTCCATGAATATCACACTAATATGTATGATTTTCATACATAATAAAATTAATCACCATTTTCAGTACTGCCTGTTTCCAGGTTTATCTTATTCATTTGGATTTTGATAATACATTTTAATAAGCTTAATTTCCCTTAAATGTGCGGTCTTATCATGATGCCTCCTGAATGCACCCTCTGTGGGAAGGATTTCGACCCGTTTAAGAAGGACAGCGGATTGGTCTATTTCAAACGAACGGAATCAGACCTGGAATGGGATCATAAGATGGAGCAAACGGGGATGGTTGGTCACCCACCTTACGCTGTGTGGTTCTGCAAGAAGCATTACAAAATGGCGAAAGCACTTGAGAATCTCACCCGTGGTGAAGCCATGGCACAGCTGAGAACCCTATTAAAAATATAGTCTAATAAGTATGACCTGTATCATAATGGATATGACCGGCATGAAAAACCTGAGAAAATACGGGAATGAACCTTACACGGTGGTCGTCATACACGGCGGCCCGGGCGCGCCTGGGGAAATGGCGCCGGTTGCAAGGGAACTTTCGACCCGTCATGGTGTGCTTGAGATTCTTAACGCGACAGCCACACTCGACGGACAGGTTCAGGAGATTCTTACGGTACTCAAGGAGCACGGAGACATTCCCATTACGCTGATAGGCCATTCATGGGGTGCCATGCTCGCATACATCTTTGCGGCCAGATATCCGCTGCTGGTAAAAAAGCTAATTATGGTATGTAGCGGTGTCTTCGAAGCAAGATACGCAAAAGATATTATGGAAACCCGGCTTGCTCGCCTGGATGAAAAGGACCTTTTAAATTTCAATGAACTGATGGAAAAAATTTACGATCCGGCCGTCGCCAATAAAAATGCTCCATTTACACTGCTGGGAAAGCTGATATCGAAGGTCGATTCGTTTCATCCGTTACCCAGAGACGACGATATGATGGAATGCAGCTACGAAGTGTTTCAGGGCGTGTGGGACGATGCGGAGGAATTGAGAAGCAGTGGTGAACTTATTGGGCTGGGTGCAAAAATTATTTGCCCGGTTGTGGCGATCCACGGTGATCACGATCCACATCCGGCAGAGGGGGTTCGAGAACCCCTGTCCCGCGTTTTGGGTGATTTCCGGTTTATTATTGTAGAGAAATGCGGGCATTATCCCTGGTTGGAGAGATTTGCGAAAGACAGGTTTTACGATATACTCAGGGAAGAATTGTGCGGATAAAGACCTTAAACGCTTTATCAGCAATTTGTAGAGATATTGTATTTACGATATACCATCTAAATCTCTATGATCATACCATCCGAAGCGATATCAAATCCCCTGCTCTCTACATATTTCCTTTCCCTACCATCGAGATTCAGTGGATTCGTATGATTTATATGGGTGAAAATAATACGATTTCCCACGTTCCCAAGAAGCTTAATTGTATCCAGGACGGGCGGGTGCGGAACCTCATCGAAGCGGTCCAGTTCATCTCTTGTGTAGAAGGTTCCATCCAGCAGAGCGATATCAACCGATTTTATTATTTCAGTAATGCTCCTCGTCCAATAATCTACATCGGGAAAATATCCTATTTTCCTGCCGGAGTCGATAACGTATCCCACTGTATCGGCGACCTCGTTTCTGTGCGGGACCGCAAAGAGATTGAATCCTACTCCATTAATCTCAAATTCCCTGTTGTCGGCCACCTCGATTATTTTGATATTATTTCCCCGGACCAGCTGATCGAATGGGTAATTATCTTCCATAAACAATTTCATCCGGGAAGTGCAGAAAACCGGAACATCCAGAGTACTCAGAGATTCCCTGCCAAGATGCCATAAGCCGAAGCAGTGACCAAAATGAGCATGGGTCAGCAGTATCCCCTTCAGGGATGTTTTTATATCACCAATGCCGGGGTACATTTCTCTGAGTACTTCCAGTTGATATTTTAGATCGGGCGAAGCATCGATTATAATGAAAGTTCCATTCATATCATCGATTACGGCAATGGAAGGCCCGAATCTCCAATAATTACTATCATTTCTTGCCACCTGGCATATCGAGCAACTGCATCCGATCTGTGGAATGCCTGCGTCCTGCCCGGACCCCAATATCCGGATATGCATACCGGTAAATTGCGCTTTTTTGTATAAATATCTTTGGTGGGTGTGTTTAAAATTCGGATTCATCAACTTGATCTTTTCGCTTCAACCAGTACAGTTATCCTAACCGTTTATTTCACCCATTTTATTATATGCGACAATTCATTACTGTAACTGAATATCCGACAAATCAGGTGTCAGCATGGAAGTAAAAGAAGCCATCAAGGGGAGAACGTCAACGAGAGCATTTCTCGCTGAAACCGTCGAAAAGGAGATCGTGGAGGAGATACTTGCACTGGCCGCGGGCTCACCTTCCGCTCTTAACCTTCAGCCCTGGGAAGTTGTGGTGGTAGCCGGCAAGGAAAAGGAGCGGCTCTCGGACGTGATCCTAAAAGCGTATCGGGAAAAAAGCGTTCCTTGCGGCCCTTCAGCTAAAAAGAGAATGCCGCCCGAATACTACAGAAGACAGAAAGAAGCATACAAGTCTATGATACCCCATATCGTGGAAGCCGGAATGGAATTTGATTCTTTCATTAACGAGGGGAGCTGTAAATTCTATAACGCACCGGTAGCCATTCTCCTGTTTCTGGACGACTCGCACCCTGAGAGACGAATGATATGCCATGGCTCGTTTCTTGGATATCTGACGCTTGCTGCTCATTCACTGGGACTTGGAACGTGTCCCATTGGGATCATAAATCCCTACGGTAACGAGATAAAGGAATTTCTCAACCTACCCGAAGAAAAGAAATTAACGCTGGGGATCGCTCTCGGATATCCCGACACCGCTTCACCAGTGAACAAGATCAAGACGGGTCGCGACGGGCTGGAGAGTGTAGTGAAGTGGGTTTATTAGGACTATTTTTCATACTTGGCTGCATCTACTGATGAGTGAGAAAGCGGATTCCAACATCTCACTACGATTTTTCTTTTTCGGAAGTGGAATATGTGCATGTACAACAAAACTGTTGTACAACAAAACTGTCGTGAAAACTATTATATAGACTGATTCCCATCATATACAACAAAAATGTTGTACAACAAAGTTGTCGTATAAGGGTGTTGAAATGTCAAGCGGAAAGTTATATCCAATAGTTGGATCCCCTGCAACCGGTAAGGCGTTCTTCGATAGAAAAGAGAAAATCAAAGAGATATGGGAGGCCCTCAAGACCGGTAGCGTGCTTTTTTTAGGTCCTAGAAGATTCGGGAAGACCAGTATAATGCTTAACCTTCGGGAAAAACCGAATCCTGGGTGGACAGTATTCTACATGGATACAGAATGGATCGATGACCCAACTATGTTCATAGCGGATATGTTCACAAAGGCATTGTCATCCCCTACGCTAAGGGATAAGGTGCACAAAATAGTCAATAAAGACTCCAATAAGGAGATATTAGGTATTTTAGAATCTTTGGCATCCGGTAAACTTGGAACTTCCGAAGCGAAGTTCGCAATACACAAGCAGGTAATGAACGAATGGTTGAGAAAGGGACAATTCTTTATTAAAACCATTAATGACTCTCAAAAAGAAGGCTCTAAGATCCTTTATATCCTCGATGAAGTTCCATGGATGCTCTCAAGTATGCTGAAAAAATGCGGTGCTGACGAAATCAGACAGTTCCTATCATGGTTCCGAGCACTCCGACATACGACGGAAGGTATGAGAAACATTCGTTTCCTGATCAGTGGTTCTATCGGATTGAACCATATTCTCCGAGAGGCGGAAGCTGTATCGACTGTAAACGATCTGAGAACAATTTCAATAGAAGGTTTCGGAAAAGAAAAGGGATTGGTATTCACAAGGGAACTTATAAGAGCAAACAATTTCAAATGTAGTGATGATGTAGTTGATAGTATCCTTAATATTATCGGTATACCCGTGCACCCGTTCTTCGTCCAACTTTTAGTATCATTCTTGGCAAATGAAATCAGAGACCGTGATTTGAAAGAACCATCCGTGGAGGATGTGGGCACTGTATATTGGTCAAGAGTGCTGGGATTGGAAGGAAAGATTTATTTTGATCACTATTACCAGAGATTATTCTCCTACTATTCACCACTTGAGGCCGATGGGGCAAGAGAGATATTGGCACATTTATCCGTTAATCCCGAGCTAACAAAGAGACAGGTATTTGAAATATTCCATCGGATCGCAGGGGATACGGACATCAAACCGAATAAATTACGAGAAGCTTTCGAGAGAATGATGGATGATCTCATGAACGACTTCTATCTGGAATATGACCGAGCGAATGATTGTTATCGATTCAGGTATAAGATACTACAAGATTGGTGGGGGCAGCAGCATCCCGCATTCGATTTTCAGATATAACGGAGGGTTCGGAGCATGCCAATATACAAATTCACACCTGATCTCATGAGTGAAGAAGAACTCAAAGAGATCTCCGTGGGACGAGAAGTACTTCAAAGAAGAATCATCGATGAGCTGAATCAGGCAGTAAAGGGAAAATACCGAAATCATTACCTTATCCGAGGACCGCGAGGGATAGGTAAGACCCATTTCCTTTTATTACTCTATTATGCCATAAAAGAAGAACTGAGTTCCGATTATATACCAGTCAAATTTGCTGAAGAAGAGTATTCCATTACTAGTATATACCATTTGATGATAAGAACCCTTGAGAGGCTTTCCCAGGAAGGCTTGGATCACTCGAATACGATTCAGATAATTAGGGACAAAGGGCCCCGTGACGGTTTGGAATACGCCATAGGGATGCTTAGAAAAATACGAAAGGATACGGGAAAACAGATCATTCTGCTCCTTGAAAATCTGCACATACTGTTCAAAGCGCTCGGGAGACCTGACATTGCAAGATTGAGAAGTTTGCTGCAGGAGGACGATACTTTCACCTTTATTGGGACTGCCCCCGTATTTTTAAATGAAGTTGCGAGCGCGAAAGAACCCATGTACCTTTTCTTCAAACAGGAAGCTCTATCAGGGCTATCCGATTCGGAAAGTATGGAGCTATTAGAGAAATTGGATCGAATAAGCGGGTTGGGTCTAATAAATAAAGAGCGGGATAGCGACAGAATAAAGGGCCTCAACCGGTTGACTGGAGGATATCCAAGGCTTATTATCTGGTTATATGAGATATTTTCCACTAACCAAGTTCTCGATATTGAAAAGAACATCATTCAACTTCTAGACGAACTTACTCCTTATTATGCACTAAGGATGGAAGACATTCCTGCACAGCAGAGGGTGATCTTTGACGCACTAACCCGCCACGATAAGCCCACAACGCCAACAGAACTTTCTAAAATGACTGAAATGAGCGTACAGTCGATTTCATCTCAATTAAAACGGCTAATGATATCGGGATACATAAAAAAGGTATATCCAGAAAAGCGGCGGAAAGTCTCTCACTATGAGATAAACGATAGAATATTTAGATTATGGCACGTTATCAGAGAATCCCTTAACCGTGAGAAAGCGATGTTAATAATAAGATTCTTTAAACTATGGTATAATGCAAAAGAATCGACTGATGAAGTAGGAGCATTGGATATGGGTGCTTTCCTTAAGTTTTTAAAGAAGTTAGAATCTCAGAAGAATGAGTGCCATGTCTTTGACTACCTAAAAACAATCGCGCCCACAGGTGAGTTTAATCTCATGGAGGAATCATTAAAAGCAATTATAAATCAACTCGGCGAAAGTTACGCCGACCTCCTTAAACCCTACACAAAGGCACTGGAATACGCAATAACCGGCGACCCCGACGTTCTGATCACACTACATCAGGAACAGCGGGAAGTGGCAAGAGAGATCGCTGAGATGATGATGTCGAAATCAGATGATGAAGATCACAAGTAGAATTGGAAAGACGGGGGAAAATTCATAAGGTCGGCTAGTGCCGACCCTGGGAACCTTGACTCCCTTTTCTATGCTATCTATCGGTAATTTTGGATCGGGCCGCCGCCCGCTTCGCTCCGCAACACCTATGGCGTTGCTGCGTCCTCGGAAAGACAATAACTGCTTTCCTACGGACGTTTGCCTGTGGGTCGGCGGCCCTCTATAGTTACTTCAATTATCGATCCACTAAACCAGTTCATCAGCGTCCATCATATCCAGCAGAATCAAATGGACAAACATCAACATTTGCCCATTTATCAATACGCAGCAGTAACAAGTATTTCCAGATCCTCATCACTTTCGTTCACTAGGCCGTGAATGTCTCCTGTTGGGATCCAGATAGCATCCCCAGTTTTCACCTTTTTTCTGTCGTCCCCCACCCTCATGGTTCCTTCACCACTGAGAATGAAATAGATCTCCTCGTAGGGATCGATATGTTCCTCCAGCTCCCTCGAGGGCTCCAAAACCGCATGGGCGAGAAAGAGCATCGATCTCAACTCCCCCGACGTCAATAACATCTTTGCGATGCCACCTCCGTGAGCGCGGTATGTGGTATCGTTCACCTCGTCATCGTCTATGTTCCGGACTATCATGGTGTAACCTCTATAAAATGGCTAATAAACCTTCACTATAGAGAACTTTGCTTAGAATAAACTATTTTCCCGACCTAAAATAATGTTTCTGAATGGTACCCGAAACTGCCAGCATGTCCGACTGATCCTTTGTGACCAAATGCTTCAACAACCTCTCTCTACGTGCCTGGATCTCGTCGAATTTTTTAAGGTCAATGCCAACGGCCCTTGATATCCTCTCCCTGAGTCTGCTGGGAACACCCGTCGATTTCAGTAAATTCGTTGCCGGGTCCCATTTATACAAATTATTCATGCGCGGCCTGTCCTTTTCGAGACCAGCGATCTCCGATATCTCTGTGATCTTTCGTACAGTCTTCCCATCCACCGTCTTTCTCTCCATTACCACCAGCAGGTCCAGGGCCGTAAGCATTATTGGCGCAACGTTCATGGGAGGACTCATGAGCCTCGTTGCCGTCTCCTTTGCGGTATTTGCATGCAGCGTGCCCATGCAGCCATCGTGGCCGGTGTTCATGGCCGTGAACATCGTAACCGCCTCGCTCCCTCTTACCTCGCCCACGATTATCCGGTCCGGCCTCATTCTCAGAGAATTTTTCAAAAGAGTATCCATGCTGATCTCCATGGTACCGTCCCGTCCCGGCGGAATAGTCTCCAGCCTGACTATATGCTCGTGCATCAGCTGAAGCTCGGTGGTGTCCTCAATGGTCACCAGCCTGGTTCCCTCGCGTATAAACACTGCAAGAGCATTCAGAAAAGTGGTCTTCCCCGATCCGGTACCCCCCGATACAATAAGATTCGCAGGCTTGTAATCCAATCCGTCCACGCACATCCAGAGAAATGCCGCCACCCTTGGGTTTATCGTCCTGTTTTTGATAAGGCTTATAATTGTCAGGGGATTTTTGAGGAACTTTCTGATGGTAAGTGTTGGCCCGTAAGGCGAAGCGGGCGGTATGGTGGCATTGAGCCGACTGCCGTCCTCCAGCCGGGCATCCAGAAACGGGGACGAACTGTCGATGGTCTTTCCGACAAGGGCCGCAATATGGTCGATAACTTCAATAATCTCCCCTTCGGTGATGAATATATTGGTATCGCACATTCCGTATTTCCGATGATAGACCTTGACACATTTTTCCTCCCCGTTGTACATTATCTCTTCCAGGTTGTCGTCCGAAAGCAAGGGCCCGATATCACCATATGCCTCCATGGATCCATTTTCTGAACTACTACGGGTGATCAATGAATATACGGGCAGATATCCCCTATCATCCAGATATATCTTTACCGGGCCGCGTTTCTCCAGTACCCGTTCCTTTCTATTTGTGGTATCTTCTCTCATATACGTAGCCCTCCGAGGCTTTCTACTTGAAAAACCAAGTCCCGACATAGAATCAGAGATTCTATTAGGCGACAGTGGGTCACCCAGCTGCATCTACAGGTCAAACTCCAAGCCCGGTTTGGCTAAAGAGCATGGGTCATTCGAATTGTTTCAGGCAAAACTCCTGATCATTATGGAGCCAAACCAGTATGCCAGGATAAAGGAAATGTACGAAATAAACATGAAAAATGGAGCTCTTATCATACCCAATCGTGTCTTATCCAAGATCACGCCCCACATGAGACTTGCGAATGCGCCAACTATGATGAGGAATATCTTTATCATGAGGACCAGACTGTCGAGGTCTTTACTCAGCGCGGCTGTGTCAATTAGTCCTATAGTGATGTTCTTTGGGTCGAAGAACGATAATATCAAAGCGGACATGCAGGCGAGCAGAACGGTTCCTCCCCAGAGAATGAAGGATGCGTGTTTCGAGGTCTGGGATTCCCGGTCGAACTTCAGCATGTACGTCTGCCACAGTTCGTTTCCCATTCTGTCCAACAGGTCGGCTAGAGATGCCTCCGCCTCCAGACCAACTTCAAGAAGGGAAAAAGTCCTCCTTGCCAGCTTGGATTCCGTCCGGCGGGTCAGGTTATGTATGGAATCAGCCAGCGACCTGGATTCCATATCTTGCACTACTTCCTTCAGATAAGTACCCAGTAGATCGCTTCTGACCCTGGAAGCTTCCTTGAACGCGTGCTCCAGTGAAGCACCGTTCTCCACCTCCTTTGCCAAAGACATCAGGAAATCAGGTAGAGCAGAATCTATCTTTCGTATTCTTCTCAGCTTCAACGATACGGGTATAGAGTATACAAGAGATGCAATTCCTGCAAGAGCAAGAACGCCGATCATTATACCGTCATAGATATCTATCATCTTACACAACCGTTTCTTATTCTGATTTCTTTTATAATACTCATATATTGGGATCGCGGGCCCGGGTAGATAAAATCAGGCCAAGAAGTATGGCTAACACGATCAACAGGGCCGGAACGGTGCAGACCTTCATACTGCCCAGTATTCCCCCATCGAGGAACGGGGCCACATCCGCTATGGATTCCGTGATGGAGCTTAAAAAGCCGAATACCACGAGGATTATGGGAAGCAGTATTCCTGTCGTGATGAAAATTTCCGCAGTCCCCGTGAGTTTCTTTGTATATGCTGCCAGGCGGGTTCGACGTTCTTCGAACTCCCGATCCGCAGTCTTTTTCAATATCTTCGAAATTCCAATATCGTCCCTTACGGCCATAACCATGGCCTCGAGCATCTTTTTAAAGGCCGGCGAAGCCGCCCGGCTGACAGCTTCCTCGATACATTTGTCGAGGTACTTTCCCCTCACCGTCTCTTCGAGAATGCGCGCGAACTCCTCCGAAATACAGCCGTAGTCCTCGTCCGCTATGTGTTTCATTGCCTCGGAGAGACCAACGCCGGAATCCACCAGTATCTCCATTGCCCGCAAGGCATAGATGACCTCACGGTCTTCTTCCCGCTTGCGCTGGGATGGGGATAGTTTTCGGGGATTGACGAATTTCTGCGGTAGTTCCTTCTTCTCGCTCCTGATCGTATTATTTCTTTTAGCAGCGTTCCGACTTTTTTCTTCAGGAAGGGGCTTTCCCCGTGCAATCGCCGGATCACGTTTCTTTCTACCATGTTGCGGGGAACGGCCCATAAAATTATCTTCCTAAATAGTGTGATCATACTGGAACTAGCTGATAATATGTGTATTTACTTATAAAAATAGAACTCTCAAATAATACAGGCCATAAATTGCGGACCCCTAATCTTAAAATATCATATTATCGTTACTTTGCCCAATTTATATATTTATATTAAAGGAGGCGGTACAGTGGAACTGGAAGGAAAAAACGCCATAGTGACCGGCGGCAGCCTGGGGATCGGCACGGCCATCGCCCTGAAACTGGCCGAGGACGGAGCAAACGTGGCAATAAACTATCGAAGGCATGACAAAGAAGCAAATGAAGTGGCGGCCACCATCGAGGAGATGGGACGAAAGGCCCTGGTGGTCAAAGCCGACGTTTCGAGCTATGCGGATGCGGTTTCCATGTACGACGAGGTTCTCGCCTCGTTCGGAAGCCTGGAGATCCTCGTGTGCAATGCCGGGATAACACGCGACAGGGTCATCTGGAGAATGAGCGAACAGGAATGGGACTCGGTCATTGCCGTCAATCTGAAGGGTTATTTCAATTACAACAAGCTCGCGGCAGCCCTTTTCAAGGACAGAAGATATGGCAAGATCGTGAATATCACTTCCATCAACGGGATCAGAGGAAAGTTCGGCCAAACAAATTACTCGGCGTCCAAAGGCGGTATAATCGCACTTACCAAGTCTCTAGCAAAGGAGATGGGAAAGTTCAACGTGAACGTTAATGCAGTAGCACCGGGTATGGTTATGACGGACATGGCAAAGAACATCCCGGCCCAGTTCCTTAACAAGGCAATAGACGAAACTGTACTGGGTAGAGTAGCTGAGCCCGAGGATATCGCAAACGTGGTGTCCTTCTTGTGCAGCGACCTGTCCAGGCATGTTACCGGAGAGATCATCAAGGTGGATGGGGGCCAGTATATCTAGGGGGTATGAAAAATGAAAGTAGGAATAACCGGTATCGGGCATGGAAGGTTCGGGCGAAGAAGCGACGCAACCGTTCAGGAACTGGCCTTCGAGGCATTTCGCCTTGCCATGGAAGATTCCCCCGATCTGGACCGAAAAGATATCGATGCGACTATCATCGGCTCGGTTCCGGAATACCACAGGCAGAGGTCCCTGCCCGGCGTTGTGGCGGAGTACCTGGGTATGAATCATCAGCCCACGTGGTTGACGGAAGCAGCCTGCGCCTCCAGCAGTGCGGCCATTCGGAGCGCTTACATGGCGATAAAATCTGGTATGCACGATGTAGTAGCAGTCCTCGGAGTACAGAAGATGACTGAGCTGGAAACGCCTGAACTGCTGGCTCTCATGGGCAGGGTCGGCGACGTGCAGTGGGAATCCGGTTTCGGAACCACATTTCCAGGTTACTACGCCATGTACGCAAACCGTCACATGCACGAATTTGGTACAACACACGAACAGATGCTGAACGTGGCTGTAAAGAATCATCATTACGGTTCTTTAAACCCAAAGGCCATGTTCCGAAAGGAAATAACCGTGGAAAGGGCCCTTGCGGCGCCCCCGGTTGCCGATCCGTTCACGGTGTTCGACTGCTGTGCAAACGCCGACGGGGCGGTCTGCCTTATACTTGCAAATGAAGAAAAGGCCAAAAAGTTTCACGATACCCCGGTATGGCTGGACGGCCTGGGCTGCGCGTCGGCGGCAATGTCGCTGCTGAGACGACCCGATCTGGTCAGCATCCCCAGCGCGAAAGAGGCATCCAGGCAGGCATATGAACAGGTGGGTATCGGACCGGGGAAGATCGACGTGGCTGATGTCCACGACTGTTTCACCATCGCGGAAATACTGGCATACGAGGATCTGGGATTTTGCAATAAGGGAGACGGCGGCAAGTTCATCGACGAGAAACAGTCCTACGTCGGGGGCAGTACTCCGGTGAACGTTGACGGCGGCCTCAAGGCGAAGGGGCATCCCGTGGGAGCGACGGGGGCCTCGCAGACGTACGAGATCGTAACACAGCTCCGTGGAGAGGCGGGTAAAAGACAGGTGGACAGTGCCGAAATAGGTCTGACCCATAACGTGGGCGGGATCGGGCAGTACACCTTTGTACACATATACGGGAGGCGATGAACTATGCCGTTCTACTGGTTTGGAAAGGTCAATTTCGTCCCCTTTACCAAGGTGACTGATTTTGCGGAAGAATTGCGGGAAAGACGGCTTGTGGGATCGAAATGCAAGGCCTGCGGCCACGTTTCCTTTCCTCCAAGGGCCGACTGCATCGAATGCATGTCTCCGGATTTCGAATGGCTGGAGTACAGTTGTGAATGTACCCTGCATACCTTCACGGTGATACACGCCGCTCCGACTGGATTCGACGATATGGTTCCCTACATCATCGGTATCGTGGATCTCCCCGAGGGAGGGAGGCTTCTGGGCTGGATTCAGGGAATTGAGAAGGACGAGATTGAAATAGGGATGCCGCTAAGGGTGGTCCCAAAGATATTCGAGGAGATAGAGGAAATAAAGGTTTATTACACGCTTGAAAAGTAAAAAATGGTCATAGTGAGTGATTTCTTCTTTTCTTACAAAAGAGGACCTGCTCCCGTTTCACTCCGGGGCATCAAATATACCCCTGAGCCCGACATATAATCGGAGATTATATTAGGGTTCGGAGAAACTTGTTTCTCCATCACCCTCGGCTAGTGAGCCTACGGGCGAGCGTAAGAAACGCAGGTCCGACCAAAAATAAATACAAACACAAAAAAAGGGGGCTTGCCCCCTTGGTCAGCCAAGCTGACCTTTAGTTATTATAAAATAATTCTTTTTGAGTCGTAGACGAGGGCCGCGCCCGTAGAAAACAACTGTTTTGTATTTGCTTGTTTAACAAGTTATATATACAGTGATTACTCTATGGTGTTTTGGTGATTTACGTGACCTCACAACCAAAAACGGCAAGTAACTGTTTCATAGGCGTTAGAACCCTGGACGAAGAACAAAAACAACGATGGATGGATTATTCTCGGGAACACGGAATATCTCTGACCAAACTTATAATCGACAGTGTGGAGGCTAATACCGATCGATCTTCCAATGGAGATTACATTGGTGTACGAGTCCACAGCCCCGAACAGAAACAAAGATGGTTGGATCACTGTCTGGAGAACAACATGACCTTGGATGAAATGCTGATGGAAAGTGTGGAAGCCAACATCAATCCACCGGAAGAAGTTCTCAATGCTTTTGAACTGAAGGAGAAGCTCCGGGTCCTTG